>NZ_SMNT01000035.1 GCF_004348265.1 Methylobacterium segetis
CAGCAGGTGCTTCAGACGGTTGACTACGCCAACACCCGTTACTCGAAGCTCGACCAGATCAACGCCGGCAACGTCAAGAACCTCCAGGTCGCCTGGACCTTCTCGACCGGCGTGCTGCGCGGCCACGAGGGCTCCCCGCTCGTCGTCGGCAACATGATGTACGTGCACACCCCCTTCCCCAACATCGTCTACGCGCTCGACCTCGACCACGACGCCAAGATCGTCTGGAAGTACGAGCCCAAGCAGGACCCGTCCGTGATCCCGGTCATGTGCTGCGACACGGTCAACCGTGGCCTGGCCTATGCCGACGGCGCCATCCTGCTGCACCAGGCCGACACCACCCTCGTCTCGCTCGATGCCAAGTCGGGCAAGGTGAACTGGTCGGTCGTCAACGGCGACCCGAAGAAGGGCGAGACCAACACCGCCACCGTGCTGCCGGTGAAGGACAAGGTCATCGTCGGCATCTCGGGCGGCGAGTTCGGCGTGCAGTGCCACGTCACCGCCTACGACCTGAAATCCGGCAAGAAGGTCTGGCGCGGCTACTCGGTCGGCCCCGACGATCAGCTTCTGGTCGATCCGGAGAAGACGACCCATCTCGGCAAGCCGGTCGGCAAGGATTCCTCGCTGAAGACCTGGGAAGGCGATCAGTGGAAGACGGGCGGCGGCTGCACCTGGGGCTGGTACTCCTACGATCCGAAATTGAATCTCGTCTATTACGGCTCGGGCAACCCCTCGACCTGGAACCCGAAGCAGCGTCCGGGTGACAACCGCTGGTCGATGACGATCTGGGGCCGCGACGCCGATACGGGCATGGCGCGCTGGGTCTACCAGATGACCCCGCACGACGAGTGGGATTTCGACGGCGTCAACGAGATGATCCTCTCCGACCAGAAGGTCGACGGCAAGGATCGCCCGCTGCTCACCCATTTCGACCGCAACGGCTTCGGCTACACCCTCGACCGCGCGACCGGCGAATTGCTGGTGGCCGAGAAGTTCGATCCGGTGGTGAACTGGGCCACCAAGGTCGACATGGACAAGGGTTCGAAGACCTACGGCCGCCCGCTGGTCGTGTCGAAGTACTCGACCGAGCAGAACGGCGAGGACGTGAACTCGAAGGGCATCTGCCCGGCCGCCCTCGGTTCGAAGGACCAGCAGCCCGCGGCCTACTCGCCGAAGACGCAGCTGTTCTACGTGCCCACCAACCACGTCTGCATGGATTACGAGCCCTTCAAGGTGACCTACACCCCGGGCCAGCCCTATGTCGGCGCGACCCTGTCGATGTACCCGGCCCCCAACTCGCATGGCGGCATGGGCAACTTCATCGCCTGGGACGGCGTGAACGGTAAGATCAAGTGGTCGAACCCGGAGCAGTTCTCCGCCTGGGGCGGCGCGCTCGCCACGGCCGGCGACGTGGTCTTCTACGGCACGCTGGAGGGCTACCTGAAGGCGGTCGACTCGAAGACGGGCAAGGAACTCTACAAGTTCAAGACCCCGTCGGGCATCATCGGCAACGTGATGACCTACCAGCACAAGGGCAAGCAGTATGTCGGCATCCTGTCGGGTGTCGGCGGCTGGGCCGGCATCGGCCTGGCGGCGGGCCTGACCGATCCGAATGCCGGTCTCGGCGCGGTCGGCGGCTACGCGGCGCTGACGAGCTACACCAATCTCGGCGGTCAGCTCACCGTCTTCACGCTGCCGAACAACTAACGTCGTTCGGTCAGCCTCGGACGGATCGATGCCGGCGCGGGATTCCGCGCCGGTATCACCATGGGCGGCCTGCACGCGATAGCGGGTCTTCTCAGGCCGCGCACAGCCGGGCCGCGGCCCGCACGACCTGCCGGAACTCGACCGGCTTGCGCAGGCGCTCGACGGCGTCGAACCGGGCCGGGATCATCACGTCGTCGTAGCCCGTCACGAACACGAAGGGCACGCCGCGCTCCTGCAGGGCTTCGGCCACCGAGAAGCGGACCCCCGCCCCGAGATTGATGTCCACCACCGCGCAATCCGGCGCCTCGCGGGCGATCAGGCCCAGGGCCTGATCCTCGCTCCCGACCGGCCCCAGCACCGTGCCCCCCGCCCCGCGCAGGGCGCGCTCGGTGTCGGTCGCGATGTAGTAATCATCCTCGACCACCAAGCCCCTGCATCCGCTGAGGTCCGCCTCGCCCGCCATGTCCAGCGATCCCCCCGCGATCGTCGTGCTCAGAACGACGGTGTCCGTTTCCAGGATGCTGTCGCCCTGCCGCAGCGGGAATTCCAGGCGGCAGCGCAGGCCGTCCGGCTCGAAGCTGAGGCGGCCCCGTCCCTTCAGCTCGTAGGGGATACGCTGCTCGATGAGCGTCGTTCCGAAGCCCTGCCGCTGCGGCGGCACGAGGGGCGCGGGCGCTCCCGTCTCGACCCAGTCGAAGAGCAGGCGGGGCCCGTCCTCCGCCTGGGCGACGCGCCACGCGACGGCGAGGCGCCCGCCTGCGTGCGCGAAGGCGCCGTATTTCAGCGCGTTCGTCGCCAGTTCGTGCACCGCGAGCGTCAGCACCTCGGCGGCCTTCGGCGCCAGAAGCAGCCCGGCCCCCGCGAGCGTGAACTGGCCTTCCCGCGCGGCCTGAACCTCCACCTCGGCGCGGATCAGCGAGGCGAGATCGACGCCGGCATTGGCGGCCCGGGTCAGCAGCACCTGCGTCCGGGCGAGCGCCCGCAGGCGCCCTTCGAGCAGGTCGCGGTAATCGCCCACGTCGCCCGCCGTCTCGCCGGTGCGGGCGGCGATGGAGCGGATCATGACCAGGATGTTGCGCACCCGGTGCTGCAATTCGAGGAGCAGCACCGACTGGTGCTCGGCCGCCTGCTTGGATTCGGTGACGTCCTCGGCGATGCCGGCGACGCGCTGGACCCGGCCAGCCGCGTCGAGGAGCGGGAAATCCGTGTCGCGGACCCAGCGGAAGGCGCCGTCGCTCGGGCGCAGGATGCGGAACTCGTGCGTCACCGCCTCGCCGCGCCGGGCCTGCTCCAGATGCGCGATGGCGGCGTCGCGGTCCTCGGGCACGATGAGCCCGGCCCAGCGCTTCGGATCGCCGAGGATCGCCTCCGGCTCCACGCCGTAGATCGTCCGGATGGCCGGGCTGACATATTCCATCGCCAGCGTCGCCGCCTCCCGGATCCAGAGGGCGTCGGACGAGGAGGCGGCGAATTGCCGGAACCGCTCCTCGCTGTCGCGGAGCGCCGCCTCGGCCCGCGCGCGCTGGATGGCGGCCCAGAGGCGCTCGGCCACCTCGCGCAGAAGCTCGATCTCGTCGGGGCGCCATGGCCTCGTGGCGGAGCCCGTGACGCAGAGCGCGCCCTCCAAGCCGCCATCCCTGATCAGGGGGGCTCCCGCGCAGGAGACGATCTCGAGCGCCGCGAGCGCCGGCCGGTCCACTGCCGCGACGAGCGGGGAGGTCCGCGCATCGTCCACGGCGTGGCACGCCCCGCCGCGCAGGATGTCGAGGGACCACGCGAAGCGCGCGACGGGATGCTCGCCCGAAAGAGACGGCGCGCCGTCGCGCACCCAATCCCGCTCGACCCGCGCGATGCCGTCCGCCTCGTCCACCGCGACGTACCAGGCCCGATCGACCCCGAGATGCTCGCCGAGCAGCCGGCACGCGACGCCCTGCGCCGCGACCGGGTCCGAGAGCGGCCGCAGCGCGTCGCTGAGCCTGAGCAGGAAGGCCTGCCGGTCCTCGCTCGCGCGCAAGGCCGCCTCCGCCCGCAGCCGCCCACTGATCTCGAAGCCGATCATGTGGGCGGCGACGACGCAGCCCCTGGCGTCCCGCACGGGGCTGAGATAGGCGTCGAACACCTGCCCCGGTCCGCTCACGGCGAGCGCCTGGGCCGGCACATGCACGCTCTCGCCCGCGAAGACCCGCTCGTAATGGTGGGCGACGGCCGGGTAGGCTTCGGGCCAGGTTTCGGGCAGGGGCCGCCCGAGGGCGGCGGGGTGGTGCGCCCCGTAGAGGCGGGCGGCGGGATCGTTGTAGATGAGGATGTGGTCCGGCCGGCAGACGAGGCTCGCCACGAGCGGGCTCGCCAGCACCTGCTCGACCATCAGCTTGAGCCGGCTCGACCAGGATGGGATGGGGCCGAGCGGCGTCCTCGCCCAATCGTGCGCGCGGATGCGGGCGGCCATCTCCCCATCGCCGACGGGCCAGTCTTCCGCATGCTCGGCATCCATGCTGCAGAGAACGCACGTTCCCCGCTGCCTGTCACCCCGCCGCGCAGCCGCCCTCCCCCCGCCCGTCGCGCCGCTGCCGGGCCGGGCGCGACTTTCGGCGGCGTTGCCCGAAATCGTCACCTGACCGACGAACGGCGCCGCCTGCCGCCTGACGCGTTGACGAACCGGATCCGCGCTCTTCGTATCCGGCCGGCATTCCGCACCGGCCCGCCCTCCCGAGACCGCTTCCCGCCGTGAGACGCCTCCGCACCAGCTTCGAAGTGGCCGGGATCGCCGCGCAGCGGTTCGTCGCCCATGACGGCTGGGCCATCGCGAGCCACATCGCGCTCTCGATGCTGACCTCCCTGGTCCCGTTCCTGATCCTGCTGGCGGCGGTTGCCGGCCTGTTCGGCACGAAGTCGCTGGCCGACGAGGCCGGCGTGCTGATCTTCGACGCGTGGCCCCGCGAGGTGGCCAAGCCCATCGTCAACGAGATGCACCGGGTGCTGACCGAGCAGCGCGGCGGCGTCCTCACCCTCGGCGCCGTGCTCGCCCTCTACTTCTCGTCCTCCGGCGTCGAGAGCCTGCGGGTCGGCCTCAACCGGGCCTACGGGTTGCGCGAGATGCGGCCCTGGTGGCTGACCCGCCTCGAATCGATCGGCTACGTGGTCTGCGGCGCCTTCGCGATGCTCGCCTTCGCGCTCCTCGTGGTGCTCGGGCCGCTGATCTGGCGCAACCTCATCAACGTCGCCCCCGGGCTGGAGCCGCTCAGCCTCACCGTCGCGATCGGGCGGATCGGCGTGACGGCCTTCCTGATCATGACGGTGCTCGTCATCGCCCACAAATTCGTGGCGGCCGGCCGGCGCTCGCTCTGGTCCGTGCTGCCGGGGGTCGCGGTGACGCTCGCCCTCTGGTTCCTGGCCGGCCTCGGCTTCGGCTTCTACCTCGACCGCTTCTCCTCGGCCTACGCCTCCACCTACGGGGGCCTCGCCACGGCGATGGTGTTCCTCGTCTTCCTCTACTGGCTCGCGGCCATGTTCCTGTTCGGCGGCGAGATCAACGGCACCGTGATCGCCGCCAAGCGCCGGCGGCTTCAGGCCCGGATGCAGGCCAAGCACGAGCGGGCGGCGATGCTCTGAGCCTTCCGTCCCCCGCTCCGGACGGGCGCCCCGCCCGGCCGCATCGTACGATCGCGTGCGCCGGGGCGGGAACCGAACGTCGGTTCGGCGACTTGGCCCCATGCTCCATGCGATGTTTCCACCTTGCCCGGCCTGCTTCCCAAAAGGGAGGCGGGCCGTTTTGTCTCGGGTCGCCGGGATGATCGCGATCTACGCGGAGGGGCGCCGAACGGTGATCGCACGGTGATCGGGATCAGGCCGCGAGCGCCATCTCCGCCGGCTCGCTCTCGGCGGCCATGAACTGGGCTCGCGCCAGCTCCGCAAAGCGCCCGCCCTCCGCCACCAGCGCGTCGAAGCTCCCGCTCTCGACGATCCGCCCCTCGTGGAAGACGAGGATCCGGTCGGCGTTGCGGATCGTGGCGAGGCGGTGCGCGATCACGAAGGTCGTGCGCCCCTCCATCACCGCCTCCAGCGCCGTCTGCAGCTTGCGCTCGGTGGCCGCGTCGAGGGCGCTCGTCGCCTCGTCGAGGATGAGGACCGGCGGGTTCTTCAGGAGTGCCCGCGCGATCGAGAGCCGCTGGCGCTCGCCGCCCGAGAGCGAACGGCCGCGCTCGCCGATGACGGTGTCGAGCCCGTCGGGCTGGCGGGCGATGAACTCGCTGGCCTGCGCCCGCTCCAGCGCGTCGAGCATCTCGGCATCCGTCGCGTCCGGCCGGCCCACCTGCAGGTTCTCGCGGATCGAGCGGGCGAACAGCATCGGCTCCTGGAACACGACGCCGATATTGTGGCGCAGGGAGGCGAGGCCGATCTCGCGGATGTCGGTCCCGTCGATGCGGATCGCGCCCGCATCCGGGTCGAAGGTCCGGTGCAGCAGGCCGAGCGTGGTCGACTTGCCCGAGCCCGTCGTGCCGACGAGCGCCACCGTCTCCCCGGCCCGCGCCGTGAAGGACACGCCGTCGAGGGCCGGGCGGCGGCCGTCGTAGGAGAAGCCGACCTCCTCGAAGCTGACCTCGCCGTCGAGCCGCGCGATCGGCCGCGCGTTCGGCCGGTCGCGGACGGCGGGCACCGTGTCGAGGATCTCGAAGAACTCGGCCATCTTCGGCGCCTGCTGGAACAGCCCGTTCACGAAGGAGACGACGTGGTCGAGGCGCGCCACCAGCATCGTGGCGAGACTCATGAAGGCGACGACCTCGCCGACCGTGGTCGAGCCGGCCTGGTAGAGGGCGATGCCGGTGATGAAGATCGCCGTCATGGTGATGGTCGCCGAGGCCTTCGTCGCGACCGCGGCGAGCGCCCACCAGGACAGAACCGGGATCTGGGCCTTCAGCAGGTTGTGGATGATGCCGTGCATCGCCTCCTTCTCCGCCTTGGCGCGGGTGAAGGACTGGATGACCGCGACGTTGCCGAGCGCGTCCGAGGCGTGCGCCGCGAGGCCCGAATGATAGTGCTCGACCTCGCCCTGGAGCGCCTCCGTGCGGCGCATCACGAAGGTGGTCAGCCCCGTGAAGACGACGACCAGCACGACGAGGATCGAGCCGAGCTGCCAGTTCACGAACAGCGTCAGCGGCAGCAGCACGCCGAGCGAGACCAGGGCCGCGAAATGGTCGCGGAAGAAGCCGAGCCAGAGCCAGGCCATGCCGTTCGTGCCCTCCAGCATCGCCTTGAGGACGCGGCCGGAATGGTTGGCCGAGTGGAAGGCGAGCGGCAGGTCGAGCACGTGCTCGAAGTAGTTCGCCATGGTGGAGAGGCGGCTGCGATGGGCGAGCCGGTCCGAGTGTAGGGCGATGGCGACGCCCGCCGCGATCGTGAAGAAGCCGAAGGCGACCCAGGCGCCGATCAGCGGCACCAGCGTGCCGAACGCGTCGGCGTTGCGGCTCAGATGGGTCAGCTGGTCGATGATGCGGCCCATCAGCAGCGGTTCGGCGAAGGCCGCGACCGCGAGGGCCACGTTCGCGACGGCGAGGCCGATCGCGAGGCGCTTGTCCGGGCCGAGAAGGCCCATCACCCGTCCATAGAGACGAAACATCGACATCCCGAGCTCCGAAAACCTCCCGACGCGGCCGGTGTGACCCCGGTCCTTCGCCGTGCGCGCCCCGGCGCTCCGCAGCCTGGAAGAAGGCTGGAAACCGTCCGGGGTAGAGTGGCTTATGGCAGATCCTGCCTGAACGCCGCATGACGCGGAGCGCCCGAAATCATTCCCAGACGGACGGGCCACGGTAAAGGCCATCGTCGCCACTTTTACGGTTCGTTCAGCCCGTTTCCCTACTTATGGGGACGACGTTGTCCCGAAGGGACGGCGCGGGCTTACCGTCAGGCATCGTCGTCATGGATCTCGCAACCGGTGTCGGCCTGATCGGCGGTTTCGCCGTCGTGTTCGTGCTGATCATGATCGACGGCGGCAACTTCGCCGCCTATTTCGACAAGCACGCCGTCATCGTGATCTTCGGCGGCGCGACCGCCGCCACGATGATGCGGTTCCCCTTCTCGACCATCATGCACGGCCTGCCGATGGGCCTGCGCTTCGCCTTCACGATGCGCTCGGTGAAGCCGCGCGACCTCATCGACGAGATCACCAAGATCGCCGACGTGGTGCGCAAGAGCGGGCCGATGGCGCTCGAGAACATGGAGATCTCGGACCCGTTCCTGGCGCAGGGCGCCCGCTACATCGCCGACGGCTACGACCGCGAATTCATCCGCGACACGATGGAGCGCGACCGCGACAACTTCCTGATGCATCTCGACGAGGGCTCGAAGATCTATCGCGCCTTCGGCGATTGCGCACCGGCCTGGGGCATGATCGGCACCATCCTCGGCATGGTGACCATGTTCGCCAACATGTCCGATCCCTCGAAGCTCGGCCCCGCCATGGCGACGGCGCTGCTCGCCACCCTCTACGGGGCGCTGATCGCCAACATGATCACCCTGCCGCTCGCCGACAAATTGCACGTGAAGCTCGAGGAGGAGGACGTCTCCCGCTCGCTCATCATCGACGGCATCCTGCTGATCCGCGACCAGAAGAGTTCGTCCCTCGTGCGCGAGATGCTGATCGCCTACCTGCCGCACAATCACCGCGAGGAACTCGCCGAGGCCGCAGCGTGAGCGCGGCGGGCCGCTAGGAGGGCTGTCCGGTGGCCAAGAAGAAGCGCGGCGGCGCGCATGGCGGCCACGGCTGGTTCGTGACCTTCGCCGACCTGATGGCGCTCCTGATGAGCTTCTTCGTGATGATCGCGGCGTATTCGACGCAGGATCAGAAGAAGATGCAGGCGGTCGCCGGCTCGATGCGCGACGCCTTCGGCGTCAACAAGGAATCGCGCTTCGCCGGCATCATCGAGCAGACGGGCCTGCCGACCGCCGACCGGGTCCGCTACCTGCGCGACGTGCCGCCCGAGCGCGCGAGCGACCGCACGACGCCGCCGCGGATCGACCAGACCGTCGAGAGCGGCCTCTCCGACCGGGGCGAGGTCGAGAATTTCGGGCTCGCCGCGGCCTCGCTGCGGCAGGCGCTGCAGGACATGCCCGAGGTCGCCGAAATCTCGAAGAACATCATCATCGCGCCCACCGCCAAGGGCCTCGACGTGACGATCGTCGATCAGGACGGGCGCTCGATGTTCCCGGAGGGATCGAGCCGGCCGAACGACCGGACCCGCCGTCTTCTGGAGAAGCTCGCTCCCGCGCTCCGGCAATTGCCGAACCGGATCGCCGTGACCGGCTTCACCGCGAGCGACCGGCCGGGCAACCGGCCACCTGCCCCGCCCTGGGAGCTCTCGGCGAACCGCGCGATCAGCGTCCGCGAGATCCTGGCGGGCGCGGGCGTTCCCGACGACCGCTTCGCTTCGGTCAGCGGCAAGGCCGATACCGAGCCGCTGTTTCCGGACAATCCCTTCCTGCCGGCCAATCGCCGCGTGACGGTCACGCTCCTGAAGGAAGCGCCACCGACGCCGGCCGGCCGCGGCCTGCCGTGACGCGCCGTCCGTGAAGCGTCACTTGGCGACGAGCAGCGCCCAATAGACCTTGTACTTCGAGTTCGGCGCGTAGGCCGTGGCGATGCCCATGCGCGTCGCGCTGGCGTCGAGCATCACCGCGTTGTGGGGCGGGCTGTCGCGCCACCCGGAGAAGGCTTCGGCGAGGGTGTGGTAACCGGCCGAGAGGTTGGCGTTCGCCTTGTCGTAGCCGAGGCGCTCCACCGCGACCTTCACCGTCTGCGCCTTGCTCGGCCGGTCGGCCGCCGCCATCGCCGCGGCCTCGGTCTCGGCGAGGCGCTGCAGGTCCGGGTCGAGGGTCAGCGGTGCCTCTCCACGCCCCCTTCGATAGGCCGAGATCATGTCGCGGGCCGCGTTCGTGTCGAGTTGCGCGGTGTTGGTCGTGAGCGGCCAGTAGAGGCTCGGCAGGGCGGAGGTCGCCTGCGGCTCGCCCGCGCAGCCCGCAAGGCCGAAAGTGGCGAGGATGGCCGCCACGAAACCGAGATCACGCACCCGTTCCACGCCCCTCATCCCCGTCCGTCGTCCCTGCCTCAGCCAACCGTGCCCACGCTTCGCCGGCTCAGGTCCCGCGGCGTCGCGGACCGGACCGGTTCCTCGGGTAAAGGTGCCGCGTCCCGCGCCGTCTCCGGCTCGGAGTCCGGCCGGACGAAGCGGCCCGCGATCTCGCCGAGGGCGTTCTGCATCCCGTCGAGGCCCTGCACCGTCACGACGCTGGAGCCGGGTCCGAGCGGTGGGATGAAGCCGGCCTCCGATAAGGTTCTGAAGACCGCAAAGTTCAAGTCCGTCTGCACCTTCTGGCCGAGGCTGACGTCGGAGATCATGGCGATCAGCTCGAATTCCAGGAACGGGTCGCCGATCTTGCGGAACACGACGCGGGGCTCGGGCTCCTTCAGCACGTCCGCATGCTCCCGGGCGCAGCCGACGATGAGTTCCGCCGCCCGGACCGGGTCCTGGTTGCGCAGCACGCTGACGGTGAGAGTGACGCGGCCGGTCCGGTCGCCGCGGACCCGGTTCTTGACCACGCCCGAGATCAGGTTCGAGTTCGGCACGATGACGGCCGATCGGTCGAAGGTCTGGATCTCCGTGGAGCGCACCGAGATCCGCTTCACGATGCCCTCGCTGTCGCCGATCAGCACCTGATCACCGACGCGGATCGGGCGCTCCCAGAGGAGCAGCAGACCCGAGACGAAGTTGTTGACGATCGATTGCAGGCCGAAACCGATACCGACCGAGAGCGCGCCGGCGACGATGGTCAGCTTCTCGAGGCTCAGGCCGAGATACGAGAAGGCGAGCGCGAGCGCGAGCAGGAAGCCGAAATACCCGCTGACCGTCGAGATCGAGTTGCGCAGGCCGGCATCGAGGTCGGTGGCGGGCAGGTAGGTGTGCTCCAGCCAGCGCTGCACCGCGCGGGTGATCACGACGCCGAGGATCAGGATGCCGATGCCGAAGGTGATCGAGGAGAGCGAGATGGTGACGTCGCCGACCTTGAAGCCGAAGAAGGCGGTGCGCACCGAACTCAGCACGTCGGTGGAATCGAGCCCCCAGGGCGCGAGCGCGAGGAGCGCGACGAGCAGGATCAGCACGACGCGCGAGGCGCCGGTGGCCAGCACCGCGATCTGGTTGAGGGAGCGCTTGCGCAGCCCCGTATTGGCCTGGAGCGTCGTCGCGAGCCGCGTGTCGTCGCTGAGCGAGCCGCCGATGAAGGTGTCGGCGCTCTGGATCAGGAGGTAGAGGAGCACGAGCAGGCTCGTCGTCCAGACGAGCTGGTCGATGAGGAAGGCGGCGAAGGCGACGTAGCCGCCGAGATCGGCGGCGCCGATGAGGCCGACCGCGGCCCAGCCGATCAGCCGCGCCGGGCCGCCGACGCCGGTCGTGGTGCGGGTCGGCACGTAGGGGCCGAGGCAGGCTTCCTCCTCCTCCTCGCGGTCGGCGAAGCGGTGCAGGCCGATCGCGAGGATCAGAACCATCGCGAGGGCGCCGATGCCGCGGGTGGCGATGGAGATGGGGAGCGCCGCCGAGATCCCGGAATTCAGGGCCTCGATCGACTTCGTGACCGTGATCACGGTGGCGATGCCGACCGCGAGGCGCCGGACGCGGGCGGCGGCCGCGTCGCTCACGGGCGCCGGGCGCCAGGACGGCTTGTCCGGCGAGAGCAGGCCGTCGCAGAGCGCCTCGACGAAGGCGATGAAGGCGAGCCCGCCGAGGATCGCGCCCGCGACCGGCAGCAGGCGGGAGGGCAGGAGGTCGGTGGCGTCGAGGGCGTAGTAGACGGCGTAGCTGCCGACCACCGCCGGCACCGTGCCGAGCAGGATCACCCGCCACGCGCCGAGCAGCTTCTGGCGTCGCGTCGGATCGTTCTTCGTCTGGTCGCGCCGCCCGAAGCGCGGCGCGATGTTGCGACGCCCGAAATACAGGGCGACCGACACGCCGAAGGCGATGCCGAGCAGCAGCAGGTTCGCCAGCGTGCCGTTGCGCCCGAACAGGAGGAGAATGTCCGAGAGGGCGCTCTGCAGCGCCCGCATGTCGCGGGGCATGTCCGCGGCAACCCGGCTCCACAGGGTCGGCGTGAGCAGGCCCTGGGAGCGCTCGAACAGCCCGCGGGTGAAGGATTCGCGGCGCCGATTCGAGATCCGGTCGACGATCTGGTCGCTCTGGACGAGCAGCGAGCGGGCGAGGCGCTGGGTCTCGTCGATACGCGCGACCGCGGCCTCCCGCTCCACGCGCTCCTGCATCACCTCGGCGCTTTCCTCCACGTCCTTCGGCTTCGGCCCGAGTTGGGTCAGGCGCTCGCGGGCGGCTTCCAGGGGGGTATCGAGCCGGTCGACGATGGTGCGGATCTCGTCGGCCACGGGCGTCAGGCCGTCGCGCAGGCGAGCGAGGTCGATGGCGGTGAGATTCTGGCGTCCCAGCTCCTTCTCGCGCTGGCTCAGGTCGGCCTTGGCCGTATCGAGCTTCGCCCGCACGGCCTTGAGCGCCTCCGACATCTCGGGCTTCGGCGGCGCGGGCTTGGCCTCCGCCGGTTTCGCCTCGGCCGGTTTCGCCTCTCCAGCTTTCGGGTCCGCGGTTTTCGAAGAGTCGGGCTTGGAAGAGTCGGGCTTGGAGGACTCGGGCTTGGAGGGCTCGGGTTTGGCCCCGGGCTGCGGCTTGGCCTGCTCAACGGCCGGCGCGGGGGCCGATGTCTGTGCGGGCGCGGAGACGGGAGCGGCGAGCAGAGCTGCGAGGAGCACGGCGGTGAGCGTCGCGAGGCGCGGGCTGCGGGTCGGCAGGCTTCGGCTCATGAGCGTCCTTTCTCGATGCGCGCCGCGCACCGGGGTCACCGGTCGGGCACGGCCTCGCGGCCCCGGGGCCGAGCGGGCGGGCAGCGCGCGGCGGGCCATGATGGCCGCGTCGCGGGGCGGGTCTGATCGTTGTGGCCGATCCTTAACGGGAAAGGACCGCCCTGCCCACCCGCCTGCTCGCCGGGAAGCGGCGCGGCGACCGCAGGGCTCCCGCGTGGCACCTGTGGGTGCGTCGTCGCGGATCGAGCGCGAACCTTCACAACCGTGTCACGCTGATATTACACTCAGGGCCGATGGACAGGGCCTTTTCGTTTCTTCGCGAGGAGGTGGCGCTGACGGCGTTCCGCGTTCAGCCCCGCCAGAATCTGGGCGTCAGTGCCCATAGCGGCCGCCGCGAGCGGCCGACGCCCGTCCCGTCCCCCGTTCCGAGAGCTTGCCCCGCCGGCCGGGACCGCCACAGGTCGGACGCGCCCGCCGGCCGCCTCCAGGCATCGCGTCGCCATCGCGGCAGGAGGTCTGCCGTCTTTCATCACTTCGGGGCAGCGCGCCGGCCGATTCCCGCGCGTTGTCCCTTGCAGCAGCCGTTCCGAGAGTAGCGCTGATGATGGACCTTCAAACCCTCGTCCTGAACGCGGATTATCGGCCGCTCTCCTACAATCCGCTCTCGCTCTGGTCCTGGAAGGACGCCTTCACCGCCCTGTTCCTCGACCGCGTGACCCTGGTGGCGAGCTACGATGTCGAGGCCCGCTCCCCGAGCCGATCGCTGCGGGTTCCGAGCGTGGTGGCCCTGAAAAATTACGTCACGCTCGCCCGGACACCGGCCTTCACGCGCTACAACATCTACCTGCGGGACGGGTTTTCCTGCCAATATTGCGGGTTGCGCCTGCCCGCGGGCGGCCTGACCTTCGACCACGTCGTGCCGCGCTCGCGCGGCGGCCTCTCCACCTGGGAGAACGTGGTCGCCGCCTGCTCCCCCTGCAACCTGCGCAAGGCGAACCGGACGCCGTCCGAGGCCGAGATGCCGCTCCTCAACGCGCCGCGCCGGCCGACGCGCTACGAGCTGCACCATCGGCAGCCCGAATTCGACCACCGGCAATACCACCACACCTGGCTCGACTACCTGTACTGGGACAGCGAGCTCGACAGCTGAGGCTATTCCGGGAAGCGGGCGGGCGGCTCGTTGTACATGGGCACCGCGTTGTTCCGCGGCAGATAGGCGCGCACGATCACGGGCGGGCCGGCCACGACGGGTGGGCGGTAGCGCGGATCCCGATAGGCTATCTCGGGCGGAAGCGGGCGCCCCTGCCGGCGCATGACGTGCCTCCCGGATGCGGACCGCTCGATCGGCCGGTAGCCATCGGCCGCGACCGGCTGCCACGACGCGGCGAGGAGCATCGCGCCAAAGCCCAGAGGAGCGCCGATCATCAGCAGCGTGCGAAGTGCGGGCGATCCGCTCGTCATGGCCATCACGTCCCCTTCCCGCGGATCCGGTACGCTCAGAACTTCACCGCCGCGCCGCCGCGCACGGTGTTGAGATTGGCCTTGTGCCCGTCGAAATCGTTGAAGAGCACGTACTGATATTCGCCGCGCAGGATAATGTTCTGCGTGAGCGCATATTCCAGGCCGCCGCCGAGGGTGAAGCCACCGACGACCTTGGTCTTGGCGTAAGGCCGGTTTGTCGTGCTGATCACGTCCGAACCGAAGCCCTTGTTGTAGATATCGAAAATCGGGGTCGACGATCCGGCGGAGGTGAGCAGGACGTGCTCCTTGATCTGGGCGCGGCCGATCGCGCCGCCAGCGGTCACGAAGGGCAGGAACTGCCCGAGCGCGTAGCCGACGCGTGCCCGCAGGGTGCCGTAATCTTCGACCCGCGTCGCCGCCGCATTCGTGAGCGTGAGGGTGCGGTCGCTCAACATTGGCCGATCATAGGTGCTGACGCCGGCGGTACCGAACGCCGTATAATCCGCCTCCACGCCGACGACGATCTCGTCGAACTGGTAGTTGATGCCTGCGAACCCGCCGAACGATGTCCCGTCTCGGCGTGCGCTCGGGAGATACATCGTGCCCGAGAGGTTCGAGGCTTCCACGATGTACGCGTCGAACGGGTATTTACCACGCCAGTTCGACGTGATGTCGCCGAACCGGTTCGGGTAGCCGAGGGCGGCCGATGTGTAGCCGGCATGCGCGCCAAAATAGATGCCGCCCCAATCGATCACCGGTACGGGCGCGTCGTATTCCGGCCCGCGCAATATGCCGTAGTCGAGATCGGCGGCCTGCGCCCCCGAGATTCCGCACAGGCCAAGGGCCAACAGGACCGAGACGGTGACGGTACGCATCGAAGTCATCCCCCGGGGCAGCAACGCGACTCGATCTGCAGCCCCCATGAGGCATTGATACGCCAGTAACCTTAATGCTCCGTTTCACGCGGAGTAATTCCGCTTCCCGTAAAAGATCATGGTGCAGTCCTGTTGGATCGAAGACGCCAACCATGTTGGTTCATGGCCGTCGAAGCGCAGGTGTTTCTTTGATCGGCAAATATTGCCGGGTCGACCGCCGTCGTCATGTCTCGCCCAAACGAAAACGGCGCGGATCCGATCCGCGCCGTTCGAGTTCGATGAGTAGGGAGCTGCGCTCAGTACTTGCGGACGAGCGGTCCCGGGGCCGGCTGGTAATCGGCCATGAGCGGCGGCAGCGGAGCCGCGGCGTAGCCGCCGAGCAGGTAGCGGACGCCGAGCTTCACGTCGTGCGCCTCGAGGGTCTTCACCTTGTAGCCGCCGATGCCCGAGCAGCAGTAGCTCTCGCCGAGGCCAGTCTTGGCCGAGCCGAGGTTGAGGTAGCGGTAGGCCAGCTCAACCTTGAAGTTCGAGGTCACGTCGTAAGCGAGACCGGCATGCAGCGCCCAGGCGAAGCTGGTCGTGGTCTTGTCCTTGTAGTCGTAGCGGTCCGTACGGGTCGAGTACGCGCCCGGCACGGCGTAGGGGAGGAAGTTGCCGCAGGCGTCGATGCAGTAGGCGATCGTCGGCTCGGTGCGGCGGGCATCGGTCTTGGCGCCCGACAGGGTGTTGAAGGCGACGCCGACGCCGCCGCCGACGAACGGCGTCACGCCGTACCACGTGCCGAGGTCGAAATAGCCGTTGGCCAGCACGACCACGGAGTCGAAGCGCGCCTTCGAATCGTCGTCGGTCCGCGAGCGCAGGTTGACCTGCGTGTCCGGCCCGGTCGGGTTGAAGTTGGTGTAGGTGCCCTCGGTCTCGTAGCGGCGCGTTCCCTCGATGCCATTCGAGAACCGGTATTCGCCGGTCACGTCGCCGCGGAAGAAGTTGTTGAACTGGTAGCCGACGCCGACGCCGGCGAAGGCGCCGCCACCCATCCCGGTGTTGCGATAGCTCTCGTCGTAGATCGTCGCGCCCTTGGTCTCGCCGTAGGCCGTGTACGTCGTGTTCGCGTAGGCGCTCGCGCCGACGTCACCGCGCAGGTACCAGCCGCCGCCGACCTCGACGGGGGGCGCAACCGGAGGCGGGGGCGGAGGGGGCAGCAGATCCGCGGCCTGGGCGAGGCAGGGCGCGCCGACGCTCGCGACGAGCGTGAGGGAGCGCGCCAAGGCTTGAAGCTTGGAGCGGGCCATAAGTTTTCCTTCACTGGGACGTGTGCCGGAATCTTGCTGTGCCGGCTCGGATGACGAAGGGACTTTGGCTGAAAGGTCTTAAACCGCGCTTAACGTTAAATCTTATCCTTGCGGGACCGTTGCCGACCCTGCCGAAGGCGGGAGGGATGGGGCGAATATCGGGTGCGGGCGCGACGAAGCGGCCCGTCGCGCGTTGGCTCGCCGGATGCGCGGCCGCGTTCAAGCCGGCCCCGAGATTTCGAAGCGAGACGCCATGACGCGCCTGTTCATCGCCCGGCTCCGGTCGCCCGAGGGCGAGCGACCCCTGATCACGGTCCGCGCGGCCGCCGAGGGCGAGGCCCGCCTCTTCCTGGAGGCGCACTATCCCGACGACACGGTCGAGGCCGTGGCTGAACCCGAGGATTGGGTCTCCGACTCGGATACCGGCGCCGCTCCGGGCGACATCCGCGAGCATCAGGATGCCGCGTGGCCGGATTCGGCCGAGCCGCGCCTCTGAGGCGCATCGCCGGTGCTGCCCGAAGACGTGCGCGCGCTGGCACTGATGCTGCCCGAGACGATCGAGGGCGCCCATAGGGGCAACCCCGATTTCCGGGTCGGCGGCCGCATCTACGCGACGCTCTGGGTCGAGGAGGAGCGGACCGTCCTGCGGCTGTCGCCCGCGCATCAGGCGATGCTCGTCGAGGCAGAGCCCCACCTGTTCTCGCCGGTCGACGGCGCCTGGGGGCGCCGGGGCTGGACGAATCTCGATCTCGCCGAGGCGGAGGAGGACACGTTGCGCGGCGCGCTGCTCGCGGCGTGGCGGCACACCGCGCCGCCCGCCCTCGTCGCCGCCTACGAGCCGGCCTGAGGCGCGCTCGTCAGGCCGCGACCCGGGTCACGGCGTCGACCACCTCGTCCACCACTTCGTTGACGAGGCTGCGGTCGTCCCCTTCGGCCATGACGCGGATCACCGGCTCTGTGCCCGAGGGCCGGATCACGAGACGGCCCGCATTGCCGAGGCGCTCGCGGGCGTTCTCGATCGCCGTCACCACCGCCTCCTGGCGCAGGGGCTCGCCCGAGCGATAGCGGACGTTCTTGAGGATCTGCGGCAGCGGATCGAAGCAGTGGCAGACCTCGCTCACCGGGCGCTCCTGCCGCTTGACCACACTGAGGAGCTGGAGCGCCGCCACGAGGCCGTCGCCGGTCGTGGCATAATCCGACATGATGATGTGGCCGGATTGCTCGCCGCCGAGGTTGTAGCCGTGCTCGCGCATGTGCTCCAGCACGTAGCGGTCGCCGACCGCCGTGCGCGCCAGCGTCAGGCCGATGCCGCCGAGATACCGCTCCAGGCCCAGATTCGACATGATGGTCGCGACGAGGCCGGGCTGGGTGAGGCGGTCGTCCTCCTTCCAGGAGCGGGCGACGACGGCCATCAACTGGTCGCCGTCCACGACTTGGCCCTTCTCGTCGACGATGATCACCCGGTCCGCGTCGCCGTCCAGCGCGATGCCGACATCGGCGCGCAATTCGCGCACCTTGCTGACGAGGGCGCCGGGCGCCGTGGAGCCGACGTCGCGGTTGATGTTGAAGCCGTCGGGCTCGACGCCGATCGAGATGACCTCGGCCCCGAGCTCCCACAGGGTCTCCGGCGCCACGCGGTAGCCCGCGCCGTTGGCGCAATCGACCACCACGCGCAGGCCGTCGAGCGTGACGTGGCGCGGCAGCGTCCGCTTGGCGAACTCGATGTAGCGGGCGTGCACGCTCTCGATGCGCTTGGCCCGCCCGAGCTCCTGCGAGGGCGCGAGCCGCTTGTGCAACTCCCCGTCGATCAGCGCCTCGATGGCGTGCTCGACCTCGTCGCTGAGCTTGAACCCGTCCGGGCCGAACAGCTTGATACCGTTATCCTCGAAGGGATTGTGCGAGGCTGAGATCATGACGCCGATATCGGCGCGCATGGAGCGCGTCAGCATCGCGACGGCCGGCGTCGGCATCGGGCCGAGCAGCAGAACGTCCATGCCGACGGAGGTGAAGCCCGCCACCAGGGCCGTCTCGATCATGTAGCCGGAGAGACGGGTGTCCTTGCCGATGACGACACGGTGCCGGTGGTCGCCGCGCTGGAACACGAGGCCCGCAGCCTGACCCACCTTGAGGGCGAGTTCCGGCGTGATGACGCCGTTCGCGCGGCCCCGGATGCCGTCCGTCCCGAAATACTTGCGCACCTGCGTCTCCGATCGTCCACAGAGATCTTGGCCGCCACGATACCAGCATTCGCACGGCGCGGGGCGACGAGATTCCGGGGTAGTGAATCGTAACTCTCCGGGAGGAGCCGTTCGCCCGCAAACACGGTTGAAGTGGGGCGAAACGAGAGAGGGCGCCCTGAACGGGGCGCCCTCTCGTGATCGGGTCCGGAGAGGCTCAGGCCTGAGGCTGAGGCTCCAGGCTGCCATCGTTCTCGCGGGGGCGGCCGCGCCCGGCGGTCGGCACCGGCGAGCCACGGGCGGGCGTCGGCGGAACGTCGCCGCCGTCGCGCACGGGGGGCCGTCCGTTGATGAGGTTGCGGATCTCCTCGCCCGAGAGCGTCTCGTATTCGAGGAGCCCCTGCGCCAGAGCCTCGAGATCGTCCTTGCGCTCGCCGAGGATGCGGCGCGCCTCCTCGAGACCCTGCTCCACGAGGCGACGCACCTCCGCGTCAATCTTCTGGGCGGTCGATTCGGAAACGGTCTGCTGCCGCCCCATCGACATGCCGAGGAAGACCTCGTCGGTGTTGTCGCCGTAGGCGACGGTGCCCAGCTCGGGGGAGAAGCCCCAGCGCGTGACCATCATCTTAGCCAGCCGCGTCGCCTGCTCGATGTCCGACTGCGCGCCCGAGGTCACCTTCTCGGGCCCGAAGATCATCTCCTCGGCGATACGGCCACCCATCATGATCGCGAGCCGGGAGGTCATCTGCTCGTAGCTCATCGAGAGCTTGTCGCGCTCCGGCAACTGCATGACCATGCCGAGCGCCCGGCCGCGGGGGATGATCGTCGCCTTGTGGACGGGATCGGTCGCGGGCACGTTCAGCGCCACGATGGCGTGGCCGCCCTCGTGGTAGGCGGTGAGGCGCTTCTCGTCCTCGGTCATCACGAGGGTGCGCCGCTCGGCGCCCATCATGACCTTGTCCTTGGCATCCTCGAACTCGTGCATCGTGACGATGCGCTTGCCGCGCCGCGCCGCGAGGAGCGCCGACTCGTTGACGAGGTTCATCAGGTCCGCGCCCGAGAAGCCGGGCGTGCCGCGGGCGATCGTCTTGAGGTCGACGTCGGGCGCCAGCGGAACCTTGCGCACGTGCACGCGCAGGATCCGCTCGCGGCCCGTGACGTCCGGGTTCGGCACCATGATCTGACGGTCGAACCGGCCGGGACGCAGCAGCGCCGGGTCGAGCACGTCCGGGCGGTTCGTGGCCGCGATGATGATCACGCCCTCGTTCGCCTCGAATCCGTCCATCTCAACGAGGAGCTGGTTCAGGGTCTGCTCGCGCTCGTCGTTGCCGCCGCCCAGGCCGGCGCCACGATGGCGGCCGACCGCGTCGATCTCGTCGATGAAGATGATGCAGGGCGCGTTCTTCTTGGCCTGCTCGAACATGTCGCGCACCCGGGACGCGCCGACGCCGACGAACATCTCGACGAAGTCCGATCCGGAGATCGTGAAGAAGGGCACGTTCGCCTCGCCGGCGACCGCGCGGGCGATCAGCGTCTTGCCCGTGCCGGGCGGGCCGACGAGCAGCACGCCGCGCGGGATGCGGCCGCCGAGCCGCTGGAACTTCTGTGGGTCGCGCAGGAACTCGACGATCTCCTGCAGGTCCTCCTTGGCCTCCTCGACGCCGGCCACGTCGTCGAACGAGACACGCCCATGCGCCTCGTTCAGCAGCTTGGCCTTCGACTTGCCGAAGCCCATGGCCCGGCCCGCGCCCGACTGCATCTGGCGCGAGAGGAAGATCCAGGCGCCGATGAAAACGAGGATCGGCAGCCAGCTGACCAGGAGCTGGATGAACCAGGGCGTGTTGTCGGAGGGGGGCCGCGCCGTGATCTGCACGCCCTTGCCCTGCAACTTCGAGACGAGGCTCGGATCGTTCGGGGCGTAGGACGTGAAGTTGCCGCCGCCGACATAGGTGCCGCTGACATCCTGGCCCGAGATGACCACGGACTGGATCTTGCCGGCATCGGCGTCGTTCAGGAGCTGGCTATAGGCGATCTCGCTCCCGCCGCCGCGATGACCCGGGGTCTGGAACAGGGTCACGAGCGCGAGGACGAGGAGAAAGATGACGACCCAAAGGGCAAAATTCCGAAAGTTCGGGTTCATCGATCAATCCTTGGCGAGTGCGGGCCCCCTGCCGCGGACCCCTTGCCCATGACGGGGGGATCATCCTCGCACTCCGGGCCAATGTAGGTGGCGGGACCCCCCTTGCCAAGTAACTCGGAAGGCGGTTCGGGTGCCCCGGTCGTCGCGGCCCCGCGCCGCCGCGGCGGAGCCCGCGTGAGGGTGACCGTGCCGTCCCGTCCCACCGTGACGACGAGACCGCGAAGCGTGCCTCGCGCCGTCCGCCCGGCCCTGAGGGCGGGCAGCACCGTCCCGAAGGTCAGCCGCTCCAGCCGTTCCAGGCGGTGCGGCCCCTCCCCTCCCGCCGCATCGACGGCGCGCTCCATCAGCCGGAGCGTCACCGCCTCGGGCTGGGCGAGCAGCGCCGCGCCGTCGAGGCGCAGTCCGAGCGCCTCGCCGGCTGCGCGCGCAGCCGCGAAGCCCTCGTCGGCGGCGCGCCGCAGGGCCGCCTCGTCCCGGGCCGCGCGCTCCGCGAAGCGGGCCAGGCGGCTCGCGTCGAGCCCCTCGCGGGCCAGATCGGGCAGAAGGCGGCGCAGGCGGGCGCGGGCATAGCGGTCGTCGGCATTCGAGGGGTCACGGAGGAAGCCGATGCCCCGCGCCTCGCACCACGCGACGAGATCGGCCTTGGGGATCGCGAGGAAGGGGCGGACGAGGCGCAAGCCCGGCGCGAGGTCCCGCTCGACCCGCATCCCCGAAAGACCGGCGAGGCCGCTTCCCGCGATCAGCCGCATCAGGACCGTCTCGGCCTGATCGTCGAGGGTGTGGCCCGTCAGGATGCGGTCGGCCCCGACCTCCCGCGCCAGACCCGCGAGAAGCCGGTAGCGGGCGGCGCGAGCTGCCGCCTGGACGCCTGCGGCCGGGCGCGCCGCATTGTCCCACGCGAGGATGCGGTGCGGCAGGCCGAGCCTGCCGGCCGCCGCGCCCACCGCGACCGCCTCGGCGCGCGATTCCGGCCTCAGGCCGTGGTCGATGGTGGCGACGTGCAGCCGCCCCGGCGCCAGGGTGGCAGCGGCGTGCAGGAGGGCCGTGGAATCCGGGCCGCCCGAGACCGCGAGGATCGCGGCCGTCCCGTGGGCGAGAGCCGGCTCCAGGGCCGCGGCGATCCGGCGATCGCGGTCGGCGCGCATATCGTGCGGACTCGCCGAGCGATCGCTCGGCGCGCATCGGCCATCTGTCTCGCGAGATAAGGCCGGGGGATCGGGCGGGGCGTCGGGCACGACGAAACTCTACGCCGCCTCGCTCGCGCTTTCGAATCGTGTCGCTGGCGACGGGGCGCGGCGCGGCAGGCGCCGGCCACAGGTGCGCGACATGCTCAGGCGGCGCAGCGGGCGCGCTTCTGCTCGCGGGTCACGCCCTGGCGGACATTGGCGGAGGCGCTCGGGAACTTCCGCTCCAGCTCGGCGAGCGTCGCGCAAGCCTGCTCGCGTGCGCCGAGGGCGTGAAGAGAGGCGCCGAGCTTGAGCATCGCCTCGGGGGCCTGGGGCGAGCGCGCGTAGTCGGTCGAGACCTTCAGGAACTGCTCGGCCGCCTCGCGGTTGCGGTTGCGCTGGAGATAGCTCTCTCCGAGCCAGAAGGTCGCCGCGGGCACCAGACCGTCGCGCGGGTGCGATTGGATGAACTGGCGCAGGCTCATTTCGGCCTGCTCATACTGGCGCTGGAGGATGTAGGCGTAGGCCACCTCGTAATCGCCCTTGGCGTCGCCGCTGCCGGTCGCCGCGACGCTGGCCTTCGGCCGCGCGGCCGGCGGGAGGGCGCCGGTGGTGCCGATGCGCGAAGGCGGGGTCAGGTCGACCGGCGCGTCGTAATCCGGTGCCGTCCCCTCGCTCTCCGCCTCCTCGCCCGCGTCGATGGCGGCCGCGGGCAGGCGCGCCGGCGCAACGGGTGCGGCCTGCACCGCCATGGGCGCGGAGGGCGCGGTGGGCGTCGTGGTGCCGAGCTGCTGCGGCGCGCCCGGCCTTCCGGGATTCTGGTCCGGGTCGAAGGCGTCGCCGCGCTTCTGGGGCTTCCCCGCACCGGGGTTGGCGCCGTTCACGGGCGCGGCCCCGGCGGGCTTGCCGCCGCCGCCCTTGCCCTCCTGCAGGCGGAACTCGACGTCCTCCTGGAACTTGCGCAGCTGCTCCTTGAGCTGGCGGTTCTCGTACTGGAGGGTCTCGATCTGCCCCGCCATCATCCGCGACTGGTTCTCCAGCCGGTTGAGGCGCACCACGAACTCCGAAGCGTCCTGCGCCGCCGCCGGGAGGGCGAGAAGCAGGCTGAGGCTGAGCGCGAGCAGGAGGCGGCGAAACATGGCTTGGGCCGATCGTTGCAGCGATGGTGCGCCGCGAGATCCGCGGCGCGCCCGCACTATCAGATGCGCCGCGCGGCGGCAAAAATGCGGCGACCGCGGCTACGAGCCGGCGCCGCGGTCGAGCACGGTGACGGCGCGGCGGTTCTGCGACCAGCACGAGATGTCGTTGCAGACCGCGACCGGCCGCTCCTTGCCGTAGGAGACGGTGCGGATGCGCCCGCTCGCGATGCCGCGGGAGGCGAGATAGTCGTTCACGGCCTGGGCGCGGCGGGCGCCGAGCGAGAAATTGTACTCGCGGGTGCCGCGCTCGTCCGCGTGGCCCTCGATCAGGAACGTGAAGCGCGGATAGCGCTGCAGCCAGGCGGCCTGCTTGTCGAGCGTGGCGGTGGCGGTGGGCGTCAGGTCGGTCGAGTCCGATTCGAAGAAGACGCGGTCGCCCACGTTCACCACGAAGTCCTGGGCGCTGCCCGGCGTCGCGGCGCCGGCCCCGAAGGCGGATGCGTCGGCGAGGTCCTTGTCGTTGCTGCAGGCTGCGACGCTGAGCGCGGCGGCGAGCACCGCGGCGAGCGGGAGCACGCGGTTGCGCGCGGTCTTGAGCATGATGGTCGTTCTCCTCGGGCGGCGCCGAAGGCCGGCTGCGGTCTTCGAGGCGGTCTCCGCACTCCTGATGGCTCTGTTCTAAGGCCGAGCGGGTTAAGCGAATGTTCCGTCAACCTTGACGGTGCGTATCGAACATCCCCCGGATGCGGCGGATGTGTTTCCGCGCACCTTCGGCGTCGTCCGGGCGGCAAGGTCTCACCCGCGGAATGGGGCGCGGCTGCGGCGCCGGGGAGAAAGGGCGCCGTTCGCGGCGCGGCTGTGGTGCAGCGGCAACAGGGCGGATTCAGGCCCGCGCGGCCTCGAGCAGCGCGCGGATCTCCGGCGTCGCGAGCCAAGCGTCGACCCGGGCGCAATGCAGCGCGTCCCCGGGCTGCGCGTCGTAGATCGCGAAGCTGGCGCGCAGGAAGCTCTCCAAATCGAACAGAGCCGGGAAGGCCCCTCCCACGGGCTTGTTCTTGAACAGGTACGAGCCCGTGAAGCCGAACGTCTCGGCGACCTCCGGGTAGACCGGCCAGACCACGTCGCGGATCAACTCGTCGCCGAGATAATCGGCGACCGCGACCGGTTCCGGCGCGAGACCGCTCTCCGCCAAGAGGCGGCGGGCGATGTCCTCGACGACCATCGCCTTCGGATGGTTGATGATGTGCATGAAGGAGCCGGCCCGCGCCCAGCGCAGGATCTCCCGGTCGAGGGGAAATCCGATCTCGGCCGCGCTCGTCAGGAGTTCGCGCGAAGCCGCGTCCCAGACATCAAGGTACCCGAGCGGCGCGAAGACCTCCTCCCGAAACAGCGTGATCGCCTGCGGCAGGGTGAGGCCGAGCCGGTGCGCCGCGAGAGCCAGAGCCGAGTGGTAGAGCCCCATCGGCGAGGGCGCGAAGTGTGGACGACCGCGCTCCGGGCGACCGAGGACGTAGAGCGTGTCGGGGTGGAAGGCCGTGAACACGATCGTCGGGAACAGGACGATCCCGGGGCGGGCCGCGCGCAGCGCGTGGATATCGCCGCCCGGGATCAGGTCCGCCGTGAATTGCTGCGCGAAGACGTGATCGTAGGCTCCGAGGGCCCGCGCGAGCGTGTCGATATGTCCGTGATCTCGCTTCAGACGCCCGAAGGGCACGAGGTCGACCGCGCTCGCCGGCGCGAGGAGGCGCATCGCCTGCGCGATGGCTCGAGCTTGACAATTGCCGAGGACGGCGATCTTGGGCCCCCGACGGCCAGCCGTCGCCGTCTGGCGGGTTTGCCACGGCTTCGCCCAGGATGGTGCCGATAATCCGACGGCTCTGAACGCACGCCGGTGCAGGGTCGAGAGGGCCACGTGATGCGTCGGGTCTGAGCTCGTGGGATCGCGGACGTCCGGGCGCCGTCGCCGGCCGGAATGCAGCCGCCCGAGGCGGAGTTGAAGAGGCCGAGATATGGCGTTGAACCCCTACAGCGATCTACCGGCCGAGCGTTTCTGGCGCAAGGCGGTGGCCGGCGTGGCGCCGTTCGCGGTCGATCCGCGGCCCCGCACCGACTTCGCGATCTCCCGGGACGATCGGGTCGCCACCGGGGGGTCCTGCTTCGCTCAGCGCGTCGCGCAGGCCCTGCGCGCGGCGGGCTTCAACTACTACGTGACCGAGGCCGCGCCGGACGGGGTCGGGCCGGCCGAGGCCGAGGCGCGCCAGTTCGGCCTGTTCACGGCGCGCTACGGCAACCTCTACCTGTCGCGCCAGTTTCCGCAGCTGTTCGACCGCGCCTTCGGCCTGTTCGAGCCGGAGCTGAAGGCTTGGCAGCGGGAGGACGGGCGCTTCGTCGATCCGTTCCGCCCCACCGTCGAGCCGGCCGGCTTCGAGAGCCCCGAGGCGGTCATCGCCGCGCGCGAGGGACATTTCGCGGCGGTGCGCCGGATGTTCGAGACCCTCGACGTCTTCGTGATCACCCTCGGCCTCACGGAGGGCTTCCGCTGCCGGAGCGACGGGGCCGCGCTGCCGCTCGCGCCCGGGGTCGCGGGTGGGACCTTTGATCGCGATCACTACGAGTTCGTGAACGTCACCGCGGGCGAGGTCGCGGCCGACCTGCGCGGCCTCCTCGACCGGCTGTGGAGCGTGAACCCCTCTGCGCGGGTCATCGTGACGGTCTCGCCGGTGCCGATCATCGCGACCTACCTGCCCCAGCACGTGATGATCGCGAACAACTATTCGAAGTCCGTTTTAAGAGCAGGCGCGGGCGAGGCCTGCGCCATCGCCGATCCGCGCCTCGTCTATTTCCCGTCCTACGACCTTGTTGCGAGCAACGTGAATGCCGGGCGCTACTACGACGAGGACCAGCGCAGCATCAACGATGCCGGCGTGCGCCACGTCATGCGCTGCTTCCTGTCGACCTTCGCCCCCGACCAGGCCCGCCCGGCTGTCGCACGTTCCGCCGCGGACTCGGCCGCGGAGTTCGAGGGCACGGCGGGCGTGATCTGCGACGAGGAGCAGATCGAGCGGAGCGTCGCCTAGGCGACGCCTATTTCAGGTGTTTCGCGTAGGTGTCGCCGGCCTGCGCCTTCAGGTCGGCGCCCGCCTCGCGGCCGATCGCCTCGGCATCGGCGATCGGCCCGGAGCGCGAGACGCCCCAATGGGCGCTCCCGTCGGCCAGGAAGAGCAGCCCGTCGAGGCGCAGGGTCTCGCCGTCGATCCGCGCGAGCGCCGCGATCGGGGTCCGGCAGGAGCCGTCGAGCTCGGCGAGCAGCGCCCGCTCGGCGGCGATCTCGGTCGTCGTGCGGGCGCAGGCGATCGGAGCCAGCAGGGCACGGATGTCCGCATCGCCCTCGCGGCACTCGATGCCGAGCGCACCCTGCGCCACCGCCGGCAGCATCTCGTCCACGGAGAGGACGCTGCGCGCCATGGCCTCGAGGCCGAGCCGCTGAAGGCCCGCCAGCGCCAGCAGGGTCGCGTCGCACTCGCCCGATTCGAGTTTGCGCATCCGGGTGTTGGCGTTGCCCCGCAGGGGCACGATCCTGAGATCGGGCCGGTGCATCAGCACCTGCGCGCCCCGCCGCAGCGAGGAGGTGCCGACGCGCGCGCCGGCCGGCAGGTCGGCGAGGCCCGCCGCGTGCGGCGACAGGAAGGCGTCGCGCGGATCGTCCCGCTCCAGGATGCAGGCGATGACGAGCCCCTCGGGCAGCCAGGTCTCGACGTCCTTCATCGAGTGCACGGCAACGTCGATCTGGTCCGCGTAGAGAGCCTGTTCCAACTCCTTGGTGAACAGGCCCTTTCCACCGATCTCGGAGAGCGGCCGGTCGAGCACCTTGTCGGCGACCGTCGTGATGACGACGATCTCGGTCTCGAGCCCCGGATTGGCCGCCACGATGCGGTCGCGGACCATGCCCGTCTGGGCAAGCGCCATCGGCGAGCCGCGGGTGCCGATGCGGAGGGGACGTTGGATCATGGGGTGGCGGGCGCTTGTGTCGTCGGGGTCGTTGCGACAGGCGTAGCTGTTCGGCGCAGGTCTGTCACCGCACCGCCGTCAGAAGGCCTGCAGCGTCAGTTCCGTGTGCTCCACGCTCGGCGGGCTCTCGAAATACGGCGAGACCATCGCCCGGTAGTCCTTCCAGGCCTGCGAGCCGGTGAAGTCCTCGGTATGGGCTTCCAGCGTCTCCCACTCGATCAGGAGCCGGTAGCGCTGCGGCTTCTCGACGGAGCGGCGGACCGTGAAGGAGCGGCAGCCCTTGGCTGCGCGGAAGATGGCCGAGGCCTCGCGGATGCCGGCCTCGAACGCCGCTTCCGCGCCTTGCCTCACGTCGATCTGGGCGATCTCGAGAATCATCGATCGGGTCCTGTGCGTGACATGTCAGCGGAGAGGTCGGCCGAGCTTGGCCGCGAGGATGCGCTGGGGGCTCTTCTCGGGGTGGGCCTGCGCCGTCACGGGCAGGTAGGCCGTCTGCTCCAGCATGTATTGCCCGCCCATGGCGCCGTGCATGACGAGGTCCGAGAAGGTCACCCAGGTCTGGCCGGGCAGGAACGTGACATCGGCCTGCGGCGCCGTCTCCTGATAGGCCGCGTCCTGCTTCAGGGCGTCGTGCAGGTGGAGCATCAGATGGTCGTATTCCGAGCGCTTCGCTTTGGTGATGCGCAAGGTGGCGAGCAGGCGCGCGGAGAGCGGCGAGTAGCCCGGCAGCCGCGGCAGGAATTTCTCCGCCATCGACCCGAAATCCTCGCCGACCCGCCAGCGGCGTGGCTGGCCGCTCGGGTTGATGTTGCGGAAGACGCGCAGGATGCGCTTCTCGCCGATCGGGTTCGAGGGGAAGGCGTCGACGTGGAGCCGCGTGTCGTCGCGCCGCCAGCTCAGCTTGCGCCGGTCGACGTCGAAGGGCCGGTAGGAGGTGCCGGCGAGGCTGATCCGGCCCGTGTATTCCGGCAGGAAGCGGTCGATCAGGCCCTGAGCGAAGGAACGGTAGCGGATCAGGACTTGGCGAAGCGCCTCCTGCTCCTCCGGAGAGCCCGCCGCGCCCTTGAGGGCCGCCGCCTCGCCACGGATGTTCACGTTCTTCGCCTTGCCGTCGGCGAAGGGCCGCTCGACGAAGCGGGTCTCGAAGGCGCTGAAGGGGAAATCGAGATCGGGGAACATCAGCACCGCCCCGTCCTCCAGCGCCTGCGCCAGGGAGCGCGCGCCCGGCGCGGCGTCGGCGCCGGAGACCGTCAGGATGGGGCTGATCATGCTGGGATACATCCTCGTGCCGCGCCGCTCGCCCGCGGTGTAGCCGAGGGGCGTGCGCCAAGCCAGCGCCGCGCGTTTTCCGGTGGATGAATCGGGGCGCGGGTTGTCAGGCCGGACCCTGCGCACCACGATTCAGCGAGCGCCGTTCCGGTCGGCGCGTCCCGCGAGGTAGCGGCCCATGGCGACGCTGAAGGAATTCGAGGAGGCCCTGCGCGAGCACGGCATGAACATGGCGCTCGCCCTGCTGGAACGCCTGCGCGAACGCGACCGCGCCACCCGCACGGTGAAGCCGGCCCGCCGCCTGACGGGCCAGAAGATGACGCCGGACCTTGCCCGGGCCATCCTCGACCTCCACGCCTCGACCGGCATGACGCAGCAGGAGATCGCCTTCAAGGTCGGGGTGAACCAGGGCCGTGTGAACGAGGTGATCAAGCGCGGCAAGTGGCTCAGCGACGATCCGCACGCGCCCGAGGCCGTCGCCCGCGACAAGGCCATCGCCCGGATGCGGGGCGACCCTCGCCCCCGCAAGGCTGCGCGCCCCGCGAAGTCGGCCCGCGGCATGAAGGAGCCCGCAGCACCGCGCAAGGGCACGAGCCAGGGGCAGCTCGCCTTCGGCGACCTGTGAGGCGCCGGAGCCTGAGCCATCATTCGAGCGTTGCCATCGGTCCATCCCGAGGGACCTCCGATGACCCGCCTCGCCCTTCTCGCCCTCGCGGTCACGCTCGCCAGTCCGGCGGCGCAGGCTCAGCGCCAATCCACCACCGACCTCACCTGCCCTCAGGCCCGAGGCATCGTGGCCCGGGCCGGCGGCATCGTGCTCGGCACGGGCGGCCCGACCTACGACCGCTTCGTCCGCGACCGCAATTTCTGCGCTCCGACCGAGTACACCCGGGCCGCCTACGCGCCGACGCGGACGGACCCGCGCTGCTTCATCGGCTACACCTGCTTCGAGCCGGGCCGCGGAGATTGGTTCGGCGATTATTGAGGATGGCGCCCAACGAAAACGCCCCGGCCGCTGGCCGGGGCGCTCCAACTCCGAACGAGCCGCGATCAGGCGGCCTGCTGGACCTGACCCTCGATCGCGGGCGCCTCGGCGGGGCGGCCGGTGGCGATCTGGATCTGGCGCGGCTTCTTCGCCTCCGGAATCTCGCGGACGAGATCGATATGGAGGAGGCCGTTCTCGAGCACCGCACCCGTCACCTGGACGTAGTCGGCCAGCTGGAACCGGCGCTCGAAGCCGCGGGCGGCGATGCCCTGGTGCAGCACCTCGACACGCTTGGCCGCGTCGGCCTTGCGGTCGCCCTTCAGGGTGAGCGCATTCTCCTTGACCTCAATCGACAGATCGGCCTCGGTGAAGCCGGCGACCGCGACCGTGATCCGGTAGGCGTTCTCGCCGGTGCGCTCGATGTTGTAGGGCGGGTAGCTCGGCACCGAATCGGCGCTCACATACTGGTCGAGGGCCGAGAAGAGACGGTCGAAGCCGACAGTCGAGCGGTAGAGGGGAGCAAGATCGAACTGACGCATCACATATTCTCCACAAGAAGCAACATGCTATCTGCAAGGTCCGCCCAGGGGCCGGACCGGTATCGCGCCGCCTGATGGCCGGCGCAGACTGGATATCGGGGCACTCCCGCCACGCTGCAAGAGCTCGAATGCTGCCGAATCGCGAAATTTTTGCGGCCTCCCTCATTTTTTCCGGACGAGCCCTGAGCCGATGCTGACCCTGCGTTCCACGCCCGGCAATCCCGTCCCGCCCGGCGGCGTCCTCGTCCCCGTGCGCACCGCCGACGGGCTCGAATTGCGCGCGGCCACCTGGCGGCCGACGACCCGGACGGTGAAGGGCACAATCTGCCTGTTGCAGGGGCGCGCCGAGTTCATAGAGAAGTACTACGAGACGATCGGCGACCTGCGCCGCCGCGGCTTCTGCGTCGTCGCCTTCGATTGGCGCGGCCAGGGCGAGTCGGCCCGGGAGGTCGACAATCCGCACAAGGGGCATGTCGCCCGCTTCGACGATTACCGGCTCGACCTTCTTGCCGTCGCGGAGAGCGTCCTGACGCCGCTGATGCCGCGCCCGCATCTCTGCCTCGCCCATTCGATGGGCGGATGCGTCGCCTTCACCGGCTCGCTCGAAGGCTGGCTCCCCTTCTCGCGCCTCGTCACCGTCGCGCCGATGCTGTCGATCAGGATGGTCAGCTGGCCGGCCGGCGTGTCGGTCCTCGCCCGCACCCTGCAGCGGCTCGGGCTCGGTACTCGCTTCGTGCCCTTCGGCAGCGCGGTCTCCATCGCCTCGAAGCCGTATCCCGGAAACCGCCTCTCGCGTGATCCCGAGCGATATGCCCGCAACGCCGCCGCTGCGACGGCGGTCGGGGCCGGCGCTGTCGGAGACCCGACCGTCGCGTGGCTGGCCGGCGCCTTCCGGGCCATGGCGCGCCTGCGCGATCCGCGCGTGCCGCCGCGCATCACGGTCCCGACGCTCATCGTCGCCGCGGGCGCCGACCCTGTCTGCGGCACGGCCCAGACGGAGCGCTTCGCCGCTCGCCTGAAGGCCGGTCACATCCTGGTGCTGCCGGATGCCCGCCACGAGATCCTCTCGGAGCGCGACGCGGTCCGTGCGGACTTCTGGGCCGCCTTCGACGCCTTCATGCCGGGAAGTCTCGCGCTGGAGGATGCGCATGACGGGGCGCCGGCCGCTATCAGCGCCTGAGCGTTCCCGAGGGCGTCACTCGTCGAGGTCGGCAGCGAGGTCCTTGGGCCTTACGAAACGTTCGAGCGTGCCGCCGCCCCAGCCGATCTCGGACCACGAGGCGGCCTCGAAATCGATCACCGCGACCGCGGCGGTCGGAAACTCGGTCCGCAACCGGTTACGGGCCGCCGCGTCGCCGCGGCCGACGAGTTTGACGGCGAGATCCTGCATCCCCGGATTGTGGCCGACGAGGATGACGCGACCGGCCTCGTCCGGGGCGCTGCGGATCGCTGCGAGGAGCGCCGAGGCCGGCGCCTCGTAGATCGTCCGCACGGTTTCGGTCCGCACCGCTCCGAGCGCAGCCGCGACCGCTTCCCAGGTCTCCTGCGTGCGCGCGGACGGTGAGACCAGCGCGAGATCGGGCCGAAGCTCCTCATCGGCGAGATAGCGGCCCATCAGGGGGGCCGCCTGCCGGCCGCGGGGATTGAGCGGGCGGTCGAGGTCGCGCAGCCCCGGCGGCCGGTCGGACTTCGCGTGGCGCAGGAGGATGAGGCGGCGCAAAGGCATGATTCTCAGGCGAAGCCGACGACGGGATGAGGCACGTAGGGCTGCTCCAGCGCCCTCACCTCCTCGTCGGTGAGGACGAGATCGAGGGCCGCCACAGCATCGTCGAGATGGGCCGGCCTCGAGGCGCCGACGATCGGGGCAGCGACGCCTGGTTTGCTCATCACCCAGGCGAGCGCGATCTGCGCCCGGCTGACGCCGCGCGCCCTCGCGATCTCGGCGACCATGCGGACGATCGCCCGGTCGGACTCCTCGGCGGCGCCATAGAGCGTGCGGCCGTAATCGTCCGAATCCTGGCGGCGGCTCGTCTCGTCCCAGTCGCGGGTGAGCCGCCCGCGGGCCAGAGGGCTCCAGGGCAGCAGCGCCACCCCCTGGTCGGCGCAGAGCGGGTGCATCTCGCGCTCCTCCTCGCGATGGAGGAGGTTGTAATGGTCCTGCATCGTCGCGAAACGGGTGGAGCCCCTCAGGTCGGCGGTGAAGAGCGCCTTGGCGAATTGCCACGCGAACATCGAGGACGCGCCGATGTAGCGGGCCTTGCCCGCCTTCACCACGTCGTGGAGGGCTTCCAGCGTCACCTCGATCGGCGTGTCGTAGTCCCAGCGGTGGATCTGGTAGAGGTCGATGTAGTCGGTCCCGAGCCGCTTCAGGCTGGCGTCTATGGCCGAGAAGATCGCCTTGCGAGAGAGGCCGCCCGCGTTCGGCTGGTCCTTCAGCGGGAAGAAGCACTTCGTCGCCAGCACGATCGCGTCGCGGTCGGCATGGTCGCGCAGCGCCCGCCCGACGATCTCCTCGCTGGTCCCGTCCGAGTAGAAATTCGCCGTGTCGAAGAAGTTGATGCCGAGGTCGAGGGCTCGCTTGATCAGCGGGCGACTCTCGTCCTCGCCCATCGTCCAGGGATGAGGTCCCCGCTCGGGCACGCCGTAGGTCATGCAGCCGAGACAGATCGCGGAGACGTCGAGGCCGGTGCGGCCGAGCTTCTTCATGCGCATGGCGGGCTGTCCGTCGGGATCGCGGGGCGAAATCCCTATCTGGGCCGCCGGAGCCGGATCGCCAGGGCTCTCAGCCGCCCCTGCCCTCCCGGCGCATCATGAAGGCGAGCTTCTCGAACAGGCTCACGTCCTGCTCGTTCTTGAGGAGCGCGCCGTGCAGCGGCGGGATCAGCCGGCGCGGATCGCGCTCGCGCAGCTCCTCGGGGCCGATATCCTCCGAGACGAGGAGCTTCAGCCAGTCGAGGAGTTCCGAGGTGGAGGGCTTCTTCTTGAGCCCAGGCGCCTCGCGGATCTCGAGGAACACCCGCAGCGCCTCCTCCACGAGCCGGTGCTTGATGCCCGGGTAATGCACGTCCACGATCTGCTTGAGCGTCTCCGCGTCCGGAAACTTGATGTAGTGGAAGAAGCAGCGGCGCAGGAACGCGTCCGGCAGTTCCTTCTCGTTGTTCGAGGTGATGATCACGATCGGGCGACGCACGGCCCGCACCGTCTCGCCGGTCTCGTAGACGTGGAACTCCATCCGGTCGAGCTCGGTGAGCAGGTCGTTCGGGAATTCGATGTCGGCCTTGTCGATCTCGTCGATCAACAGCACAGGGCGCTCGGGCGCCGTGAACGCCTCCCAGAGCTTGCCGCGGCGGATGTAATGGCCGATCTCGGAGACGCGCGGGTCGCCGAGTTGCGAGTCTCGGAGCCGCGAGACCGCGTCGTACTCGTAGAGGCCCTGCTGCGCCTTCGTGGTCGACTTGACGTTCCAGGTCAGGAGCGGGGCGCCGAGCCCCTTCGCGATCTCCTCCGCCAGCACCGTCTTGCCGGTGCCGGGCTCGCCCTTCACGAGAAGGGGCCGCTCCAGCACGATGGCGGCGTTGACCGCGACCGTCAGGTCGGTCGTCGCGACGTAGGACTCGGTTCCGGTGAAGCGCATCGGCGTCTCGCGGCTGCGGGCTGAGGTCGCCCGGTTACGCGGCGGAGGCCGAGCTCGCAAGCGGGATGCCGTTCGGCGCGCTCTATAACGACTTGCCGTCGTGCCAGACGCAGTTGCTGGCGAGGATGCCGAGGTTGACGTCCGATTTCTGCGGCTGCGGCAGCACCTTGCCGTCCATGGCGAGGTCGATCTTGATCTCGACCTGACCCTTCGGCTCGTTCGAGCGGCGGGAGAAGTAGCAATATTGCTGGAACGGCTTGTCCTCGTTCGCCCGGAAGTTCCAGCCGGAAACGATCTGCCCGTCGAGATAGGGGACCTGCTTGAACACGGTGAAGGTCGTGTTCACCGGCGCCTTCGAGGCCGGGGTCGCGTCCTGGCCGAGCTGGGCCTGTGTCGGCGTCGGCACGCCGCCGCCGCCCTTCGGCAGGCCCTCGACGCGCAGGGTGTTGTCGGTGAGGGTGACCTCGCCCTTGGTCTTCAGGGTCACGTCGGAGAGGGCGGCCTGCATCGCGGCGGCGATGCGCTCGGCCGCCGTGTCGAACTGGTTCAGGGTGGCGTAGCCGTAGGCCGCGGCGCCGATGCCGACGCCGAGAAGCGCGGAGAACACGCCCGCACCCGCCGCGCGGAACAGGAAGGCGCGGGCCGCGACGATGCGAGCCTCCGCCCGCAGGCGACCGTTGACGTGCTGCGCGAGCGCGACGTTCTCGGGTGATCCGGGGGCGAGATAGCTCATGCACCGGCTCCCGCGCTGCCCGCGGCCGGGCTCACCGCCGGCCCGGGACGCCGTTCGAGGGGGATCGCCGCGCCGGAAGCGACCGCGTCCTTCACCGATTTCTGCAGCGAGGCGTTGACCTCGCGCACGATGCCCTCCGCGAAGGGCGCCAGCATGTAGTTCGTCGCCTCGGGATTCACGGTGGCGCCGAGGTCGTCCTCGTCCATGAAGGTCTTGCGCACCGACACCGCGGAGAGGGCGAGGATCGTCGAGGCGAAGGCGGCGCAGAGGGCGGGCACGAACACGAAGATGCGCAGGAAGGCGTGGACCTGAGCATCCGTCACCTCGATCGGGTCGACGCCGTAGACCATCGCCGTGAAGGAATGCAGCTGCGAGCGGTTGACCGCTTGCCGGTAGGCCTGCTCGGCGTCGGCGACGCGCCGGTCGGCCGAGCCGCGGTCGAGTTGGGCGCGGGCCTTGCGCGCCTCCTCCAGGTCCTTCGTCAGGGCAGACCGGTCGGCGCCCGCCTTCGCGACGCTCGCCGAGAGCGTCGCGACGCGCGGATCGGTGACGCATTTCAGGTTCTGGTAGCGCACGCCCTTGCTGTTCGTCCCGAACACCTTCTCGCAGCGCTGCGCCGGCAGGCCCGCGAGTTGCGAGGCATTGTCGGCCGAGCGCTTCTCGATCTGGTCGAGTTCGTTCGTGTACTGCGCGACGCGGGCATCGGCCGAGGCGATGCGGGTGTCGAGGCTCGCCCGGTCGGCCTGGGCGTCCTTCAGCGCGGTCTTGGTGCGCGCGGCCTCCATCAGGCGAGGATGGAACATCATCTCGCCGAGCTGCGAGACTGACTTCGTGGTCACGCCCGCCGCGAAGATGATGCCGACGATGGCAAGGCCGCGCACGAAGTAGGAGCGCTGCGTGCGCGCCAGAATGCCGAGCGGCACGCGGCACAACTCGACCGCCGCGTAGACGAGCGGCGCGAGCAGCATGAAGTAGAAGCTCTGGTCGTTCCCGTCGCTGTAGACGCCGGCGAACAGCCATGCGCCCGCGAGCGAGGCGCCGATCACCATCGCCTCGACGAGGTAGGCGATGCCGACATAGCCCCACTTGATGCGGTAGCCCCGCTCGACGTGGCGCGCATGGCGCCACTTCTGGGATTCGAGGATCCAGTCGCGCTTCTCGCGCTGGACGTCCCGGCTCGGGGGCGAGTTGGACAGCCTGAACATGGGCACCCGGGTTCCGTGCTCCGCCACGAAAGGTTGAGCTTAACACTCCGTTAATCGATCGGCGTGTGCGGGACTTGTGCCGTTTTTGCGTTGCGTCAGGGCTATCCACCGCCAACGGTGCGGTGGTTGCCGAAACACCTCATGTCCTCGCTGATCGCGTCTGAAAGGCGCCGTCCGGTTGTTGCGCGACCGCGGCAGGCGTGGGATGGCCGCCGGGGCGGTGTGCGGACGCGCGGTTTGCGGTTGCCGGCATTCCCTCGCCCTCCCATGATCGCGGCATCGCTCCTGCTTGGCGGCCCGCGACCCCGCCCGACGAGAGGCTCACGCGGACAGCCGATGCCCGAGGTCCACGCCGGCTCCTACAAGGAAGCGATCCTCTTCCTCGTCACTGCGGGCATCGTCGTGCCCCTGTTCCACCGGCTTCGGATCAGCCCGGTGCTCGGCTTCATCGGCGCCGGTGCGCTTCTCGGCCCGTTCGGCCTCGGGCGCCTCGCGGACGAGGTGCATTGGCTCTCCGTCGTCACGATCGCGAACCGCACGGAGATCTCGCACCTCGCCGAATTCGGCGTGATCTTCCTGATGTTCATGATCGGGATCGAGCTGTCCTGGGAGCGCCTGCGCACGCTGCGCCGCCTCGTCTTCGGCCTCGGCTCGATCCAGGTTCTGTCCTCCGCCCTCGTCCTGGGCACGATCCTCTACGGCCTGCGGGTGCCGCTCGCGGGTGCGGTGATCGTCGGGCTCGCGCTCGCCCTGTCCTCGACCGCGGTCGTGCTGCCGGTGCTGGCCGAGCAGAAGCGCCTGAACACGCCCGCCGGCCGCGCGAGCTTCGCGGTGTTGCTGTTCCAAGACCTCGCCGTGGCGCCGATCCTGTTCGCCATCGCGGTGCTCGGGCGCAGCGACACCGCGAATGTTGGAGGGGCCTTGGCGCTGGCGCTTGGTCAGGCCGCGGTCGCCCTCGTTCTGATCGTCGTGGCGGGGCGCCTCGCCCTGCGGCCGCTGTTCCAGCTCGTCGCGCGGACGCGCTCGCCCGAGCTCTTCATGGCGGCCTGCCTGCTCACCATCGTGGCGACGGCGCTGACCGCGGCCGCGAGCGGGCTCTCGATGTCGCTCGGCGCCCTCGTGGCCGGCCTGCTCCTTGCCGAGACCGAGTACCGCCGCGCGATCGAGGCGACGATCGACCCGTTCAAGGGGCTGTTGCTCGGCGTGTTTTTCGTCTCCGTCGGCATGAACATCGATCCGGCGCAGCTCGTCGCGGCGCCGGGCACGATCCTCGGCCTCGCTTTCGCGCTGATCGTCATCAAGGCCGCCATGGTGCTCGTCGCCGCCCCCGTGATGAAGGTGACCCGGCCCGTCGCTCTGGAGGCCGCCCTGCTGCTGGCGCCCGGGGGCGAATTCGCCTTCGTCCTCGTCGGCGGTGCGATGACGGCGGGTCTCGTGCCGGAGGGCGTCGGCGGAGCGGCGCTCATCGTGACCACGGTGTCGATGGTCGCGATCCCGGCGCTCGCCGCGATCGGGCGGCGGGCCGGCAAGCGCATGGCCGGCTCCCAGCTCGGCCGCGCCCGGGCCGAGCCGCCCCCGGACAAGATGCAGAACCGGGTCATCATCGCGGGCTACGGCCGCGTCGGGCGGATGGTCGGCGAGATGCTGGCGCGCCACAAGATCCCGTATCTCGCCCTCGACTCGGACGCCGCCCGCGTCGCGGAGCAGCGGCGGCTCGGCAACCCGGTCTATTTCGGCGACTCGGCCAATCCCGAATTGCTGCGCCGCTGCGAGATCGCGACCGCACGCGCGCTGGTCGTCACCTTGGACAATCCGCGTGCCGTCGAGGCCGTCGTCGAGGCGGCGCGCGCCGAGCGGCGCGACCTCACCATCGTCGCCCGCGCCCGCGACGCGCGCCACGCCACGGCCCTCTACGACCTCGGCGTCGACGATGCCGTGCCCGAGACGATCGAGGCCTCCCTTCAGCTCTCCGAGGCCGTGCTCGTCGATGTCGGCGTGCCGATGGGCCTCGTCATCGCCTCGATCCACGAGCGACGCGACGAGTACCGCGTCATGCTGAAACGGAAGGAATCCGAGGCGCGCCCCACCTTCCGGGCGCGGCGGACGGTGGGCAAGACCGTCGAGGCGCGCGAGGCACCCGCGAAGGACGAGCCCGGCACCGTCAGCAAGCGCGCGTGATGCCCGGTTTCAGGGATGCGCCTGCGGGCCGTCCTCGCGCGGCGGTCGCGCGCGGGTCCGCCTCTCCGTCGGCTCGAAGCCGGGCGCGAAGCTGCACCGGTAGGTCACCGCGTCGGGCGGACCAATCGCCGTGTCGAGGGGCACCGTGACGGTGTCGCCCGAGAAGCGCCAGCGCCGCACGCCCTTGTCCCAATAGAGCCAGACCGTGGTGGGATGCCCCTTCACGGCGAAGATCGCGGCCTTGCGCGACAGGGCCTGGACGGTCCGGGGCTCGTACATGCCCTTGGCCCGGTAGGCGTCGCGCGCGGCCTCGGGTTGCCGGTCCATGAAGGTGTTCTGCACGATCTGAATCGTCGCGCCGGGCCTCTCAAGGAACCGCTTGAAATCGCTCAGGGAGCGCAAGACGACGGCCATGACGCACTCCTACTAGAGCCGACCGCTGAGGTTACATCCTGTGCATGAACCGTGCCTGATCTCGTCTTGATTTCGATGACAATGAAGTGCCGGTCGCGAGAGACTCGTGATGACCTATCAACAGGAAACGGGACTTATACCCAGGATTCCTGTTCGCGTCCGGCCGGCGCATCTGTCGGTCATTCGGTCAGATACTACTTCTGCTTGAATCAAGTCCAAACAGGTTGCGGCTGCCTCCGACCCCGCGATCGCGCGTGCCGCTTGACCTCGCCCCCCGCTTGCGCCGATCTCGCGCGATGCTGTTGCAGTTCTTCACCGCCCTCCGCGAGGCCAAGGTTCCGGTCACCTTGCGCGAGTACCTGACGCTGCTGGGCGCCCTCGAGCGCGATCTGGCCGGCAAGCGGGTGGATGAGTTCTACCTCCTTGCCCGGACCGCCCTCGTCAAGGACGAGCGCAACCTCGATCGGTTCGATCGGGTCTTCGGCACCGTCTTCAAGGGCTTGGAGACGCTGGCGGAGGGGGCTGCGCCCAGCGCGATCCCGGAGGAGTGGCTGCGCAAGCTCGCCGAGAAGTACCTCACCGAGGCCGAGAAGGCCGAACTGAAGGCGCTCGGCTGGGACAAGCTGTTCGAGACCCTGAAGCAGCGCCTCGCCGAGCAGAAGGAGCGGCATCAGGGCGGCTCGAAATGGATCGGCACCGGGGGGACTTCGCCTTTCGGTGCCTATGGCTACAACCCGGAGGGGATCCGCATCGGGCAGGACGGCAACCGCAACTTCCGCGCCGTGAAGGTGTGGGACAAGCGCGAGTTCCGCGACCTCGACGACGGCGTCGAGCTCGGCACGCGCAACCTGCGCCTCGCCCTGAGGCGCCTGCGCCGCTTTGCCCGGACGGGGGCCGCGGAGGAGCTCGACCTCGACGGTACGATCCGCGAGACCGCTCGTCAGGGGTATCTCGACGTGAAGCTGCGGCCGCAGCGTCGCAACGCCGTCAAGGTGCTGCTCTTCCTCGACGTCGGCGGCTCGATGGACTGGCATGTGGAACTTGCGGAGGAGCTGTTCTCAGCCGCGCGGTCCGAGTTCAAGCACTTCGCGCACTTCTACTTCCACAACTGCCCCTATGAGGCGGTGTGGACCGAGAATGCGCGCCGGCACGATGCGCGCACGCCGCTCCTCGACGTGATCCGGACCTATCCGCCGGATTACCGGGTGGTCTTCGTCGGCGACGCCTCGATGAGCCCCTACGAGATCGCGATGCCGGGGGGCTCGGTGGAGCACTGGAACGAGGAGGCCGGAGCGGTCTGGCTGCAGCGGGTTCTCGACCATTTCCCGAAGGCGGTCTGGCTGAACCCGGTTCCGCACGAGAACTGGGCCTACACCCAGTCGATCGCGATGGTCCGGCGGATTGTCGCCGAACGCATGTTCCCGCTGACGTTGGAGGGGCTGGACGGGGCGATGCGGGCCCTCGTGCGCTGAAGCCTGCCGCCCGGCTCCTGACCTTGCCGCTAACCTTGCCGCGCGGGCGTCGTCACGCTCAGCCCGTCGAGTTCGGACGTGATCCGGATCTGGCAGCAGAGACGGGAATTGTCGCGCACGTCGCTCGCGAAATCGAGCATGTCCCGCTCCATGTCCTCGGCGGTCCCCACGACCTCCGCCCAGGGCTCGTTGACGTAGACGTGGCAGGTCGCGCAGGCGCAGGCGCCCCCGCATTCCGCATCGATGCCGGGCACGTTGTTGCGCAAGGCCGTTTCCATCACGGTCGCGCCGACGCTGCCCTCGACCGTTCGGGCCGTGCCGGCATGGTCGACATAGGTGATCTTCGGCATCGCGGGCTCCAGGCTCGTCCAACGGGCGACAACGGTCGTGCGGCGGCGCCTGCTTGGCGGGGCCGGAAGCGGATTGCAAGCGCGCGCGCACCGAGAACAGAGATTCTTGGGCCCTTACGCCGAAGCGCGGCCCCTGTTCCCGCTCGCAAAGCCGGGACCGCTTTTGCCGCAGGGGAGTGCGAGCAGCATCACATGGCGCGCGGGCGGTCGATCTCCGCGAGCGCTGCGGCGACCGCCCGCTCGAGCGCTTCGAGATCGGCCATCCCGGTCGCGCCACCTCGTCGCAGATCCTCCTCGACCCGCGCGGCCGACGCCGCCACGGCCGCGGCGCCGACCCCGAGCGCCGACCCCTTCAGGGTATGCGCCCGGTCCGCCCGCTCGCCGGCCGACACCCCGGCGTTGACGATGCCGGGGAGCAGCGCGCGGCACTGCCCTGCGAAGAGGCCGAGCAGTTCCGCGGCCAGAGGCTTGTCGCCGAAGGTCTGCGCGTCGAGATGGGCACGGTCGATGGCGGGTTCGTCCTGCACCGTACGGGAGCCCTCGTGCTATCCACAGGAGCGCCCGTGGCCACGGCAACCGTTTAAGCCTTGGGGCGCCAAGGGATAAAGCGGTCTGCGCGGCCCGACCGGCCGTGTGGTAACCATTCCGTTAAGGTTTTTTCGAGCGCTCCGTCGGCTCGGGTATCCGGGGCCGCCGCCGAGGGCTAAACTTCCTTGGTAAACGGGAATTTCTGTCTCCGCTTCCGGACGCGGCCGGCGGCGCGGGACTGCGCGTGGCGAGGCGTTGCATGGCGACCGAGAAAAAGCTGAAGGATCCGGCGGAGGCGGCGCTGTCTGCGATCGAGCAGGCGCTGAACCTCGACCTCCTGACGCCTGGTGCCGAGAAGCGCTCCGAGCCGCGCCTGCCGGATGTCGGCGACAACGACCCGCTGGACGAGCCGAACGGCCGCCAGACCCCGCCCCGCCTCAGCTTCGACGAGCCCCTCGCCTCGGACGTGCCGCCGCCGGACCGCAACCGGCCGCATCGCGAGGGTGGTCTCCTGCCGCCGGACCGCTCCCTCGTCGCGAACGACGACCGCCGCAACATCGGCATCCTGCAGCAGACCCTGCGGGTGCGGCCCTCGCGCAAGCCCTACCTGATCGCCGCCGCCGCCTCCTTCCTGTGGCTCAACAGCCTCGTCCTCCTGGCCTGGAGCCAGTCCGGCGGCGAGCTGAAGGGTTTCCTTCTCGGCCTGACCGCCTTGCAGGCGACCGTCGGTGCCGCCGCGGTGCTGGGCCCCATCCTGCTCTTCCTCATCACCGCGATGCTGGCGGTGCGCGCGCAGGAGATGCGCCTCGTCGCCCGCGCGGTGGGCGAGGTCGCGGTGCGCTTGGCCGAGCCCGAGAGCTTCTCGACGGACGCGGTGCTCACGATGTCGCAGACCGTGCGCCGCGAGGTCGCCGCCGTCGGAGACGGCGTCGAGCGGGCGCTGGCCCGCGCGGGCGAGCTGGAGACCCTGGTGCGCGGCGAGATCGCCACGCTGGAGCGTGCCTATTCCGACAACGAGATCCGCATCCGCTCCCTCGTCGACGAATTGGTCGCCCAGCGCGAGTCGATCGTCGCCAATGCCGAGCGCGTGCGCGGCGCGATCGCGGGCACGCATCAGAGCCTGAGCCAGGACTTGGAGGGGGCGGCCGAGCGCATCGTCACCGCGATGACGGGCGCGGGCGAGCGCGTGACCAGCGCTCTCGACCAGAGGGGCGAGGCCATCACGAGTGCGCTCGGCGATCGCGGCGACGCGATCACGGCGGCGCTCGCTGAGGCGGGCGACCGTGTCGTCGAGGTCGTGTCCGGGCGCGGCGACGACCTCGTCCAGCGTCTCGTCACCACGAGCGAGGGCGTGCGTTCGAGCCTGACCGAGGTCGGAAACGCCCTCACCCAGTCCCTGGAGAACCGCGCCGACGAGGTGACGCGCGCCTTCGAGCGCACCGGCAGCCTGCTGACCTCGACCCTCGCCGACAATGCCGGGCAGGTGGCCCGCACCCTGGCCGAGACGGGGACCGGCGTCATCGAGGCGCTGGACCGCCAGGGCGGCGCCGTACGCGAGAGCTTCGAGCGGTCCGCGCAGGGGCTGGAGAGCGCCTTCCTGTCCCGTGGCAGCGAGCTCACCGAGCGCTTCTCGTCGACGGGCGGCGAGATCACGGCGCGCTTCGCCGAGATCGGCGAGGGGCTGCGAGCGCATTTCGCCGCCACCGGAACCGCGCTCACCGACGATCTGGCCGGACGCGGTGCCGGCCTGCGTGCGGAGATCGAGGCCGCGGGCGCGAACGTGTCCGAGATGATCGAGTCCCGAGGCCGCGAGACCCAGGCCGGGCTCGCCCTCGCCGCGAGCGGTATCGTGGAGAGCTTCTCCCAGCGCGCCACGGGCCTGCGCGACGACCTCGTCGGCTCGGTCGAACGCCTCGCGGACACGATGGGCCGCAACGGCGGCGAGCTCGCCGAGCGCATCGAGGCGGTCGCCGACCGCCTGCACGAGACGATTTCCGTTCAGGGCTCGGGCCTGGAGACCAACCTCGCCGCCGCCGGCGAGCGCCTCGGGAGCCTCGTCGTCACGCGCACCGACGCCGCCACGCAGGCCCTCGAGGGGGCTTTCGCGAGCCTTGGGGCGACCTTCGCGTCGAACGCGGAGGCCACCCTCGCGACCCTGCGCGCCACCGTCGAGGGCCTCAACGCCGATCTCGGCGGGCGCTCCGCGGAGGCGGCCGACACGATCCGCCGCAGCGCGGAGGAGACCACGGTCGCCCTGGGCGCGAGCACGGCCGAAGCCGCACAGGCCCTGCGCCGCTCGGCGGCGGGCGCCACGGGCGAGCTGGAGGCCCGCACGGTCGAGGCGGTGCAGATCTTCGAGCGCCGGCTCTCCGCCACCGCCGAGGCCCTGGCCACCCGGACCGAGGAGGCCGCCGCACAACTGCGCGACCTCACCGAGTCGGCGACGGGGGCCGCCGCCGAGCGCGCCGCCGCGCTCGTGGCCCGCTTCACGGAGGCGACCGAGGCGCTGCGCACCGCCTCCGACACCGGCGCGAGCGCGCTGGAGACGCGCGCCGCCGGCCTTCTGGCGGATTTCCGGAGCCAGGCCGAGGGCCTGCACGGGCAGATGGGCGACCGGGTCGAGACGTCGCTCGAAGCGCTGCGGCGCACGCTGGCGGAGCTTCAGGCCGCGGTCGCGGAGCGCACCGAGGAGGCGACGGGCGCCATCGCGCGGGCGGCCGACGCCCTGGGCACCGACATTGCCACGCGGATCGGCGACGTCGAGACCGCCTTCGGCACGCACAGCCGCGGCATGACGGACCTGATCACGCAGCATGCGGAGGAGGCCCATGGCCGCCTCGCGACGACCGGCCGCGACATCGTGCTGGCGGTGGCGAGCCAGGGCGCGAGGGTCGCCGACGCCCTCAACCAGACCGGTGCGAGCTTCGCCGAGACCGCGGAGAGCCGAGCCCGCGCCATGGACGAGGTGCTCGGCAACCGGCTCGCGGCCCTGCAGGAGACGATCGCGCGCGGCGACATCCTGGCCGATCGCATCTCCCGCGACACGAACTCCCTGAGCGAGGTTGTCACCGGCCGCCTGGAGGAGATGGATCGCGTCATCACGGTCCAGGGCAAGGCGGTGGCCGAGAGCATCGCCGAGCGCGCCCGCGAAGCGCGGGAGATCGTCGAGACTCATCTCGGTGCCCTCGAAGAGCGCACGGCGAAGCGCTCGGAGGAGATCGGCGAGACCTTCGCCACCCTCGTGACCCATATCGACGGCCATCTCGGCACCCGGGCCACGGCCCTCAACGAGGCCCTGATCGTGCGCACCGGCGAGATGGCGCGGATCATGGCCGAGGGCAGCCGCGACCTGATCCAGGCGCTGGACGCCCGGGCCGACAACATGGCTCAGGACATCGCGGCCCGCTCCGCCAGCCTGGGCGACGCCCTCGCCGCCCGCAGCGCCGAGATCGGCGAGCGGCTCGACGGCCAGACCCGCGACCTCGCCCAGCGCCTCGACGAGGGCGCGAGCCGCTTCGACACCGGCGTCCTTGCCCGGCTCGAGGCCATCGGCACGGCGCTGGAGGAGCGCAGCCGCCTCATCGACGAGACCTTCGGCTCGCAGGCCTTCGAGGCGATCCGCCTGATCGAGGCGCGCACGCGCTCCGTGGACGAGGACCTCGCCAGCCGTACCCGCGAGTTGATCGACCTGATCCAGACCCGGACCGGAGAGGCGGACGCGGCGCTCGCCGCTCGCGCGGACGCGATCCGCGCCGCCTTCGCCGAGCGCGCGGACGGCCTCGGCCAGCTCATCGACGAGCGCACCGCGGCGATGTCGAGCGAGCTCGACGAGAAGGGCCGCATCGTCTTTGGTGCGATCGGTGGCCGCGTCACCGAGCTGGCACGCCTGTTCGACCGGGGCGGCACCTCCCTCGCCGAGCTCATCGAGAGCCGCGGCGACAGCGTGCTCGCCAAGCTGCGCGAGACCATCGCCGAGGCCGACAGGATGCTCGGCGACGGAGAGGGCCGCCTCGGCCGCACCCTCGACACCCGCACCGCGGACATTTCGGCGCTTCTCGACGAAGGCGTCCGGACGGTGCACGGGCTCCTCGACGCGCGGACGAGCGAGATGCGCATGCTCCTCGACAGCCACGCCCGCACGCTCAGCGACAGCCTCGACGGGCGCCTCGGCCCGCTGCACGACGCTCTCGACGAGCGCGGCCGCGACCTCGTTGCCACCATCGAGACGACGCTCGGCCGCGCGGCGGGCAGCCTCGACGACCGGACGCGCCACCTCGGCGGCCTGTTCGACGAGCGCCTGCGCGACCTCGACGCGCTGGTCGAGGGCCGCGGCCTGCATCTCGCCGAGACGGTCGACGCGCGCGCTCAGGGTCTGCGCGCCCTGTTCGACGAGGTGCTGCACGGGCTCGATCGTCTGGTCGAGACCCGCACCGGCGCCTTCACCGAGCAGGTCGACGCCCGCAGCCGTACCCTGGCCGGCCTGTTCGACGAGCGTCTGCGCGAGCTCGACGGGCTGGTCGAGGGCCGCACCGCCGCGCTTGCCCGCACCATCGAGGCGCAGGGAAGCGCCCTCACGCAGGCGGTCGATTCGCGCAGCGAGGCCTTCACGGGTCGCATCGACAGCCGCATGAAGACCTTCGCGACCCTCGTGGCCTCTCGCGGCGACGCGCTGGCGACCGCCTTCGACGACCGCCACGACGCCTTCGCCGCGCTGATCGAAGAACGCATCGTCGCGATGGCGGCCGCCCTCGACGAGCGGGCGCGCAGCCACGCGGCCCTCGCCGACGCGCACACGGAGGCGCTGGGCGCGGCCCTCGACGAGCGCAACGCCACCGTCGCCGCCCTCTTGGACGAGCGCAACCGGCAGATGTCGGAGGGCTTCGAGCGCCGCTCCGCGGCCCTCGGCTCCCTGGTCGATTCGCGCGGCGAGGCGCTGTCCCGTCGCCTCGCCGAGAGCGCCGAGCGCATCGTCCGCGCCATCGAGGAGCGCGGCGGGGCCCTCGTCTCGCATGTCGACGATCGCGGTCAGGCCGTGGCCGAGACGCTCGGCAGCAATGTCGAGCGGCTGCGGGCGGTGATCGACGGCCCGGTCCTTCACCTCGCCGACGCTCTTGCCGAGCGCGGCGACGCGATCGAGCGGGCGCTCGCCGAGACCGGCACGCCGCTGGTCGAGGCCCTGCGCGCCCGCACCGAGGAACTCGTCGCCCAGTCGGGCGAATCCGCTCGCCTCCTCCGCGCGGCGATCGAGGACGGGGCCTCGCGCACCGTTGCCGGGCTCGCAGAGACGAACGACCGCCTGCGGCGCGACCTCAACGGCGTCCTCGCCCGCATCGAGCAGGCGAACGACGCGCTCAAGGATCTCGTATCGGGCGCGGGAGACAACCTCGGCGCGATCGAGACCGGGCTCGCGGGCCGGGTCCAGCAGGTCGAGGCCGCGCTTGCCGAGATCGCGGCGGAGACCAGCCGCGCGACCGAGGGCGTCTCGACGCAGGTCGCCGCCCTGAAGGCGGTGTCGGAGGGCGCCCTGCAGGAGGCGTCGGAACTGGCGGCGTCGCTCGACCGGCACGGGCGGGCCCTCGCCGAGCGGGCGAGCGCGCATGTGCGCACGCTTGCCGAGGCCGCAGGCACGCTGGAGACGGTCGAGGGCCGCCTCTCCGAGACCCTCTCCGGGCGCGAGGGCGCCGTCACGGCCGCGCTCGCCGCCATCGAGGGCCGCTCGTCGGATCTCGAGGCGCAGACGGCTCGCTTCGGCCAGATGATCGAGGAGACCCTGCGGGCGGCCGAGGAGCGGGCCCGGAGCGTCGGCGCGAACCTCTCGAAGGCCGCGCAGCAGGCGGGTGCCACCGTCACCGGCGAGTTCGAGCGCCTGCGCTCCGGCGCAGGGGCGGAGAGCGAGCGGACCACCGAGGCCGTGCGGAGCGCCATCGAGGCCGCCTCGCAGCAGATGCGGACCGTCTTCGAGGAATCGCAGGCCCGCTTCGGCGAGTCCGTGGCGAGCATGCGGGAGATGGCCTCGGCCATCCGCTCGGAACTCGAAGCGACCCGGGCCGATCTGGGCCGGGGCGTCCTGGAGATCCCGCGCGAGACGCAGGATGCGACGAGCGAGATGCGCCGCGTCGTCTCCGACCAGATCAAGGCGCTCAACGAGCTGTCGGCCCTGGTCTCGCGTTCGAACCGCTCCATCGACGTCTCTCTGCCGCAGGCCGTCGAGCAGCGCCGTGTGGCCGAGGCGGGTCGTCCGGCCTCGCCGAACGTGCGCGCCTCGTCGGCACCGGCCGCGGCCGGCCCCGCCCCGCGGGCGCCCGCGGCCGCGATGGGCGCGCCGCAACC
>NZ_SMNT01000036.1 GCF_004348265.1 Methylobacterium segetis
TCACCCAATCGCTGGTTGCAAATCGTTCTCGGCGTCGCCTGCATGGTGGCGGCCGCGAACATCCAGTACGCCTGGACCCTGTTCGTCCCGGAAATCCAGAAGACCTTCGGCTGGGATCGCGCCGCGATCCAGGTCGCCTTCACCATCTTCGTGATCGTGCAGACCTGGCTCACCCCGATCGAGGGCTACTTCATCGACAAGTACGGCCCGAGCCGGGTCGTCATGTTCGGCGGCCTGATGACCGGGCTCGCCTGGGTGATCAACTCCTACGCCACCTCGCTCACCGGCTTCTACGCCGGCGCCGTCGTCGGCGGCATCGGTGTCGGCTGCGTCTACGCGACCTGCGTGAACAACGCCCTCAAGTGGTTCCCGGACAAGCGCGGCCTCGCGGTCGGCCTCACCGCGGGCGGCTACGGCGCCGGCTCGGCGCTGACCATCCTGCCGATCGCCAAGATGATCGACGCGGGCAGCTACGCCCAGGCCTTCTTCGTGTTCGGCCTGATCCAGGGCGCGATCATCATCCTCGCCGCCGCCTTCATGCGCTCCCCCGGCAAGGAGGAGGTCAAGTACTCGACCAAGGTCCTGCAGTCGCGCCGCGACTACACCCTCGGCGAGGCGCTGCGCACGCCGGTCTTCTACGTCATGCTGCTGATGTTCACCTGCACGGTGACGGGCGGCCTGATGGCGGTGGCCCAGCTCGGCGTGATCGCGCAGGATCTCGGCGTGAAGAACTTCCAGGTGAACCTGTACTTCTTCGCCATGGCGGCGCTGCCCTTCGCGCTGATGCTCGACCGCATCATGAACGGCATCTCCCGCCCGCTGTTCGGCTGGGTCTCGGACCGGATCGGCCGCGAGAAGACGATGTTCATCGCCTTCGCGATGGAGGGCATCGGCATCGTCGCGCTCGGCTATTTCGGCTCGAACCCGTGGGCCTTCGTGATCCTGTCGGGCATCGTGTTCCTGGCCTGGGGCGAGGTCTACTCGCTGTTCTCCGCGACCGCCGCCGACACGTTCGGCTCGAAGCACATCGGCAAGATCTACGGCGTGCTCTACTGCGCCAAGGGTTTTGCGGCCCTGTTCGTGCCGCTCGGCAACGTGATCATGCAGGCGACCGGCACGTGGTCGACGGTGCTCTACACCGTGGCCACCATGGACCTCATCGCGGCCGCCCTCGCGGTGGCGGTGCTCCGGCCCATGCTCAAGAAGCACCACGCGGCGAACGAGGCCGCCCTCCCGGCCGGCGCCCTCGCCCACGCCTGAGCCAAAACGCGCGCCCCGGTTCGCCGGGGTGCGCAGCCTGTCCCGGAACGGCCCTTCTCAGGTTCTCGAAGCGTCTGGAGCGTCACGTTGCTTCAAGCTCACACGCCGATGCCAAATCTAGCTTTCGTCGGGCGTGGCGCGACGCTCCGGCACCAGGCCTACGAGATGATCAAGCGCTCGATCCTGGCGATGGACATCTACAACAGCGCGACCGAGATCCGCCTGGACGAGAACCACATAGCCCGTGAGCTCGGCATCAGCCGGACGCCCGTGCGGGAGGCGATGTCCCTCTTGGAGCAGGAGGGCCTCGTCCGATCCATTCCCCGCCGTGGCCTGTTCGTCGTCCGCAAGACCAAGCGCGAGCTGATCGAGATGATCACGGTCTGGGCGGCGCTGGAGGGCACGGCCGCCTACCTCGCGGCAAGCCGAGCGAGCGACGCCGAGCTCGCCGAGCTCGCCGAGATGTTCGCCTCCTTCACTCTCTCGGGCCTCACGAACCGGCTCGATGACTACACGGACGCCAACATCGCCTTCCACCAGGCCATCATCCGCCTCGGCAACTGCCAGCTCATGGTCGAGATGTCCGCGAACCTGTTCGTCCATGTCCGCGCGATCCGATCGACGTCGATTCGCCAGGACGGGCGCCCCGACCGCTCGATGCGCGAGCACGCCGCGATCATCGCGGCCCTGCAGGCCCGCGCCGCCGAGCGCGCCGCCATCCTTGTCCGCGACCATGCCCTCGGGCTCGCCGGCCATGTCGAGGCGCACTGGACCGTTCCCAAGACCTAGCAACACGATGGAGCCGGAGCATGCTTCGCTACGTGATCCCGATGGCCCTCGTCCTCGCCGCGACCGGCGCCCGCGCCGCCGAGATGGTCGAGGCGCCGCTCCCGAACCGCGCGCCGGCACTCGTCTCGAAGCTCGTCGGCTACGCGATCACCCTGGAGAAGTGCAAGGCGGTCAAGCCCGGCCGCAACGCCCAGGCACCCTGGCTCGCCCTCCGGTCGGCCTACGGCTCCGCGGAGGAGCGCTGGGAGCAGGATGAGGCACGGCTCAAGGCGCTCGTGCGCACCGAGATCAACCGCCAGCGCCTGACCATGCCGGAGCCCGCCGACGGCTGGTGTGAGGAGGCCAAGCGCGCCTACGGCCGCCGCGGCACCATATACCCGGACGCGATCTCGATGATCGACGGCTCCTCCAGCAGCGCCTCCTTGGGCGCCGAGGCGCTGTTCACCGCCGACACGCTGGAGATCTACCAGCACTGATCGCGCGCCACGCAAGGGCTGGCCGGCAGCTCCCTGTAATGCCGCTTACGCGACGGGACGCGCGCGCATGATGCGAATTCAGCAGCCTCGCGCGTGCACGACGGTTGCATCATTTGAGCTTGCTACCTCCTGCGACGGTCACCCAAAATGGGCGAGCGCCTTTCGTGGCTCTCGTTCAACCAAGGACTGGAGGAAGCGAGCTATGGCTGAGACGGGCACGTTATCAGTTCCGAGCCATCCGCTGATCGAGAGTGATCGCGTCGAGGGCACCGCTGTTTACGATGCGAACGGAGTGCGGATCGGAACCATCAAGCGTCTCGTGATCGAAAAGATCAGCGGCCAGGTGGTTTATGCCGTCACGACGTTCCGCGGCTTCCTGAACCTGGATTCCGAGATCCATACGGTTCCTTGGGAACAGCTGCATTACGACACGAAACTGCACGGCTACCATACGAGCATCACAGAGGAGCAGCTGCGCAATTCGCCCGAGTTCTCCCGTGACGACACGCTTCTGTCTCGGGACGAGTGGGAACAGCTCGGCGAGTACTACGCAGGTCCGTTGTAGGGAGCGCTCGGCAGCCACGGGCCCGGCTTCCCCTCACGGAGTCCGCGGCCGGTGATCCCCAAGCCCATACTCCTCCCTCTGCGATTCCCGTATTCCATGATGCCCAACCCGCGAAGGTCCGCTACCGAGGGCGATGCGACCCGTTGCGGCCGCTTGGCTGAATGCCGGCGACCCTCCCCTCAGCGGACCTCGCGAGCGGGGACCAAACGTCGGATTTCGGCCCCTAGGCTGCGCCCTCGCGCTGCAGGCAGGCCTCGCACTCGCCCTCGACTTCGAGGATGCGGCTCGCGGGGCGGAACCCGGCGCGCGCCAGGGTGCGGCCGAGCTGGTCCTCGATCTCGGGCGAGGTGGTCTCGTCGATGCCGCCGCAGCTGCGGCAAATCATGAAGACGAGGCCCGCCCCCTCCCCGTGGCTGTGGGCGCAGGGGACGAAGGCGTTGCGGCTCGCGATGCGGTGGACGAGGTCGTGCTCGGTCAGGAAGTCGAGGGCGCGGTAGACCGAGACCGCCGCCACCCGGCGCCCCGGCTCGCTCAGGCGCTCGGCGATGTCGTAGGCGCCGAGCGGGCGGCCCGCCTCGGCCACCGCCTTCAGGACGTCCCGGCGCAGCCGCGTGAATTGCAGGTCGCGCTCCCGGCAGAGGCGCTCGGCCCGCTCGATCACGGCGTCGCCGCCGCAGCAGGGGCCCGCCTCGTGGCCGGCCTCATGAGGGTGCCTGTGCTCCGTCACGGCGGGTCCCGATTGAACTCCGAGGGTGTTACAGTGTATCAGCCCCGACTATAGGGCGCAGGCCCGATCCCGGCAAATCGTCCGGCGCGCGAGGATGCGGGCCGGCGGGCGGGAGGCGCCACCCGCCGCGACCGGCCCGGACGCCCGTCGCCGCGCCACCGGAACCGACCCCGACGTGACCCGATCCGACCGGCCCCAAGCCTCGTCCCGAGCCCCCTCCGCCTCCCCGTCGCGCCGGCCGACGTCGCGCGCCTCCCTGTTCCGCGCCGGGATCGGCGCCCGCCTCGCCCTCGCCGCCGCCTGCGCCGGCGGGCTCTGGCTCGTGATCCTGTGGGCGCTCCGGTGACGGTGCCTCCGCGCGGCGCCATCGCCTTCGACGGGCTGACCCTCGGCTATGACCGGCACCCGGCCGTGCACCATCTCGACGGCGCGATCCCGCGGGGCGACCTGCTCGCCCTCGTCGGCCCGAACGGAGCCGGCAAGTCCACGCTCCTGAAGGGGATCGCGGGGGAGATCGGCAGCCTCGACGGCCGGATCGAGCGCGACCGCGGCGCCATCGCCTACCTGCCGCAGGCCGACGAGATCGACCGCAGCTTTCCCCTCAGCGTCCTCGACCTCGCCTATATGGGCCTGTGGCGGCGGCTCGGCCCCTGGGCGAGCCTGCGGCGGCACCGGGGCGAGGCGCTCGCCGCCCTCGCCGCGGTCGGCCTCGACGGGTTCGAGGCGCGGGCGATCGGCACCCTGTCCGGCGGCCAGTTCCAGCGGGCCCTGTTCGCCCGGCTGATCCTGCAGGACGCCGCGATCATCCTGCTCGACGAGCCCTTCACCGGGATCGACGCCCGCACCACCGACGACCTCGTCGGCCTGATCCGCCTCTGGCACGGGCAGGGGCGCACGATCGTCGCGGCGCTGCACGACCTCGCGCAGGTGCGCGCCCATTTCCCCACGACCCTGCTGCTGGCCCGCGAGCCCGTGGCCTGGGGACCGACCGCCGCCGTGCTGACGCCCGCCCATCTCGCCCGCGCGACCCGGCTCTCGGAGGCCTGGGACGAGAACGCCGCGATCTGCGCCCGCGGCCATATCCACGAGCATGCCCACGAGCATGCCCACGAGCCTCTTCACGAGCCCCACGACCACCACCACGCGGGCGCGCACGGGCATGATCGCGATCAACGCGGCGACGTTCGGGGGGAGATCGCGCACAAGGCCGCGCCGGACCCCGATCCCGCGCGCCCACTCCACCGGAGCGCCTCGTGATCGACCTCGTCCTCGGCCCCTTCCTCGAGTTCGGATTCATGCGCCGGGCGCTGGCGGGCTGCCTCGCCCTGTCCGTCTCAGCCCCCCCGATCGGCGTCTTCCTGATGCTGCGCCGGATGAGCCTGATGAGCGAGGCGATGAGCCACGCCATCCTCCCCGGCGCCGCGGCGGGCTTTCTCGTCGCCGGCCTGTCCCTGCCCGCGATGACGCTGGGCGGCCTCGCGGCCGGCCTCGCGGTGGCTTTGCTCGCCGGCCTCGTCACCCGCTCGACCGTGCTGAAGGAGGATGCGAGCCTCGCCGCCTTCTACCTGATCTCGCTCGCGGCCGGCGTGCTCCTCGTCTCCCTCAGGGGGTCGCAGATCGACCTCCTGCACATCCTGTTCGGCACGGTGCTCGCCCTCGACGACCCGGCGCTGCTGCTGCTCGGCGGCATCGCGAGCGTGACGCTCCTGGCGCTCGCCGTGCTCTACCGCCCGCTCGTGATGGAGTGCGTCGACCCGCTCTTCCTGCGCACGGTGAGCCGCGTCGGCGGCCCGGTCCACCTCGCCTTCCTCGGCCTCGTGGTGATGAACCTCGTCGGCGGCTTCCAGGCGCTGGGGACGCTGCTGGCGGTCGGCCTGATGCTGCTGCCCGCGATCACGGCGCGGTTCTGGGCCTCCGACCTCAGCGGCCTGATCCCGGTCTCGATGCTCGCCGCGGCGCTCGCCAGCGTGATCGGCCTCAGCCTGTCCTACCACGCGGACCTGCCCACCGGCCCCGCCATCGTGCTGGCGGCGGGGGGCCTTTACCTCGTCTCGATGCTGGTGGGGCCGCGCGGCGGCCTCGTCTACCGCCTCGTCCGCCCCCGCCACCTCGAAGCGTGAGGCCGTCTCAGAGGCCGAACAGGCTCATGATGCCGGCGACGATCGCGTAGACGAAGCCGGCATTCAGCGCGACGCCGACGGTGCCGATCCCGAGCCCGACGAGGACGATGATGCCGTCCCGCTCGACGAGGCCGAGCCCCACGAGGCAGACCGCGAGCCCGAGCGGGATCTGCCCGACCACGGGCGCCGCGACGATCAGCGCCATCGCCAGCGTCAAGAGGATCAGCCCCATCCCGCGCATGCCGATCGCGGTCTCGAACACCGCCATGCGCGGCCGCGACCAGCGCTCCAGCCGCCGCAGCAGCGGAACGGCCCGGTTCACCGCCCGCTCCACGTCGCTGCGCGCGACGGAGCGCCCGAGCAGCGCCCGCGGCAGCCAGGGCGCCGACATGCCGGCCGCGATCTGCACCGCAACGAGCAGCAGCAGCAGCCCGCAGATCAGCGGGATCGGCGGCGGCATCGGCAGGCAGTTCGGCAGGCCGAGGATGACGACGAGCAGCGCGAAGGCGCGGTCCCGCAGCACGGCGACGATGTCGCCGACGGTCAGCCTCTCGCCCTCCTGGCTCGCGAGCACGGTGAGGACGTCGGAAGTTCGTGCACCGGAATACAAGAAGGTTCGGCCGCTGGCTGCTGTCCCGGGCGCGGCTCTAGCCGAGTTCGGTGCGGGCGCCAAGCGCGCCAGCGCACCTGCCGGCGGGACTTCGAGGCTTCTCGCGGAGCGTGCGGGACTGCTCGCGGGGTGCGCAGCGCGGGACGCGTCATCGTCGAAGGACGCATCGCTGAAGTTTTCGGCGTCGGAGAATTCCGACCTGAGGTTTTCTTCAATCATGCCGACCGGATGATCCGCCGTTGACCTGAAACAACCAGAAATAATTCCTTGTTTCTCCCGTGCAGATGCGCCCGATCTCTGGCGGAATCGAGGCACGAGAACCTACACTGATGCGAATTCAGCCTGGGCGAGTCCCCGGTGACACGCATTCTCCTATCGGCCGTCTCCGCTGCCGCCGCGCTCCCGCTCGCCGCCGCTCCCCTGCGCGCGGAGAGCTACCCGCTCGGTACGGTCGTGTTCGGAAGCCTCGACGCGGCGCCCGCCTCCTTCGCGGCGAGCGGCCTGAAGCTCGATCTCGGGCATCGAGGCGGCTCCGGCCCCGTGATCCTGGCGAGTGCCGGCATGGGGCGGCGCTTCGAGACGGCCCTCTGTTTCTGCGGCCCACGCGTCACCATCGCGCGGCTCGCCCGCTACACCGTCTCGGCCTCGGCCCTCGCGGGTTACCAATGGGCCGGGGATTGGGGCGTCGCCGCCCTCTATGCCGGACCTGAATCCGTGCTCGAGGCGCTGACGGACGGCAGCGGGTTCGGCCTGCTGCCGGCGCGTTTCGGGCTGCGCCTGCAGAGCGAGATCTGGGCCCATCCGAGCCCGGACACCCTCGTGAACGGCACCCTGATCCTCGGATCCGCCCGGGGCGACCTCTGGAGCCGTGTCGCCCTCGGTCATCGGATCTGGGACGCGTATCTCGGACCCGAGGCGAGCCTGTCCGCGGATGCGACGGGCTACGGCAAGTGGAGCTTCGGCCTCCACGCCACCGACGTCGCGCTGTGGCGCTACCATCTGCGTGTCTCGGCGGGCGTGCAGTTCGAGAGCGGACGGCGGGATCCGAGCCCGTACGTCTCGCTCACGGTCTGGACGGATCTGCGGTAGCCGCCGGCACCGAGCCGCCTCTACGGCTCGAGCCCGAGGGCGAGCTGACCCTCCGGCGCCCGTGCCTGCGCTGAGAGGCCGTCGAGGAAGCGGGCCGCGTCCGCCGCGATCTCGCCCCGGCGCCTTGCATCCATCTTCGCCAGGGTCCGGTAGGGCATGGCGAGGCGTGGATTGCCGGACAGGCGATCCTCGTTCTCGATCAGGAAATTCCAGTAGAGGTAATTGAACGGGCAGGCCCGCGGGCCCGCCTTCCGCTTCACGTCGTAGGCGCAGGACCCGCAATAATCCGACATTCGGTCGATGTAGGCGCCCGACGCCGCGTAGGGCTTCGAGCCCATCACGCCCCCGTCCGCCCACAGCACCATGCCGTGGACATTGGGCAATTCCACCCATTCGAAAGCGTCGGCGAACACGACGAGATACCATTCCTCGACCTGCGCCGGCTCGATTCCGGCGATGAGGGCGAAATTGCCCGTCACCATCAGGCGCTGGATATGGTGGGCGTAGGCATGCGCCCGCGTGTCCCGGATCACGTGCGCGAGGCAATTCATCGGCGTCTCGCCCGACCAGTAGAACCAGGGCAGGTCGCGCGTGGCGCGAAGCGCGTTGGTCCGGGCGTAATCCGGCATCCGCGCCCAGTAGAGGCCGCGCACGTATTCCCGCCAGCCGAGGATCTGGCGGATGAACCCTTCGGCGCAGTTCAGCGGCACGGAGCCCTCGCGGTAGGCGCGCTCGGCCGCGCGGCAGACCTCCTCCGGCGTGAGGAGGCCGGCGTTCAGGGCCGGCGCCAGCAGCGCGTGATAGAGGAAGGGCGCCCCGGCCTGCATCGCATCCTGATAGTCGCCGAAGGTCGGCAGGCACTCGGCGACGAAGTGCCGGAGCGCCTCGAGCGCGTCCGACCGCGTCACAGGCCAGGCGAAGCCGTCGAGGTCGCCGAAATGGTCGGGGAAGCGTGCGGCCACGAGGTCGATCACCGCCCGGGTGATCGCGTCCGGCGCGAAGCCCGGCCGGCGCGGCGGGACGTGGCCCTTCGGCAGGCGCCTGCGGTTCTCGGCGTCGAAGTTCCACTGGCCGCCGACGGGCTCGGCCCCCTCCATCAGAAAGCCGGTGCGGCGGCGCATGCCCCGATAGAACGTCTCCATGCGCAGGCTGCGCCTGTCCCCGGCCCAGGCCGCGAACTCGGCGCGCGGGCAGAGAAAGCGGTTGTCGTCGCGGATCTCGACCGGGAGGGCGAGATCGTCCCGCCATCCCTGCATCATCTCGTGGACGCGCCACTCGCCGGGCTCGGTCACCACCACCCGGTCCGGCCGGTGGCGGGCGACCGCCCGCTCGAGCTCGCCCGTGAAGCTGCCGCTGTTGCCCGCATCGTCGAGGCGAACGTAATCGACCGCGACCCCCTCGGCCCGGAGCTCGTCCGCGAAGTGCCGCATCGCCGAGAACAGGAAGGCGATCTTCTGCTTGTGGTGGCGGACATAGGTCGCCTCGGCCTCGACCTCGACGAGCAAAACCACGTCGCGATCCGGGTCGAGGTCGGTCAGCGAGCTGACCCGCCGGTGGAGCTGGTCGCCGAGGACGAAGCGCAGGGTCCCCGCCGCGCGGGCCGCGCGCCTCCCCGCCACCGCCTCAGCCCTTGGTCCGCAGCATCGCCCGCCCGCCATCGGCGCCGATGATCTGACCGGTGATCCAGGCCGCCTCCTCGGAGACGAGGAAGCTCGCGAGCGCGGCGACGTCCTCGGGGCGCCCGAGGCGCTGCAGGGCGTGCATCTGGGCGATGCCCTGGGCCCGGGTCTCATTGCCGGTGATCGCCGCGGCAAGCGGCGTCCGGGTGAGCGAGGGCGCCACCACGTTGACGCGCACCTGCGGCGCGAGTTCGGCCGCGAGCGACAGGGCGAGCCCCTCGACCGCGCCCTTCGCCATTGCCACCGAGGCATGGGACGGGAACCCCTGCGCCACCGCCACCGTGGAGAACAGGACGACGCCCGCCCCTGCCTCGCCCGCGCCGGCCTTCAGGGCGGACGCCGCCGATTGGAGCGCCAGGAAGGCGCCGAGGGCGTTGATGCGGAAATCGGCTTCGACATCCTCGGCGGTCAGCCTCGCGAGGTGGCGCAGATTGATCGTGCCCACCGCGTAGACGAGGCCACCGAGGCGCCCGCCGGCCTCGCGGGTCACCTGGTCGAAGAAGGCGGGGTCCGTCACGTCACCGGCCGTGATCGTGGTGTCGCCGAGGTGATCCGCGGCCTCCTCGAGCCGGGCGGCATCGCGGGCGGCGAGATGGAGCGCGTAGCCGCGTGCCCGCAAGGCCCGCGCCGTGGCGCGCCCGATGCCGCCCGTGCCCCCGTAGATCACCACCCGTTCCATCGGCGTCCCGTCCCTCGGCGGATCCGGCGCGGATTTTTCGCGCGGGCCGCGACCATTCCCGCGGAATGATGCTTAGGTATGGCGCGGGGATGCCCCGGGGAGTCGCGGCGCGCGGCCCGGCCCCATCGTCAATGTCGCAGCCGGAGCCCCGGCCCCGGCGTCAGGAGCCTGCATGAAATTCGCCTTTGCGGGCATCGATTTCCTCGGCGGCGTGTTCGACGCGCTGATCCAGGCCGGCTGGACGCCGATCAAGCTGTTCACGCGGCCCTGCGACGGGATCTACGACCACAACGAGGCGGTCGTGGCGCTGGCGCGCCAGCACCGGCTGCCCATGCAGCTCTCGCGGCTGCGCATCGGCGATCTCGACGCGCTCAACGCCGCCCACGGCCGCGACTGGGCCCTCGTCGTAGCGGGCTATCCCTGGCTCATCACCGGCTGGCACGGGCGCGCAGCCTACGCGCTGAATTTCCATCCCTCCCCGCTGCCGACCGGGCGCGGCCCCTACCCGCTCTTTCAGGCGATCCGCGAGGGCTATGAGAGCTGGGGCGTCACCGCGCACGTCCTCGCCGAGCAGGGCTTCGACACGGGCGATATCCTGGCCCAGGACATCTTCCCCGTCTCACCCGGAGAGACGCACGAATCCCTCCTCGCCAAGTGCCAGATGGCGGCGCGGCGGCTCGCCTCCGGGCCGATCGCGCGTAACTTGCCCACGCGCTGGCGCAGGCCCGAACCGCAGGGCGACGGCTCCTACTGGGCACGGGTGAGCGACGCCGACCGGACCCTCGACTTCCGCCAGGAGGTCGAGGCGATCCTGCGCCGCGTGCGGGCCTTCGGGTCGATCGAGACGATCGCCCGGCTCGGCGACAGCCGTGTCTTCGTCGCTGCCGCCGAGGGCTGGCGGGAAGCCCACACCCACCCGCCCGGCACCATCGTCCACCGCTACCGCCGCCAGATCGTGGTGGCGGCCCGGGACGGCTACGTGCTCGTCACCCGCTGGAGCCTCGTGCCGATCAACGAGGCCGGGCAGATCGGCCGCTGACGATGGCGCGGATGCGCCGCAAGGGCGATCTCCCGACGAAGCCCTGCGCCCAGTGCGGCAGGCCCTTCGCGTGGCGCAAGAAATGGGAGCGGGTCTGGGAGGAGGTGCGCTACTGCTCCGACCGCTGCCGGGCGGAGGCGAAGCGGGAGCGGACGGGGTGAGGCCGCCCTCAGGAACGACGTCCGGACCCGGAAGGCGTCACCCCGAGCGTTCGCCGCAGCGCCTCCGGCGTGTCCACATCGAAGCCCATCCCGGCCGTGCCGGCGATCTCCAGCACGTCGTCGCGCCCGGCCAGCAGCGGACCGGCGCCCCGGTCGCCCCTCAGCGCGGCCAGGGCCGGCCCGAGGCGGCGCAGGTTGAGGAGCACCGGGTTGCCGCGCCGCCCCGCATGGACCGGGATCACGGCGGCCGGGCGCGGCTCGGCGCCCGCGAAAGCGTCGGCCAAGCGGTCGAGGTCTCCACCCGTGACGCGCGGCATGTCGCCGAGGAGGATCACGGCCGCCCCGATCCCCGCGGGCAGGGATGCGAGCCCGGCCCTGAGGGATGTCGAGAGACCCTCCGCAAAGTCGGGATTGCGCAGGCAGGTCAGGTCGAGGTCTCGGAGCGCCGCGCGCACGCCCTCCGCGTGGGCACCGAGAACCGCCACGACGGGGCGCAGCCGCGAGGCGAGCGCGGCCTCCGCCGCGTGGCGCACGAGGGGGCGGCCCTCGAGTTCGGCGAGAAGCTTGGGTTCGGGCCCGAAGCGGGTGCCGCGCCCGGCCGCGAGGATCAGGGCGGCGACCGCCTCAGCCATCCTCCTCCTCCGCGCTCGCGCCGCCGCCGCGCGGCTGCGGGCGCGAGACGATCTCGGTGAGGAGGCCGCCGACGCCGAGCGCCACGATGTCGGCGCGGGTCACGGCGAGCCCGGCGAGCAACCGGTGCAGGATCCAGTCGAACCCGTTCTCCTTCGGCGAGCGCGCACAGCCCGGCGCGCCGATCACCGGCACGGCACCGCGGGCGCCGACGAGGAGGAGGTTGCCCGGATCGACCGGCATGCCGAGATGGTCGACCCGGCCGCCCGCCGCCTCGATGCCGGCCGGGATCACGTCCCGCCGGTCCGCGATGGCCGAGGCGCCGAAGATCACGGCGAGTTCGGCACCGTCGCGGTCGATCAGGTCGGCCAGAGCCGTGGCGACGGCGGCACCCTCGTGGGGAACACGGCGTTCCGCGACGATCCCCGCCCCCGTCGGCGCGAGGCGCTGCGCCAGGGTGCGCAGGGTCTTCTCGACGGTCGCCGGCTTGAGGCTCGGCAGCAGGGTCGAGACCACGCCGATTCGGGTCAGGCGATAGGGCTCGACCGCGATCGGAGGGCTGAGGGCCGCCGCGCGGGCGCGCTCGATCAGCGCCCCCGGCACCGCGTAGGGGATGATCTTGACGGTCGCCACCATCTCCCCGGCCGCCACCGGCTTGAACGGCGGCAGCGTCGCCACCGTGATCGCCTCGTCGACGGCGTTCGCCGCGTCGATCCCCTCGCGGGCGACGCGCAGAACGCCCGCCCGCACCGCGTGGAGATTGCAGCGGCCGGTGAAGGGCTCGGCGGCGGAGACGCCCTCCCCGGCCATGTGCCGCGCGAGGCGCGAGGCCGCCTCGTCCTCGCCGAGGTCGCCCGGCTCGAGCCGCGCCGCGACGATCTCCCGGAGGCCGGCTCTCTCGAGCCGGGCCACGATCTCCGCCGAGATCGGGCTTCCCTTGCGCAGGGTGGCGTCGTCCGCCCGGACGGAATGCGCGGCGATGAGGCCCGCGGCCTCGTGCAGCGGAACCGGCCCGAATTTCACGCGCCCGCTCCCGTCCGGCGCCGGGCGGCGACGATCTCGGCGAGGATCGCGACCGCGATCTCGGGGGGTGTGGCAGCACCGATATCGAGGCCGATCGGCGCCCGGATGCGGCCGGTCTCGGCCTGCCCGAAGCCGGCTTCCGTCAGGCGATCGAGGCGCCGGGCATGGGTCTTCCGCGAGCCGAGCGCGCCGACGTAGAAGCAGCCTGCCCTCAGGGCGGACCGAAGCGCCGGATCGTCGATCTTGGGATCGTGGGTCAGGGCGGCCACGGCGCAGTAGCGGTCGAGCGGCGGCACGGGCCCGGCGAACGCCTCGTCCGGCCAGAGCGACACGAGTTCGATGCCGGGAAAGCGCTCGGGTGTCGCGAAGGCGGTGCGCGGGTCGATCACCGTGACGGCGAGGTCGAGGCCCGCGGCCATCGGCGCGAGCGCCTGGCTGATATGGACCGCACCGATCACCACGAGCCGCACCGGGGGGACCTGGACGGTGAGGAAGAGGTCTCGCCCGCCGGCCTCCACGAGCCCGCTGCGGCCGCTCGCGAGATGCGTGCGCAACGTCTCGGCGAGCGGGTCGGCGTCGATCTCCGCCTCGCGCACCAGCCGTTGCTCGCCGCTCGCGACGTCGGTGACGAGGATGGCGGCGCGGCGCGCGGCGCGCTCGGCGTTGAGGGCCGCGAGGGTCTCGATGCGCATCAGGCGACCCGTTCGAGGAAGACGCGGATCCGCCCCCCGCAGGAGAGGCCCGCCCGCCACGCCGTCTCGTCGGCCACGCCGAATTCGAGGATGCGCGGGCGACCGTCCGCGATCACGTCGAGCCCTTCGGTGATGACCTCGCCCTCGACGCACCCGCCCGAGACGGAGCCGAGGAAATTGCCGGCGCCGTCGATGACGAGGTGGCTGCCGACCGGGCGCGGCGCCGAGCCCCAGGTCTCGATCACGGTCGCGACGGCGACGTCGCGCCCGTCCCGCCGCCAGGACTCGGCGGCGGCAAGGATGTCTGTGTCGGTGGCGAGCATGGCGCGGGATCCCGCAACGGGCGGCAAGCCGGGGCCCCGGCCGCGCCCGAACGGGTGGAGAGGGAGGCAGTTAGGCGGTCCCGCGCGGGGCGCAAGCCGGGCGCGCTCCGCGGCCGGGCAGCGCGTGCCTTTCCGCACCGCGCCGCCGGGAGTATCAAACCGGACGGAGATTGCTCCGCCACCGCGCCCGGCGAACCTCAATGAAGCTTACTCCGGCCGTTCTTCTCGCTCTCATCGCGGTCGCCGCCCCGGCACGGGCTCAGGCACCGGCCTCAACCCCCCTGAAGATCGGGCTGGCGGCGCCGCTGACGGGGCCGGATGCCGCTTTCGGGCAGGGCCTGCGCCTCGGCGCCGAGCAGGCGGTCGCCGACCTCAACCGGGGCGGAGGCCGCAAGCTCACCCTCGTCGTCGCCGACGATGCCGGCGATCCGAAGCAGGGCGCGGCCCTCGCCCGGAAGTTTGCCGCCGAAGGGATCAGCCTCGTCGTGGGGCCGTTCGCCTCCTCGGTCGCGGCCCTCGCGCAGCCGGCCTACGAGGAGGCGGGCATCGTGATGGTGACGCCCGGCGCGACCTGGACGCCCCTGAGCGGGCGAGGTGCCTGGAACCTGTTCCGGCTCGTCCCGAGTGACGCGCAGCAGGCGGCCTTCGCCGGGGCCTACCTCGCGGACCGCTACGGCAGCCGACGCATCGGCCTCGTGCACGACCGCACCACCTTCGGCCGCGGACTTGCCGACGAGGTCGGTCGCACGCTCAAGGCTCGGGGGCGCCGGGAGGTGCTGTTCGAGAGCCTGCCCCGCGGCGCGAAGGACGCCGCGGATCTCGCGGCGAAGCTGAAACGGGCGGCGGTCGAGGTCGTCTATTTCGGCGGCCTCGCGCCGGAGGCGGCGCTGCTCATCCGGGCGATGCGCGAGGCCGGCCTCGACGCACCGCTCGTCGGCAGCGATGGCCTGCTGGACAAGGATTTCGCGCAGGCGGCCGGCCCCGGTGCCGAGGGCACGGTGATGACGATGGAGCCCGAGCCGCGCAGGCTGCCCGAGCCGCGGGGCGGCAAGGCGCCGGCGCGCACGCCCGAGGCGGAGGCCGTGGCGGCACGGGCCTATGCGGCGGTCGAGCTTCTCGCGCTCGGCGCGGCGCGGGCGAGATCGGCGCAGGCCCGCAAGGTCGCCGCCGCCCTGCGGGAGGACGCGCCGATCCGGACCCTCGTCGGCGACCTCGCCTTCGACGCGCAGGGCGACGCGCGCTACCCCGACCTCGTCCTGCGGACTTGGCGACGGGCGCCGGACGGCCGCATCGACTACCTGATCGCCGAGGGAGGCCCTTGAGGGCGGCTTTCCTGTCGATGGCGGGGGTGGGTGCGGGCGCACGCGCTTGCTTCGCCACCGCGCCGACACTACATGCGTGCTACGCTTGACGGCTTCGCGCATCCGACGGGATCGGACCCGCCGCCCCGGCGTTTTGCTGATTGGCTGGTGAACGTGATCCCGGATCCCCGCGCTCGCCGGGCGCTCCGGCTGGAGAGGATGGATGGCGAAAGAAGAATTGATGCAGTTCGACGGTCTCGTTCTCGAGATCCTTCCGGATGCCCGCTACCGCGTGCAGCTCGACCAGGGCCACGAGATCGTGGCCTACACGGCCGGCAAGATGAAGAAGAACCGCATCAAGACCCTCGCCGGCGATCGCGTCACGGTCGAGATGTCGCCCTACGACCTGGAGAAGGGCCGCCTCGTCTTCCGTCACAAGGACGAGCGCTCCGGCCCCCGCCCGCCCGTCCGCGGCGGCCAGTTCCGGCGCCGCTGACGCGCCTCCCGGACCCAGCCCCCTGTAGGCGCCGGCCCGCTCGCGCGAGGCCGGCGTTGTCGCGTCCGGCGCTCGCGTTCAGCGCCCGAAACGCTCGAATTTCGGGAAGCTGCGGGTCATCAGCGTGCCGGCCTCGGCCCGGTGGCCCATCCACTTCTCCAGAACCTGCGCGTTGGCGAGCCGCGCCTGACCCGATCCGTCCCGCCAGGGCAGGCCCTCCGCGAGCGTGAAGATGCAGGCATCCGTGAGGCTTGCCGCCCGGCAGCGCTGAAGGCGCACGCCCTTGCCGCGGGCGAGTTCCGGCAATTCCGAGACGGGGAACACGAGGAGCAGCTTGTCCGAGGAGCAGACCGCGACGTGGTCGCCCTCGCCCGCCGGCACCAGCACGGCGGCCACCGCCGCGCCGTCGAGGCCGAGGATGCCCTTCCCCTTGCGGGTGTTGGCGACGAGCGCGTCCGCCGGCGCCAGGAAGCCGCGCCCGTCCGAGCCCGCGATCAGGAGCCGGCTGCCGGCCTGATAGGGCAGCGCGGCCACGATTTCGGTGCCGTCATCGAGATCGACCATGAGGCGGATCGGGTCGCCGAAGCCGCGCCCGCCCGGCAGCTTCGAGGCTTCGAGGGTGAAGACCTTGCCGTTGGAGGCGAGCACCAAGATCTTGGCCGTCGTCTCGGTGGGGAAGCCGATCTTGAGGCTGTCGTCGCCCTTGAAGGCGATGCCGGAGAGGTCGGCGACGTGGCCCTTGAGCGCGCGCACCCAACCCTTCTGCGAGACGATCACGGTGACCGGCTCGCGCTCGACCATCGCGGCCGTGAAGTCGATGCCGGCGGTATCCGGCGGGTTCTCCAGGGTGGTGCGGCGGGCGCCGAGCTTGGTTTCCGGTCCGAAGGTCTTCTTCACCGCCCGGATCTGCTGGGTGATCGTCTTCCACTGGAGCGGCTCGGAGGCGAGGAGCGCATCGAGCCCCTCCTTCTCGGTCGTGAGCGATTCGAGCTCGCGCTTCAGCTCCATCTCCTCGAGCTTGCGCAGGGAGCGCAGGCGCGTGTCGAGGATGGCGTTCGCCTGGATCTCGGTCAGCGTGAAGCGGGCGATCAGGGCCTGCTTCGGCTCGTCCTCCTCGCGGATGATGCGGATCACCTCGTCGAGATCGAGATAGACGATGAGCAACCCGCCCAGGATCTCGAGCCGCCGCTCGATCTGGCCGAGGCGGAAGCGCGAGCGGCGCTGGAGCACGACCCGGCGATGGCCGAGCCACTCGCGCAGGGCCTCGGCAAGGCCGATCACCCGCGGCACCTGCCCGCCGACGAGGACGTTCATGTTGAGCGGGATGCGCGCCTCGAGCTCCGAGAGGCGGAACAGCGATTCCATCAGCACGACCGGATCGACGCTGCGGGAGCGCGGCTCCAGCACGACGCGGACGTCCTCGGCCGATTCGTCGCGCACGTCGGCGAGCAGCGGGAGCTTGCGCTCCTGCAGCAGCTCCGCGAGCTTCTCGATCAGCCGCGCCTTCGGCACGCCGTAGGGAATCTCGGTGACGACGATGTTCCAGGTGCCGCGGCCGAGATCCTCCTTCGCCCAGCGGGCGCGAACGCGGAAGGCGCCGCGGCCGGTGCGATAGGCCTCGGTGATGGCCTGCGCCGAATCGATCAGGATGCCGCCCGTTGGGAAATCCGGCCCCTTCACGAAGCTGTTGAGCTGCTCCGAGGTCGCCGCCGGGTGGCTGATTAGGTAGAGCGCCGCGTCGCAGAGCTCGGCGGCATTGTGGGGCGGGATCGAGGTCGCCATGCCGACCGCGATGCCCTGGCTGCCGTTGGCGAGGAGGTTCGGGAAGGCCGCAGGCAGGACCGAGGGCTCCTCCTTCTCACCGTTGTAGGAGGGCCGGAAATCGACCGTGTCCTCGTCGATCCCGTCGAGGAGCAGGCGCGCCACCTCGGTCAGCCGCGCCTCGGTGTAGCGGTAGGCGGCCGGCCCGTCGCCGTCGATGTTGCCGAAATTGCCCTGGCCGTCGACGAGCGGGTAGCGCTGCGCGAAATCCTGCGAGAGGCGAACCAGCGCGTCGTAGATCGCCTGGTCGCCGTGCGGGTGGAAATCGCCCATCACGTCGCCGACGATCTTGGCGCATTTCTTGTGCACCGTGTTCGGGTCGAGGCGGAGCAGGCGCATGCCGTAGAGGATGCGCCGGTGCACCGGCTTCAGGCCGTCGCGGGCATCGGGCAGGGCCCGGTGCATGATGGTCGAGAGGGCGTAGGCGAGGTAGCGCTCTTCCAGCGCGGTCTTCAGCTCGACGCTCTCGACATCGCCGGTCGGCGGCTCGAAGGGCTGTCCCATGAAAGCTCCGAAGGGAATCGCTCAAAAAAAGAACATAACACGAACAGGCTCACGCGGACGCGAGACCGAGTGCGACGAATCGCGTCCGCTCCTCGGGAACCGCGAGTCCGCGTGGCTCCCAGAGGTGGCGGGCCAGAAAATACCCCGTCAAGGTAAATCCCTGGCGAACGTCCTCCGGCCCGGGCACCCGGTTGGCACCGGAGCGCTCGCCGAGGAAGGCCGGCAGGGGCAGCAGGCGGTCGCGGTAGGGCTCGCCAGCCGAGGCGCTCACCGCGCGCCCCGTCTTCGGCGAGACGTAGATCAGGGCGTCGTTGCCGCCGGTCGCCGCGCAGGCGTCTAGATCGAGACCGAAGCCCAGTTCGGCGAGCACCGCGAGCTCGAAGCGCACCATGAGCGCGGAGGCGATCGCCTTGTCGTCGAGGTGGTCGATCAGCACCTGCGACGCCTCGTAGAGCGCCGGGTGCGGGTCGCGCTCCGGCAGAAGCCGCAGCAGGCCCGCCATGTGGTTGACGCCGTAGAGGGCGAGGCCCGAACCGATCAGGCGGGAGGCGACGAGGTCGAGCGGCTCGACCGCGTAGGAGCCGAGGCCCTCGTCGATGCGGGCGCGCCAGCTCACGCGGATGCGGTTGCCGGGCTGAAGAACGGGCTGCATCCGGCGCGAGCGGCCGCCGTGGACGAGCCCGAGATGGCGCCCGTGGCCGGCCGTCATCGCCTCTAGGATCACCCCCGTTTCGCCGTGCCGGCGCAGGCCGATCACGAAGGCGTCGTCGCTCCACTGCATGGACGATAGATAAGCATCCGGGCGCGGAAATGTGAGCGCCGGACCCGGCTTGATGATTGCCCCAGCAACGGTATCGTCGCATCCCGCCCGGAGGCGAACGCCCGTGATTCTCAGCCGACCCGCCGCCCGCTTCGGGGCTGCCCTGGCGATCTTCTGGGGTGCCGGCTGCACGGGCGCGTCGACACCGCCGATCGCCGCGACCGAGGCCGTGCCAATGGGCTTCAAGGAGCGCATCGCCGCGCTGGCGCTCCGCCAAGTGCAGTTCGGCGCCGTCTCGGTCCTGCCCGTCTCCTTCGAGAAGAGCCGCATCGCTGGCCCCTTCGAGGATGGCGGGCGCACACTCTACTGCGTGTCGAGCCGGATGCGGGGGCGCAGCCTGTTCGGCACCGAGCGCGCGAAGGTCGTGATCCGGGAGGAAATCGGCACCGAGGCGCTCAGCGTCGTGCGGGACGAGCCGGAAGTCTGCGAGGGTCACCGCTCGGTGCCTTTCCCCGAACTCGAAGCCTACGCCGCCCGGCGGAGCTGAGCCCGGGCTTGATCCGGCGCCGCGGCGATGGTCCCCTCAGCCCATGCCCGCCGCCAACCTCGCCCTCACCCTCGACTTGATCGCCCGAGCCCATCCGGAACCCGTCGCGGACGACGCGACCGCGCTCCACCTCCTCACCGACGACGAGTTGCGGCCCGGCCTCGCGACAGCCCTGTCGGGCAAGCCTGGCTCCGCCGACGAGATCTGGGTCTTCGCCTACGGCTCGCTGATGTGGCAGCCGGAATTTACGGTGGCGGAGCGCCGCCTCGGGCTGGTGCGCGGCTTCCATCGCCGCTTCTGCCTGCTGCAGCGGCGCTTCCGCGGCACGGTCGAGCGGCCGGGCTTCGTGCTGGCGCTCGACCGGGGCGGCACCTGCAAGGGCGTCGCCTTCCGCCTCTCGGGCGCGGACCCGATGACAACGCTCATGCCGGTCTGGCGCCGGGAGATGAAGGGCAACGGCTACGAAGCCCGCTGGCTGCCCGTCGAGAAGGAAGCCGGCACCGTCCACGCGCTGACCTTCATCGTGAACCGCCTCGGCGACCGCTACGCGGGCCGGCTGAGCGAGCCCGAGATCGCCGACAAGATCGCGGCGGCCTGCGGGCATCTCGGCCCCAGCGCGGAATACCTGCTGCGCACCGTCCAGGCCTGCGCCGAGCTCGGAATCCGCGACCGCCACCTGACGCGGCTGCAGGCGCTGGTGGCGGAGCGGCTGCGCACGTGTGATGTCTGATCCAACGGATCTCGCAGCCGCCGCGAACGGCAGCCCCGACGCCGGTGGATGGGCGCGGGTCCCCTCCCCCGACGGGGAGCGGGACAGGGCGAGGGATGGAGGGGCATCCGGAGAGATCGCACCCCTCGCACCGTCCGCATCCGGCGGACTCGACCTCTCCGCAACGGGAGAGGCGGGCGGCCGCGTCCGCATCTGACTGCGGCAGCGACGTCGAACAGGATTCCGCTCAGTTCACCTCGACCTGCACCACGCCCGGCACGGCGCGGAGCGCGCCCGCCACCTGCGGGCTCGCCTGGTACTTGCCCGACAGCTTCACCTCGACCTCGCGCTCGCCCCCATCGAGGATCAGGATCAGCGAGACCTCGCCCTCCCCGCGCAGGGACAGGCGCTGCTGCACGGAGCCGAGCGGGCGCTCGTCGCGCAGGTAGATCCGCATGCCCTTCTGATAGCGGGCGACCGCCTGGTCGAGGGGTTCGGCGGTCTGGATGCGGGCGCGCACGTCCTCGCCCTCGAGATTGGCCTGGAGCTGCAGCACCAGCGGGCGGCCGGGCTCCAGGATGTCCCGGTAATGGCCGAGCCCTTCCGAAAAGATGATCGCCTCGAAATGGCCGGTCTGGTCCGAGAGGGTGACGATGCCGAGCTTGTTGCCGGTCTTGGTGCGCCGCTCCGCGCGGTCGAGCACGGAGGCGGCGACGCGCCCGACGCTTGTCGTGCCGGCCCGGACGGCCCGGCAGAACTCGGCCCAGGTCTGGACGCGCAGCTTCTCCAGGAGGTGCCCGTACTCGTCGAGCGGGTGGCCGGAGAGGAAGAAGCCGATCGCGTCGTATTCCTTCTTCAGTTTCTCGGCCATCGGCCAGGGATCGTAGGCCGGGATGCGCAGGGAGACGTCCGCCGAGGCGACGCCGCCGAACATGTCGGCGATGCCCGTCGTCTCGGCCTCGGCCGCGCCCTGAGCGAGCTTCATCATCGGCTCGACGGCCGCGAAGGCGCGGGCCCGGTCCGGCTCGATGCCGTCGAGGGCGCCGGCCGCGATCAGGTTCTCCAGCGTCCGCTTGTTGATGTGGCGCGGGTTGAGGCGGCGCGCGAGGCAGGCGAGGTCCCGGAACGGGCGGTCGCCGCGCGCCTCGACGATCGCCTCCACCGCCGCCCGCCCGACGCCCTTGATGGCCGCGAGCGCGTAGCGGATGCGGCCCTCGTGCACCTCGAACACGACGCCGGACGTGTTGATCGAGGGCGGCTCGACCACGATCTTCATCCGCTGCGCGTCCTGGCGGAATTCGGCGAGCTTGTCGGTGTTGTCGAGGTCGAGCGTCATCGCGGCGGCGAGGAACTCGACCGGATAGTTCGCCTTCAGATAGGCCGTCTGGTAGGTCAGCAGGGCGTAGGCCGCCGCGTGGCTCTTGTTGAAGCCGTAATCGGCGAACTTGGCGAGCAGGTCGAAGATCTCGTTCGCCTTCGCCTGCGCCAGTCCGCGCTCGACGCAGCCCTTCACGAAGCGGTCGCGCTGGGCGTCCATCTCCGCCTTGATCTTCTTGCCCATGGCGCGGCGCAGGAGGTCGGCGTCACCGAGCGAGTAGCCGGCGAGCACCTTGGCCACCTCCATCACCTGTTCCTGGTAGACGATGATCCCGAAAGTCTCCTTCAGGATCGGCTCCAGCTTCGGGTGCGGGTACCAGCTCGCCTCGTTGCCGGCGTCCCGCCCGAGCTTGCGCTCGCAATAGACGGGGATGTTGGCCATCGGGCCCGGCCGGTAGAGGGCGACCAGCGCGATGATGTCCTCGAACCGGTCGGCCTGCATCTCGCAGAGCGCCTTGCGCATGCCGGCCGATTCCACCTGGAACACGCCGACCGTCTCGCCGCGCTTCATCGGCTCGTAGGTCTTCTCGTCGTCGAGCGGCAGGCTCGCGAGATCGACGTGGATGCCGCGCAGCTTGAGGAGGTCCGTGCAGCAGCGCAGCATCGTCAGCGTCTTGAGGCCGAGGAAGTCGAACTTCACGAGCCCTGCCTGCTCGACCCACTTCATGTTGAACTGGGTCACCCGCATGCCCGTCTTCGGGTCGCGGTAGAGCGGGACGAGCTGCTCCAGCGGCCGGTCGCCGATGACGACGCCGGCGGCGTGGGTCGAGGCGTGCCGGTGCAGGCCCTCCAGCTTCTTGGAGATCTCCATGAGGCGGGCGACGATCGGCTCCTCCTCGATCGCCGATTGCAGCTTCGGCTCGCCCTCGATCGCCTGGGCGAGCGTCACGGGGTTCGCCGGGTTCTGCGGCACGAGCTTCGTCAGCTTGTCGACCTGCCCGTAGGGCATCTCCAGCACGCGGCCGACGTCGCGCAGCACGCCGCGGGCGAGCAGCGTGCCGAAGGTGATGATCTGAGCGACCTGCCGGTGCCCGTAGCGCTCCTGCACGTACTGGATCACGCGCTCGCGGCCCTCGACGCAGAAGTCGATGTCGAAATCCGGCATCGAGACGCGCTCGGGGTTGAGGAAGCGCTCGAACAGCAGGCCGAAGCGGAGCGGGTCGAGGTCGGTGATGAGGAGCGACCACGCGACGAGCGAGCCCGCGCCCGAGCCGCGGCCGGGCCCCACCGGGATGTCGTGGTCCTTGGCCCACTTGATGAAGTCCGAGACGATCAGGAAGTAGCCCGGGAACTTCATCTTGACGATGACGTCGAGCTCGAAGGCGAGGCGCTCCCGGTAGATCTCCTCGGACATGCCCGGCGCGGTGCCGTGCTGCTTGAGGCGCAGTTCGAGCCCCGCCTCGGCTTGCCGCCGGAGTTCGGCCGGCTCGTCGAGGGTAAGGGTCTCCGCGACCGCGCTCGCGGCCTCGGCGCTGGCCTCGACCGTGCCGGTGGGCGCGGCCTCCCTGTCGACGAGCGCGGCCGCCTGGTCGGCGGCGGCGACGCTGCCGAAATTCGGCAGGATCGGCTTGCGGGTGCGCACCCGGTAGGCGCAGCGCATGGCGATCTCGACGGTGGCCGAGAGCGCCTCTGGCAGGTCCCGGAACAGCTCCGCCATCTCGGCGCGGGTCTTGAAGGCGTGGCGCGGGGTCAGCCGGCGGCGGCGCTCGTCGGAGACGAGGCGCCCTTCCGCGATGGCGAGCAGCGCGTCGTGCGCCTCATAGTCGCCCGCCTTGCCGAAGAAGGGCTCGTTCGTGGCGGCGACCGGCAGCCCGTGCCGGTCGGCGAGGCGCAGCAACTCGCGCTCGACCCGGCGCTCGTCGTCGGCTCCATGCCGCTGCAATTCGAGGTAGAGGTGGTCCTCACCGAAGGCGGAGAGAAGCTGCCCGAGGCGGGAGGCGGCGAGTTCCGGCCTCCCCGCGCGCAGCGCCGCGTCGAGCGGGCCGGTCGCTCCGCCGGTGAGCGCGATCAGTCCTTCGACGCCGTCGTCGAGCGCGCTCGCGGCGACCCGCGGCGCCTCGCCGAGCGGGCCGTCGAAATAGGCGCGGCTCGCGAGCCGCAGCAGATTGCCGTAGCCCGCCTCGTCCTGGGCGAGGATGACGATGTTGCAGGCGGGCACGCTCAGCCGGGCCATCGGCTCCGGCGCCTCGAAGACGACGGAGAGCTGCATCCCGGCGATCGGCTGGATGCCGGAGCCCGCCGCCTTCTCGGAAAACTCCAGCGCACCGAACAGGTTGTTCGTGTCGGTCAGCGCGAGTGCGGGCTGCCTGTCGCCGACAGCCGCCTTCACGAGGTCGCCGACCTTGAAGGCGCCCTCGAGCAGGGAATAGGACGAGTGAACGTGGAGGTGGACGAATCCGACCTCCTTGAGCTGGCGCGCCATGACCGACCTTGTTCGTGGTCGGCCAGGATTCCGGCTCGGGCTTAAGGTGTCATCCGCAAAGGCGATGCTCGCCGCAGATGTCCACCGCCATGTGCCCTGCCGGCATCACCGGGGGCGCCCTGCCGCCCGAAACCGCACCCTTGCCGCGCTTTCCTGTGGGCGGCACCCGCCGGGCGGGAACTTTTCGCGAACGGGAGGGCACCGTTAATGGAGCGGGGCCAATGCTACGGCCCAGAGCGCCACCGCGCTCGACAGGAGACCGAAGGCCGTGAACTCGATGAACCCCGTCAGGACGTTCCGCTTCGTGCTCATCGCTCGCATCTGCGCCTCCTTCTGATAGGCGCAGTTTTGTTCCTGTTTTGTTCTATGTAAAGCGGGGATAGTGGGAAGACCCGCGCGCTGGTTAGCGCGGGGTAAACGACCGACGCTCGGCCCAGTGGCCGCGGGGCCCGTCGCGTCAGGCCAGTTGCTCGATCAGCCCGTCGCGGATCGTGACCCGCCGGTCCATGCGGGCGGCGAGGTCGAGGTTGTGGGTGGCGATCAGCGCGGCGAGGCCGGAGGCCCGCACCAGCGCGGTCAGGATCGAGAAGACGTGGTCGGCCGTATGGGGATCGAGGTTGCCGGTCGGCTCGTCGGCCAGCAGCAGCCGCGGGCCATTGGCGACCGCGCGCGCGATGGCGACGCGCTGCTGCTCGCCGCCCGAGAGCTCGGCCGGGCGGTGCTGCAGGCGGTCCTTGAGGCCGAGAAAGCTCAGAAGCTCGGCCGCCCGCGTCTTGGCCTCGGCCCGCGACAGGCCGCGGATGAGCTGGGGCATCACCACGTTCTCCTGCGCCGAGAACTCGGGCAGCAGGTGGTGGAACTGGTAGACGAAGCCCATCTCCTCGCGGCGCAGGCGCGTGCGCTCGGCGTCGCCCATCGCGGCGGTGGGCTGGCCGCCGACATAGACCTCGCCGCCATCGGGCTTCTCGAGGAGCCCGGCGACGTGCAGCAGCGTCGACTTGCCCGCCCCCGAGGGCGCCACCAGGGCGACGAGTTCGCCCGGCCAGATCGCGAGGTCGGCGCCCCGCAGGATCTCGAGTGCGCCCTCGGCTTGAGGGTAGCGCCGCTCGACGCGGGCGAAGAACAGGGCCGGCACCGGCTGCGCGCCGGCGGGCTCGGGCGTCGTACTCATGAGCGTGACCCCTCTTGCGCCTCAGCCGTACCGCAACGCCTGGACCGGATCGAGCCGGGCGGCGCGCCAGGAGGGATAGAGCGTCGCGACGAGCGACAGCAGGAACGCGGTGACGACCACCACCGTGATCTCCGTGGCGTTCATCTGGGCCGGAATCTCGGCGAGGAAGCGCACGGTCGGGTCCCAGGCGGATGGGAAGAGGAAGCGCTGGATCGGCTTGATGTTGAGCGTGATCAGGATGCCGAGCCCGAGACCCGACAGCGTGCCCACGAGGCCGATCAGCGCGCCGTTGATCAGGAACACGCGCATCACGGTGCCGGGCGTCGCCCCCATGGTCCGGAGGATCGCGATGTCGCTCGACTTGTCGCGCACGAGCAGGATCAGGCCGGAGATGATGTTGAGGGTCGCCACCACCACGATCAGGCTGAGGATCAGGAACATCACGTTCCGCTCGACCTCCAGCGCGCCGAAGAAGGTGCGGTTTCGCTGGCGCCAGTCGGTCAGGAGCACGGGGCGCTCGGCCGCCATCTCCAGGGGCTCGCGCATCTCGGCCACCGCGTCGGCGTTGTCGAGGTAGATCTCGATCAGGCTGACGTCGCCCTCCCGGTTGAAGAAGGCCTGCGACTCGGTGAGCGGCATGAAGACGAAGGTCGCGTCGAACTCGGTCATGCCGATCTCGAACACCGCCTTGACGGTGTAGGCCTTGGTGCGCGGCGCCGTGCCGAAGGGCGTGGTCGCGCCCTTGGGGGTCGAGAGGGTGATTTGGTCGCCCGCCTGGAGACCGAGGGATTCGGCGAGGCGCCGGCCGATCGCGACCCCCGCCCCGTCGTCGAACCCGTTGAGGGTGCCGCTGCGCAGGTTCTTGGAGATCGCGGCGATGCCGTCGAGGTCCTGCTCGCGCACGCCGCGCACCAGCACGCCGCTGCCCCCGTAGGGCGAAGAGGCGAAAGCCTGCCCCTCGACGAGGGGAATGGCCGCGCGCACGCCCGCGACCTTCGAGAGGCGGTCCGAGAGATCCGTGTAGTCGGTGAACAGCTTGTCGATGGGCGTGACGAAGACGTGGCCGTTAATGCCCACGATCTTCGAGAGGAGTTCCGCCCGGAAGCCGTTCATCACCGAGAGCACGATGATCAGCGTCGCGACGCCGAGCGCGATGCCGAGCACCGAGAAGAAGGCGACCACAGAGACGCCGCCGCCCCGCCGGCGCGCGCGCAGGTAGCGGCCGGCGATGATCCACTCGAAGGGCGCGAAGGGCGCCGTCGAGCCGGCGCGCAAGCTGGCGCCGACGCCCCGCACCCGCTCTCCCAATCTCCCCGCGAGCCCCGACATCGCGGCCTCAGATCCGCTTCAGCCGGGCGAGGAGATCGACCGGCGCCAGCGTCTCGCGCTCGCCCGTCGCGCGGCGCTTCAGCTCGACCCTGCCCTCGGCGAGCCCCTTCGGCCCGACGATGACCTGCCAGGGCAGGCCGATCAGGTCGGCGGTGGCGAACTTGGCGCCCGGCCGCTCGTCGCGGTCGTCGTAGAGCACGCTCATCCCGGCGGCCTCGAGCTGGGCCTGGATCTCCGCGCAGGCGCCGTCGGTGGCGGCATCACCCACCTTCAGGTTGATGAGGGCCACGTCGAAGGGCGCGACCGCGTCCGGCCAGACGATGCCGGCCTCGTCGTGGCTCGCCTCGATGATCGCGGCGACGAGGCGGCTCGGCCCGATCCCGTAGGAGCCCATGTGCACCGGCCGCTCGATGCCGTCGGGGCCCGTCACCTTGGCGCCCATCGGCTCGGAATACTTGGTGCCGAAGTAGAAGATGTGCCCGACCTCGATGCCGCGGGCCGAGAGGCGGCTCGCCTCCGGCACCTCGGCGAAGGCGTCGGGCTCGTGCATCTCGTCGGTCGCCGCGTAGTGCGAGGTCCAGGCATCCACGATCCCCTGCAGGCCGGGGACGTCCTCGAAGTCGGTCGTGGCCGGCGGGATCTCGAAATCGAGATAGGCGCGGTCGCAGAAGACCTCGCTCTCGCCGGTGCTCGCCAGGATGATGAACTCGTGGCTGAGGTCGCCGCCGATCGGCCCCGTATCGGCCCGCATCGGGATCGCCTTGAGGCCGAGCCCGGCGAAGGTGCGCAGATACGCCACGAACATGCGGTTGTAGGCGTGGCGCGCGCCGGCCTGGTCGAGGTCGAACGAGTAGGCGTCCTTCATCAGGAACTCGCGCGAGCGCATGGTGCCGAAGCGCGGGCGCACCTCGTCGCGGAACTTCCAGGAGATCTGGTAGAGGTTCTTCGGCAGGTCCTTGTAGGAGCGCACGCTCGCCCGGAAGATCTCCGTGACCACCTCTTCGGCGGTGGGACCGTAGAGCATCTCGCGCTCGTGGCGGTCGGTGATGCGGAGCATCTCCTTGCCGTAAGCCTCGTAGCGGCCCGATTCCCGCCAGAGCTCGGCCGATTGCACGGTCGGCATCAGGAGCTCGACGGCACCGGCCCGGTCCTGCTCCTCCCGGATCACCGCGCAGACCCTGTTCAGGACGCGCAGGCCCAGCGGCAGCCACGCGTAGATGCCGGCCGATTCCTGACGGACGAGCCCGGCGCGGAGCATCAGCCGGTGCGAGACGATCTCGGCTTCCTTCGGCGTCTCGCGCAGGGTGGGCAGGAAATAGCGGGAAAGGCGCATGGGGAGCCTAAAGTCGTGGTCGGATGCTGGCTGGCCGGGGGTGTCCGCGGCGCGCCGGGGCACACAACACATTGCATCGGGAAAACACAAGCGCCGCAGACGCCTGCACCGGCTGCCCGCCACGACGGCGCGGGCGGCCCCGGTCCGGCATCGGTCCCCCTTCGCGATCTTGAACGTCGCGTCGGGACGGTTTGCCGCATCGTCGGCAAAAAAACGCAGATTTCTGCTCCAGACCCCGTGACAGGGCGAAATCTTATTCCTATAAGCGTGCCGCGATGGTCGCGCAGCCGTCCAGAGGCAGCGCACGGTCCGAGTCTTGGGAGGAACATTCAGCCGCCACGCAGGCAATGCGTAGGACAATTCAAGGCTGAGACGAGCAACAGCTCTTCAAGCAAGGCGTAACGCCTTGCTTTTTTGTTTTTCCGGGACCCGCCATCCAGCCTGCCGGCCTGACCGGCCCATCCTTTATGCTTGCATCCGAGTGGCCACCGCGATTTCAGCGGGAGAGCCCGCAGATCCGCGAGCGATCGACGGACAGTCTCACCCGGATCCTGCGCGCGGGGCGAGGGACTGGAGCGGGCCGCTTCCGTCAGGCGATCGCTCTGGTCGGCGACGCGCCGCCCTCCTGCGCCGTCTCGCGCAGATTGGCGAGGGCATAGGCCGCGATGCAGAGGTAGCAGAGGACGGGCGCGCCGAGGGCGAAGCTCAGGCCGACATGGTCGGCAAGGTAGCCCGTCGCCACGGGGATGATCGCTCCGCCGACGATGGCGACGCAGACGATGCCCGCCCCTTGCGCCGTGCGCTCGCCGAGCCCCTCGATCGCCAGGGCGAAGATCGTCGGGAACATGATGGCGTTGGCAAGCCCCACGGCGAGCAGCGTCCAGGCGGCGAGCGGTCCCTCGGACAGGCCCGATACGGTGGCGAGCAAGGCGGCCGCGACGGCGCAGGCCGCGAGCGCGGCGCCCGCCCGGACGTGGCGGAGCGCGACGCTGCCGATTATGCGCCCGACGAGAGCCCCGCCCCAGTAGAAGCTGAGGAGATGGCCGGCCGTTGCCGGATCGGCGCCGAGCACCCGGGGCTGCTCGAGGTAGCTCACCATGAGCGTGCCGATCGCGACCTCGGCACCGACGTAGAGGAAGATCGCCGCCGCCCCGAGGGCGAGGCGCGGCCGGCGCAGGAGGTCGAGGCCGAGCCCCTGCACCTCGGCGGCGTGTTCATCCTCCCGCACCCAGGAGCGCACGGACCAGAACAGGATCGCGAGGCCGATCAGCCCGCCCGCGATGACGAGGAACGGCACCTGCAGCACGGCGGCCTCCGCCTGACGCGCGGCGGCGAGCGCCCCGGGCGCCAGAGCGGCGGGGTCGGCGGGCGTCGCCGGCTCGTGGGACAGGATCGCCCAGGCACCGATGACCGGGCCGACGGTGGTCCCGAGCGAGTTGAAGGTCTGGGCCAGCGTCAGCCGGCTCGGCGCCTGGGCGGCGGGCCCGAGCTTCGTCACGAGGGGGTTGGCCGCCACCTGCAGGATCGCGATGCCGGACGCCATCACGAACAGGGCGAGGAGGAAGAGCGGGTAGAGCCCGACCTTAGCGGCCGGCGCGAACATCACCCCGCCCGCGGCCATCACGACGAGGCCGAGGACGAGGCCGCGCATGAATCCGATGCGGGCGACGAGGAGCCCCGCCGGCAGGGAAACGATGGCGTAGGCGAGGAAGAAGCAGAATTGGGTGAGCGTCGCCTCGGCATAGCTCAGGGCGAACAGGCTCTTCAGCTTCGGGGTGATGATGTCGACGAGGACGGTGGCCAGCCCCCAGGTGAAGAACAGGGCCAGCATGAAGGGCAGGAGCCAGCGCCTGCGGCCGGCGCCCGCCTCGTCCGCGGCGCTGCTCTGCGCCGTGCCCGCCTGCGGCAGCATAGGCTCCTCCCGATGCTCGTGACATGTCGGGTGCACCCGCACGTCTTGTCACGGGTTGTCGGGAGGGGCTGGCGGCCTGTCAATCGAAGGGCGGTTTACAAACCCGCGAGCGGGAAGACGGCGAGCGCCCCCAGGAAGGCCGCCCCGGCGAACAGGCTCGTCCAGATCGCCTTCTCGCGCAGCCGCGGCAGGGCGGGCGCGCCGGGGTCCTGGCCCGGCACGATTTGCTCGGGCCGGGTCTCGGGCTGATTGCGGATGGGCAGGATCGCGAAGAGGAGCGTCCACCACAGCACGAAGTAGAGCGCGGCCGCCCCGCCGATCGTGAGCTTGAAGAGGCTGACCGCCAGCGCCACGAAGGCAGCGGCCAGCACCACCACGGCCCCGACGGTCAGCGGAGTGGAGCGGCTGAGGGCGTGCATCCCGCGCAATCCCTCAGACCTGCTCCAGCTCGACGAGCGTGCCGAGGAAGTCCTTCGGGTGGAGGAACAGCACCGGCTTGCCATGGGCGCCGATGCGGGGTTCCCCGGTGCCGAGCACGCGGGCCCCCTGGCCCTTGAGGCGGTCGCGGGCGGCGATGATGTCGTCTACCTCGTAGCAGACGTGGTGGATGCCGCCGCCCGGATTGCGCTCGACGAAGCCCTCGATCGGCGAGCCCTCGCCCAGCGGCTCCATCAGCTCGATCTTGCTGTTGGGCAGTTCCACGAACACGACGGTGACGCCGTGCTCGGGCTGGGGCAGCGGCTCGGAGAGCTTGGCGCCGAGCGTGTCCCGGTAGACGGCCGAGGCCGCCTCAAGATCGCGCACCGCGATGGCCACATGGTTGAGCCGCCCGATCATGTCGTTTCCTCCCGGTCGCAGGTTCTCCCCTCCCCTTTCGCGGGGAGGGGCATCTCGTCAGTGCCAGTCCTATCACACCTCGACCACCTGCACGTGGCAGGCGGGCTTCTTGCCCCAGACCTCGTTGACGCCGGAGCGGATGGCGCGGTCGACCGCCTTCTCGACGGCGTCGGCGTCGCGGCGCTTGCCCTTCGAGAGGCCGGACAGGGTGCGCGAGACGATCTCGACCACCGTGTCGATCAGGGGCTCGCCGTCGCGGCCGCGGTTCGGCAGGCCCATGATGTCGACGGCCGGCTCGCCGGCCACGTCGCCGTCCTCGTCGATGGCGATGGCGACCGAGACCATGCCCGACATCGCGAGCTTGCGCCGCTCGGGGATCGCCCGATCCTTGTCGTCGACGAGGACGTTGCCGTCCTTGAACAGGCGCCCGGCCTTCGTGTGGTCGATCACCTCCGGCGTGCCGGGCGCGAGGCGGATCAGGCTGCCGTTGCGGGCCTTGACCACGTTCGGGACACCCTGCGCCCGGGCGAAGCGGGCGTGCTCGTCAAGGTGGAGCGCCTCGCCGTGGACCGGGATCGCGGTGCGAGGCCGGGTCCAGGCGTACATCTCGGCCATCTCCTCCCGGCGGGGATGGCCGGAGACGTGGACGAGTTCGGTCCGGTCCGTCACCACCTCGACGCCCTGGTTGATCAGGTCGTTGATGATGGAGCCGACATCCCGCTCGTTGCCGGGGATGGCGCGCGAGGAGAAGATCACCCGGTCGCCGCCGGCGAGCGTGATGGCTGGGTGATCGCGCCGCGAGACCCGCGCCAGCGCCGCCCGCGCCTCGCCCTGCGAGCCCGTCAGCAACGCCACCACCTTGGAGCGCGGCAGGTTGCCGTAGGAATCCGGGCTCAGGAACTCGGGCAGGCCGTCGAGGTAGCCGCATTCCCGGGCCACCTCGATGACCCGGTCCATGGCCCGCCCCACCGCGACCACCTGGCGCCCGCAGGCCTGGGCGGCCTCAGCCACCGCGCGGATGCGGGCGACGTTCGAGGCGAAGGTCGTCACGGCGACCCGGTGCTCCGACTCGGTGATGAGACGCTTGAGCGTCGCGGCGACCTCCGCCTCGCTCGGGGAGCGGCCCTCGCGCACCACGTTCGTCGAATCGCAGACGAGCGCGATGATCCCCTCGTCGCCGAGCTTACGGAAGGACGCCTCCTCCGTGACGTCGCCGAGGATCGGCGTCGGATCGAGCTTCCAGTCGCCCGTATGGACGACGAGGCCGTGCGCGGTGCGGATCGCCACCGCGTTCGACTCGGGGATCGAGTGCGAGACCGGCACGAACTCGATGTCGAAGGGGCCGACCGTGACACGCCGGCCCGGCACGACCTCCTTCAGCTCGACCTTGGGCGCGCCGGGCTCGCCCAGGCGGCGGGCCTCCAGGAGGTTCTTGGCAAAGCGCGTCGCGTAGACGGGCGCGCGCAGCCGCGGCCACAGCTCGCTGATCGCCCCGATGTGATCCTCATGCGCGTGCGTGATGAAGATCCCGAGGAGATCGGCCTTGCGCTCCTCGATGAAGGAGAGATCCGGGAACATGAGGTCGATGCCCGGCATCGCCTCCTCGCCCGCGAAGCCCATGCCGCAATCGACCAGGATCCATTTCCGGCGCTTCTCCGGGCCGAACCCGTAGAGGCCTGCATTCATCCCGATCTCGCCCACGCCGCCGAGCGGCAGGAAGACGAGGTCGTCTTGCCCTGTCGTCATCAAGTTCAACCCAAACTCACGCCGCCGTCGCGGCCGTCCCGAAATGCACCTCGCCCGCCGTCACGGTCCTGCGCGTGCCGTCCGGGGCGAGGATCACGAGCCGCCCCCCCTCGTCGATCGTGTCAAACAGGCCTTCCAGCGTCTCGCCGCCGGTACGGACCGCGATCCGCGACCCGAGCCCGGCGGCCCGCGCCAGCCAGCGCGCGCGAATGCCTGCGAAAGTCCGTCCGCCATCCCAGAGGCGCGTCGCCTCGGTGACATGGCCGGAGAGGAATTCAAGAACTTTCTCCGCTCCGGCCCCGCTTCCCAGTGCGGAGAGCGACGTTGCCGGGTAGGCCAAGCCTTCGGGGGAGGCCGCGACATTGACGCCGAAGCCGATCACCACCGCCCGCCGCCCACCGGGCAGCACCTCCGCCTCCAACAGGATGCCGGCGAGCTTGGCGCCGTCCGCCAGCACGTCGTTGGGCCATTTCAGAGCGATAGATCGGGAGCCGCGGCCCGGATCGCAGCCCGGCACGGTGCCGCAGGCGTCTGCGACCGCGGCGGCCAGCGAGACGCCCGCCACGAAGCCGAGGGTCGCGACCCGGTCCGCCTCGACGCCCGCCACCGGCCAGAGCAGGCTCGCGGCGAGGTTGCCGGGCAGCGACGTCCAGGTGTTGCCACGGCGGCCGCGCCCCGCCTCCTGGCGGCGGGCGACGACCCAGAGCGGGCCCGTCTCGCCCGCACGCGCGCGCTCCATGGCCTCGGTGTTCGTCGAGCCGAGGCTTTCGTGGACGTGGAGCCGATGCCCCGCCGCCCGCGCCGCCTCGCTGAGCCGGTAGCTCAACGGGATCTCAGAACAGCGACCTCGCCGCGGCGTCCGCGGCGCCCCGGAGCGGACCGGGCAGCAGGAAGAACAGGATCACGACGACGCTGGAGATGGCCAGAACGATCCGGAGGCCCGGCGCCATCGCCTCGTAGGGAGCCTTCGCCTCGTCGAAATACATCACCTTGACGATGCGCAGGTAGTAATAGGCGCCAACCACGCTTGTCACGACGCCGATCACGGCGAGGGTCACGAGGCCCGCCTTGATGGCGGCGGCGAAGACGTAGAACTTCGCGAAGAAGCCGGCCAGCGGCGGGATGCCGGCGAGCGAGAACATCATCATCGCGAGGCAGAAGGCGAGCACCGGATGGGTGCGCGAGAGGCCGGAGAGATCGTCGATCGTCTCGAACATCTCGTCGCGCCGCCGCAGCGAGAGGATGATCGCGAAGGCGCCGAGCGTCATGGCGAGGTAGATGATCATGTAGATCACCACGCCCTGCACGCCCTCCTGCGAGCCGGCGGCGAGGCCGATCAGCGCGTAGCCGATGTTGCCGATCGACGAATAGGCCATCAGGCGCTTGATGTTGCGCTGGCCGATCGCCGCGAAGGAGCCGAGCGCCATCGAGGCGATCGAGACGAAGACGATGATCTGCTGCCAGATCGCGGTCACATCCGGGAAGGCGCCGATGAAGACGCGCACGGTCATCGCGACCGCGGCCATCTTCGGGGCCGAGGCGAAGAAGGCGGTCACCGGCGTCGGCGAGCCCTCGTAGACGTCGGGCGTCCACATGTGGAACGGCACCGCCGACATCTTGAAGGCGACGCCCGCCGCCACGAACACGATGCCGAGAACGATGCCGAAGCCCGCCTCGCCGTGCAGGGCCGAGACGATTCCGGGGAAGGAGACGGTGCCCGTGAATCCGTAGACCAGCGAGGCGCCGTAGAGCAGCATGCCCGAGGAGAGAGCGCCGAGGACGAAGTATTTCAGGCCCGCTTCCGTCGACTTCAGATTGTCCCGGTGGAAGGCGGCGATGACGTAGGCCGCGAGCGATTGCAGCTCCAGCCCGAGATAGAGGGCGATGAGGTCGTTGGCCGAGGCCATCACCATCATGCCGATCGTGCAGAGCACGATCAGGATCGGGTACTCGAACCGGTCGATCCGCTCGCGCTGGAAATAGTCGCGCGAGAGCAGGATCGTGGCGGACGAGCCGAGCAGGATCAGCCCCTTCATCACCCGGGAGAAGGCGTCCGAGATGAAGGCCCCCGACAGCGTCGTCACCTTCATGCCGGCGGGCTGCGAGACGACCACGAAGAAGGCCAGCAGCAGAAGGAGCAGGGCGCCGACATTGACGCCCTCCACCGAGCGCTCGCCGCGGAAGGCGCCGTAGAGGATCAGCACCATGACGCCGACGGCGAGGATCAGCTCGGGCAGGAGCGGCGCGAGGGTCGGAAGGACGGTCTGGGCGGCGGTCATGGTTCCGTTTGCCTTCAGCGCGCGACGGGCAGCGCGGCGGCCGCGGTCTGCGTGTTCGAGAGGGCGGTCTTGATGCTCGCCATCAGCGCCTCGGTGGAGGGCGCGAACGTGTCGAGGATCGGGGCCGGGTGCACGCCGTAATAGATCGTCAGCGCGACGAGCGGCGCGAGGATCAGCTTCTCGCGGAGGTCGAGGTCGAGGATGCCTTTCAGCGAGGGCTTCTCGAGCTTGCCGTAGATCACGCGGGCGTAGAGCCAGAGGGCGTAGGCCGCCGACAGGATGATGCCGAAGACCGAGAAGAAGGCCACCGTCGGGTTCGCCTTGAAGGCGCCGGTCATCGCCAGGAACTCGCCGACGAAGCCGGATGTCCCGGGCAGGCCCACATTGGCCATGGTGAAGACCATCATGGCGACCGCGTAGAGCGGCATCCGGTTCACGAGGCCGCCATAGGCCGCGATCTCGCGGGTGTGCATCCGGTCGTAGATCACGCCGACGCAGAGGAAGAGCGCGCCGGACACGATGCCGTGCGAGATCATCAGGAACAGCGCGCCCTGGATGCCCTGCTCGTTCATCGTGAAGAGGCCGAGCGTCACGAAGCCCATATGGGCGACGGACGAGTAGGCGATCAGCTTCTTGATGTCGGTCTGCATCATCGCGATCAGCGAGGTGAAGATGATCGCGATCACGGAGAGGGCGAAGACGAGCGGCGCGAAGCTCTGCGAGGCGTCCGGGAACATCGGCAGCGAGACCCGGATGAAGCCGTAGCCGCCCATCTTCAGGAGGATGCCCGCCAGGATCACCGAGCCCGCCGTCGGCGCCTCGACGTGAGCGTCGGGAAGCCAGGTATGGACCGGCCACATCGGCATCTTCACCGCGAAGGAGGCGAAGAAGGCGAGCCACAGCCAGGTCTGCATGTGCGTGGGGAAGCGCGTCTGCAGGAGCGTCGGGATGTCGGTGGTGCCCGCGTGCCAGTACATTGCCATGATGGCGAGCAGCATCAGCACCGAGCCGAGCAGCGTGTAGAGGAAGAACTTGAAGCTCGCGTAGATGCGCCGTTTGCCGCCCCAGATGCCGATGATCAGGAACATCGGGATCAGGCCGGCCTCGAAGAACAGGTAGAACAGCACCAGGTCGAGGGCCTGGAACACGCCGATCATCGTCGTCTCGAGGACCAGGAAGGCGACGAAGTATTCCTTCACCCGGGTCTCGATCGCGTGCCACGAGGCGCCGATGCAGAACGGCATCAGGAAGGTCGTGAGCAGGATCAGCGGCATCGAGAAGCCGTCGACGCCGAGCTTGAAGCGGATCGTGTCGGTGAGCCAGGCGTGGCTCTCGACGAGCTGGAAGCTCGAAGAGGTCGCGTCGTAGCGGCCCCAGGCGACGAGCGAGAGCAGGAAGGTGACGATCGTCGTGGCCAGCGCCGCCCAGCGGGCGTTGCGCTTCACGCTCTCCTCGTCGCCGTTCAGCGTGAGGATGAAGGCCGCGCCCGCAAGCGGCACGATGAGCAGGCCGGAGAGGATGCCGAGGCCGAACATCAGCGGAGATTCCCGTTCTTCTCGTTGACGGCCATCAGTGCCCGCCCTTCGGCAGGCCGGACATCAGGTACCAGCTGATCAGGCCGGCGACGCCGACGAGCATCACGAAAGCGTAGTGGTAGACGTAGCCGGTCTGGAGGCGGACCACGCCGCGGGTCACGTCGACCACGCGGGCCGCGATGCCGTTCGGTCCCAGACCGTCGATGACCCGGCCGTCGCCCTCCTTCCAGAGGAACAGGCCGAAATCCTTGGCGGGCCGCACGAAGATGCGGTCGTAGATCTCGTCGAAGTACCACTTGTTGAGCAGGAACCGGTACAGGATTGGCTGCTGCGCGGCGAGGCGGCCGGGCAGTTCCGGCCGGCGGATGTACATCCAGAAGGCGAGAAGGAAGCCGAGCACCAGCATGATGAAGGGCGAGGCGACGACCCAGCCCGGCACGTGATGCATCTCGTGCATGATGTGGTTGTCCGGCCCGTGCGCGAGCGCGTGGCCCCAGAACGCCTCCATGTCCTCGCCGATGAAGCGGTCCTTGAAGATCAGGCCGGCGAACAGCGCCCCGAAGGCGAGGATCGCCAGCGGGAACGTCATGGTGAACGGGCTCTCGTGCGGCGTGTGCGGGTGGTGGTCGTGGTGCTCGATGGCGCTGTGCGAGGCGGGCTCGACGTCGTGGCCGTGATCGTCGTGCGCGACGCCCTCGTGGTGGCCGGGCAGCCCGTCCGCCTGATGCGGGTCGGCATGGCCGTGAGCGCCCGCATGGGCGACGGCCGCTTGGGCAACGGCCGCGTGGTGGTCGTCGTGACCGTGCGCGCCGTGATCGACCCAGCGGGCCGGGCCCTCGAAGGTCATGAAGAACAGGCGCCAGGAGTAGAACGAGGTGAAGAAGGCGGCGATCACGGTGGCCATGAAGGCCAGCGTGTGGCCCGGCCGGGTCGAGGCATAGGCCGCCTCGATGATCGCGTCCTTCGAGTAATAGCCGGCCGTGAACGGGAAGCCGATCAGCGCGAGCGTGCCGATCGCCATCATGGCGGTGGTGAAGGGGATGTAGGGGCGCAGCGCGCCCATGTTCCGCATGTCCTGCTCGTGGTGCATCGCGTGGATGACCGAGCCGGCCCCGAGGAACAGCAGCGCCTTGAAGAAGGCGTGCGTGAACAGGTGGAAGATACCGACCGAATAGGCGCCGACGCCCAGCGCCACGAACATGTAGCCGAGCTGCGAGCAGGTCGAGTAGGCGATGACCCGCTTGATGTCGTTCTGCACGAGGCCGACGGTCGCCGCGAAGAAGGCGGTGATGCCGCCGATGACCGTGACGACGATGAGCGCGTTCGGCGCCAGCTCGAAGAGCGGCGAGAGGCGCGCGACCATGAAGACGCCGGCCGTGACCATGGTGGCGGCGTGGATCAGCGCCGAGACCGGCGTCGGGCCCTCCATGGCATCGGGCAGCCAGGTGTGGAGCAGGAACTGCGCCGACTTGCCCATCGCGCCCATGAACAGCAGCAGGCAGGCGAGGGTCAGGGCGTGCCAGTCGTAGCCGAGGAAGTGGAAATGCGCGTCCTTGAGCTCGTTCACGCGCGGAAAGATCCCGTCGAAGGCGACCGAGCCGAACAGCACGAAGACGAGGAAGATGCCGAGGGAGAACCCGAAATCGCCGACGCGGTTGACGATGAAGGCCTTCATCGCGGCGGCATTCGCCGAGGGCTTCTCGTACCAGAATCCGATCAGCAGGTAGGAGGCGAGGCCGACGCCCTCCCAGCCGAAGAACATCTGCACGAGGTTGTCGGCCGTCACCAGCATCAGCATGGCGAAGGTGAACAGCGACAGGTAGGCGAAGAAGCGCGGCCGGTGCGGATCCTCCTCCATGTAGCCGATGGAGTAGAGGTGCACGAGGGTCGAGACCGTCGTGACCACGACGAGCATGACCCTCGTGAGCGTGTCGATGCGGAAGGCCCAGTCGACGACGAGGTCGCCGGCCGTGAACCACGTCGCAACCTGCACCCGCGTCGCGTGGTCCGCCCCCTCGAAGAAGACGCCCCAGGAGAGCAGCGCCGAGAAGGCGAGGCAGCTCGTTGTCAGGTACTCGCAGGCCCTCGCGCCGAGGAAACGGCCGAACAGGCCGGCGACGAGCGCGCCGATGAGGGGGAAGAAGACGATCGCGTGATACATCGTTCTCTAGCGTCCGGCCTCGCGCGGCGTCGTCGGCCGCGCGTCGAGTCCAAGGGGGTCCAGGCGGCGGCTTCCCGTCAGCCCTTCATCATGCTCACGTCCTCGACCGCGATGGAGCCGCGATTGCGGAAGAACACGACGAGGATGGCGAGGCCGATGGCGGCCTCCGCGGCGGCGACCGTGAGGACGAACAGCGCGAAGACCTGGCCCGTGATGTCGTTGAGGTGGGTGGAGAACGCCACGAGGTTGATGTTCACGGCGAGCAGGATCAGCTCCACCGACATCAGGATCACGATGACGTTCTTGCGGTTGATGAAGATGCCGAGCACGCCGAGCGTGAACAGGATCGCGGCGACCGTGAGGTAGTGGCTCAGTCCGATCATCGTTTCCTCAAGCTCCGACCTGCTCTCCTCCCCGTTGCGGGAAGAGATTGAGGTTGGGGGTCGTGCGGGAGGCGCCACCGAGCCTCGTCCGGCAGCGCCCACCCTTGGTTCCTCCCCGCAAGGGGAGGGGGAAAACTCAAACCTCGACGCCCTGTCGCGAAGGCACCTTGCGGGTCTCGACCGCCATGCCCTGCGTGCGGGCGTTCTGGACCGCGATGTTCTGGCGCTTGACGCCCGGCCGGTCGCGCAGCGTCAGCACGATCGCGCCGATCATCGCGACGAGGAGCACGAGGCCCGCGATCTGGAAGAAGTAGGCGTATTCCGTGTAGAGCACGCGGCCGAGCGCGGCTGTGTTGGTGAAGCTCTCGCCCATCGCGGCGTTGCCGAGCGGCGCCTGCACGAGGCCGGGGTCGATCGTCCACGAGCCGACCACGAGGACGAGCTCGATCAGGAAGATCGCGCCGATCAGCGCGCCCACGGGCAGGTATTGCTGGAAGCCCTGGCGCAGCTCGGCGAAATCGACGTCGAGCATCATCACGACGAACAGGAACAGCACCGCGACCGCGCCGACATAGACGACGACCAGGATCATCGCGAGGAACTCGGCGCCCATCAGCACGAACAGGCCCGCCGCGTTGACGAACGCCAGGATCAGGAACAGCACCGAGGCGACGGGATTGCGGGAGGCGATCACCATGAAGCCCGAGGCGATGGCGACGCTCGCGAACAGGTAGAAGAAGGCGGCGGCTGCAGTCATCGGAGTGTCGGAGTCAGCCGCGTGGCGCGGCCCCTTCTGCCTCGTGAACGATCAGGTCGCGCGGGCGGCCCGTCTATAGGCCCCGCTGCCGTATGGCACAACAGCGCGGGTTCCGGTTTGCCTCAGCGGTAGGGCGCGTCGAGGGCGATGTTGCGCGCGATCTCGCGCTCCCAGCGGTCGCCGTTCAGGAGGAGCTTCTCCTTGTCGTAGAGAAGCTCCTCGCGGGTCTCGACCGAGAACTCGAAATTCGGCCCCTCGACGATGGCATCCACCGGGCAGGCCTCCTGGCACATGCCGCAATAGATGCACTTCACCATGTCGATGTCGTAGCGGGTCGTCCGGCGCGTGCCGTCGTTCCGGCGAGGGCCCGCCTCGATGGTGATGGCCTGGGCCGGGCAGATCGCCTCGCAGAGCTTGCAGGCGATGCAGCGCTCCTCGCCGTTGGGGTAGCGGCGCAGCGCGTGCTCGCCCCGGAAGCGGGGGCCGCGATGGCCCATCTCGAAGGGGTAGTTGATCGTGGCCTTGGGCTTGAAGAAGTATTTCATGGCGAGGGCGAACCCCGACACGAACTCCTTCAGGAGGAGGCCCTTGGCGACTTGATCGAGCTTCATGGCGCGATCTCCGATTGGGTGTGGCTCAGGCCCCCGGCGCGAGGCCGGTGAGCTTGAGGACGAAGGCGACGACGACGACCGAGATCAGCGAGAGGGGCAGGAAGACCTTCCAGCCGAGCCGCATGAGCTGGTCGTAGCGGTAGCGGGGCACCATGGCCTTCACCATGGCGATCATGAAGAACAGGAAGCTCGCCTTGATCGCGAACCAGATCACGCCCGGCACCCAGGTGAAGGGCGCAAACGGGATCGGCGAGAGCCAGCCGCCGAGGACCAGCACGGTGCCGAGCGCGCACATGGTCATGATGGCCACGTACTCGCCGAGCATGAAGAGCAGGTAGGGCGTGGAGGAATACTCCACCATGTACCCGGCCACGAGCTCGGATTCGGCCTCAGGCAGGTCGAAGGGGGGGCGGTTCGTCTCGGCGAGGGCCGAGATGAAGAACACCACGAACATCGGGAACAGCCAGAGCCAGTACCAGCCGAAGAGCCCGAGCGCGGTGTCCTGCGCCAGCACGATCCGCGAGAGGTTGAGCGAGCCGGCACAGAGCAGCACGCAGATGATCACGAAGCCGAGGGAGACCTCGTAGGAGATCATCTGCGCGGCCGAGCGGAGCGCGCCGAGGAAGGCGTATTTCGAGTTCGAGGCCCAGCCGCCCATGATGACGCCGTAGACGCCCAGCGACGAGATCGCGAAAATGTAGGTGATCCCGACGTTGATGTCGGCGATGGCCCAGCCGTCGGCCAGCGGGATCACCGCCCAGGAGGCGAGCGCCAGAGTCGCGAAGACGAGGGGCGCCAGGAGGAAGATGGCCTTGTTGGCGCCCGCCGGGATGACGGGCTCCTTGAGAACGAACTTCAGCAGGTCGGCGAAGGATTGCAGCAGGCCCCAGGGCCCGACCACGTTCGGGCCGCGGCGCAGCTGCACCGCCGCCCAGATCTTCCGGTCGGCGAGCAGCGCGTAGGCGATGAAGACGAGCAGGGCCGCGAGCAGCACGAAGCTCTTCAGCGCGATCAGGAGGACGGTGCCGAGCACTTCCCAGAAGGTCATCGCAGGCGGCCTTATTCCGCGGCCTCGAGCGCGCGCCCGCGGGCGAGGCTCGAGCACTCGGCGAGCACCCGCGAGGCGCGGGCGATCGGGTTGGTGAGGTAGAAGTCGAGGATCGGGGAGCGGAACGGCTCACGCGCGGGCGTGCCGCCGAGGCCGGCCAGGGTCTCGAGCGCCGCGGCCGCGTCGGCGGGCTCGACCGCATCGACCGCCGCGAGATGCGGGTGGTCGGCGTAGAGCGCGCGGCGGAGCGCGGCGAGCGAATCGTACGGCAGGCGCCTGCCCAGCACGTCGGAGAGCGCGCGCAGGATCGCCCAATCCTCGCGGGCATCGCCCGGCGGGAAGGACGAGCGGTTCGCCCATTGCACGCGGCCTTCGAGGTTCACGTAGGTCGCGTTCTTCTCGGTATAGGCCCCGCCCGGCAGGATCACGTCGGCGCGGGAGGCGCCGCGGTCGCCGTGGGTGCCCTGGTAGATCACGAAGGCGCCCGGCGCGATCTCGACCTCGTCGGCGCCGAGATTGAAGACCACGTCGAGGGCGCCCGGCGCGATCATACCGGCGAGATCGAGGCCCCCCTCCCCCGGCACGAAGCCGAGATCGAGCGCGCCGACGCGGGCGGCGGCCGTGTGCAGCACGCCGAAACCGTTCCAGCCCGGGCTCACCGCGCCGACATCCCGGGCGAGAGCCGCGGCGGCGGCGAGGATCGCGGCGCCGTCCGGGCGCGCGAGCGCGCCCATGCCGACGAGGACGATGGGATTGGCGGCCGCCTTCAGCGTCTCTGCGAAGCTGTGGCGGCCCGCGGCGAGATCGGCCAGCGTCTCGGGCCCGGCGCCGAGATGGATGTGGGGATAGGTGAGGTCCGCCGGCTCGCCGATCATGCCGACCGGCAGGGGGCCCATGCGCCAGCGCTTGCGGATGCGGACGTTGAGCAGGGACGCCTCGAGGCGCGGGTTGGCGCCGACGAGCAGGATCGCGTCCGCCTCCTCGATACCGGGGATCGTCGGCCCGAACGTGTAGGCGGCCCGGCCCCAGGCCGGATCGAGGGCCTCGCCGGCCTGCCGGCAATCGAGGTTCGCGACGCCGAGGGACGTCATCAGGCCCTTCAGCGCATATGTCTCCTCGACGGCCGCGAGATCGCCGACGAGCGCGCC
>NZ_SMNT01000037.1 GCF_004348265.1 Methylobacterium segetis
GGGCGCCAGCGTGGTGCCGCCCGCCCCCGCCCCGATCACCCCGAGCGCGTCGTCCGGCCCGGCCGGGTCCGGGCGGGCCGGAGGCAGGACAGGCCCCGGAAGCGCGCCGGCTTCGAGGAGTGCGAGGCCGCGGGCCGGATCGCTCCTGAGGATGCGGGCGGGTGCCCCGCCGATCCGGGGGGCGACGCAGCCTTCGAGCGGGGCCGAGGCCGTGAGGACGCGGCCGGGCGCGACGGCGAGACCCGTGGCGGCGAGACTCGTGGTGGCGAGGCTCGTGGTGGCGACAGGGGCCGCCGGGGCGGCCGGCGGGGCTTCGCGGGCCTGTGATGGCGGCGGAGCGGCCGGTGCCGCCGCGACGGCCTGGGCCGTGGGGGATGCCGCCTCCGGGAAGGGCACGAAGGCGTTGGCGATGGCGATCACGAGCCGGTCGACCTCGCCCGCGAGCGCCTTGTCGTAGCCGATCGTGAAGCCGCGGATGCCGGCCTCGCCCGCGGCGTAGCGGATGTAGGACCTTCCCGCCCCCGTCTCCCCCGTCACGACGATGAAGTCCGGCCGCTTCAGCTTGTAGGTGACCTTCCGGTCCGCCCCCGGATTCGTGGCCCGCTCGAAGAGGGCGTCGAGGCTCGCCTCCCCGGTCCCGAACGAGCGGCTTTCCAGGGTCACCCGCCCGTCCGCGCTCTGCCAGCGGCTGCCGCCGGGGATGGCGGTGCGCTTCGCCAGCAGCCGCTCCGGCACCCCCATCACCGCCCCGCTCGCGGGATCGGGCCTGACGGTGAAGCGGGCGCTCCGTCGCGCCGCCTCGCCGCCCGCGAGGATCGCGGTGCGCAGGCGCGGCGCGAGGGGATCCTCGGCGCCCGCGCCGGCCCGGGTCCGGAAGCTCGCCAGCGCCTCGAAAGTTCGGCGCCCGAACGTGCCGGTAACGACGCTGTTATAGTCGCCCGTCCAGACGAGGGCGTCCTGCAGCCCCTTGCGCTCGGTCTCGGGCAGCGCCTCGAAGGCGGCCCTGGCGGCCTCGAAGGCGGGGTCCGGCGCGGCGGGAGCCGGGGCGGCCGGTTTCGGCCGAGCCGGTGGAGGGGGCGCCTGCGCGGCCGCGGGACCGAGGACGAGCAGCGCCGCGATCAGGCCCGCGCCGGACCGGATGCCAGAACCGATACCGTCCCGCCGCGTCATGTGAGCCCGCCCCCGGATGCGCGCCGAGCTTGGCAGAGCGAGGCCGCGAAAGCCAGGGAAGCGGTCGAGAGATCGCGACGACCGCGGCCGCACCGGACTTCATCAGGGGGATGTCCTGGCCGCGTCGCGCCGCTCTTCGAAGAGAGAGCGGCCTTCGCAGCCGTTGCGGCCGCCCGCGCAAGTGCTACGCTCGCGCCTCGACGGCGCCTCTCAAGGAATCGCCGGCCCCGTCGAGGCCGGCCCGGGTGTCCGACGCGCGAGGCGGATCATGGCGGGTTCTTCGAGGCTCGGGCGCCGGATCGGCCGCCTCTCCGCGGCGCTCCTCGCCGAAGGTCTGCTGGCCGCAGGCCTCCTGGCCGGGGCCGCGGGGCCCGCCGCCGCGCAGGCCCCATCGGCGCCGGCCGCCCAGGCCCCGTCGACTCCGGCCGCGCGCACCGCGAAGGTCGCCCCCCCGAAGACCTTCCTGCGCGAGGCGCTCGCCAGTTCCGGCGTGCGCCTGGAGGCGGCCCTCAGGAGCGAGGCGGGCAAGGGCCTGAAGCCCGCCGCGCAGGCCCGGGCCGAGGGCGAGGCGCGCCTGGAGGCCGACGACGCGAAGGGCGCGCTCGCGCCGCTCACGGCGGCGGTGGCCGCCGAGCCCGCGGATGCGCGCAACTGGCTGGCCTTCGCCCGCGCCGCCGACGCGCTGGGCAACGACGAGCAGAAGGGCGGCGACTACGCCGCCCGCTACCGGCTGCGCGAGCGGGCGCTCGCCGCCGCCTACCAGGCGTATTGGCGGGCGAAGACCGCGCCCGATGAGGCCGCGGCGCTGGCCTTCCTCGCCGAGGCCTACGGCAACCAGTCCGAGTGGCGCCCGGCGCTCGAAGCCTACCGGGCGAGCCTCGCCCTCAACGACGACGCGGATGTCCGGCAGGCCTACGAGGAGGTCCGGGCCGAGCACGGTTTCCGCATCCTCGACTACAAGGTCGATTCGGACGCGGCCGCCCCGCGGGTCTGCTTCCAGTTCTCGGAGACGCTCGCCCCGAAGACCGACTTCACGCCCTTCGTCGCCGTCTCCGGCGCGGCGAACGCGGCCGTGACGGCGGAGGGCCAGCAGGTCTGCGTCGAGGGGCTGAAGCACAGCCAGCGCTACGCGTTCGTGCTGCGCGAGGGCCTGCCCTCCTCGGTCGGCGAGACCCTATTGAAATCGGCCGATTACGAGGTCTACGTCCGCGACCGCGCCCCCCAGGTGCGCTTCACCGGCCGCAATTACGTCCTGCCCCGCACGGGTCAGGCGGGCGTGCCGCTCGTGTCGGTCAATGCGGGCAGGCTCGACGTCGAGGTGCTGCGCATCGGCGACCGCGGCCTGCTGCCGGCTCTGCGCACCGAGGAGTTCCTGAGCCAGCTCAACGGCTCGACCGCCCGGGCCATCGCCGACCAGAAGGGCGTGCAGGTCTGGAAGGGCAGCCTCGACACGGCCAAGGCGGAGCCGAACCAGGAGGTCGTCACCGCCTTCCCCGTCCTGGAGGCGGTCGGCAAGCTCGAACCCGGCCTCTACATCATGATGGCCCGCCCCGCCGGCTCCGCGACGCCCGCGGAGGAGGGGGAGGGCGGCTACGAGCAGCAGGCGACGCAATGGTTCGTCGTCTCGGACCTCGGGCTCACCGCCTTCAAGGGCCGGGACGGGGTCCACGTCCTCGCCCGCTCGCTCGCGAGCGCCGAGGCCATCTCGGGCGCCGAGATCCGCCTGATCGCCCGCAACAACGAGGTGCTGGCCACCCGCCGGACGGATGCCTCCGGCCACGCCGCCTTCGATCCGGGCCTCGCCCGCGGGGAGGGCGGCATCGCGCCGGGCCTCGTCGTGGCGCAGCTCGGCGACGATTACGGCTTCCTCGACCTCGCCCAGACCGCCTTCGACCTGACCGACCGCGGCGTGAAGGGGCGCCCGGCGCCCGGCGCCGTCGACGCCTACGTCTTCCCCGAGCGCGGCGTCTACCGCTCCGGCGAGACGGTGCAGCTCACGGCCCTCCTGCGGGACGCGCGGGGGCAGGCGGTGGCCGGCCTTCCCCTGACCCTCGTGGTCAAGCGGCCGGACGGCGTCGAGTACCGCCGCGCGCAGGTCCCGGACCAGGGTCTCGGCGGGCGCGCCCTGCCGCTGCCGCTCCTGTCGGGCGCCATGCACGGGACGTGGCGCGTCTCCGCCCACACCGACCCGAAGGCGCCCGCCATCGGCGAGGCGAGCTTCCTCGTCGAGGATTACGTGCCCGAGCGCCTGGAGGTGAGCCTCACCCCGAAGGCGCCGGCCCTGCGGCGCGGGGAGCCCGCCGAGATCGCGGTCTCCGCCCGCTACCTCTACGGGGCGCCGGGCGCGGGGCTCGAGGTCTCGGGCAACGTCGTGGTGCAGGCCGCGGCGACCTCCGGCATCAAGGGGCTCGAGGGCTACGCGATCGGCCTCGACGACGAGGCCGTCGAGGCCGCCACCGCCGAGATCGGTGAACGCGCCACCACGGACGCGAAGGGCGCGGCGGCGCTCACGGTGCCGATCGAGGCGCCGGCCGCCCCCCGGCCGCTCGAGGCGCGCATCACCCTGCAGGTCGGCGAGCCCGGCGGGCGGGCGCTCTCCCGCAGCCTCACCCTGCCGATCCTGCCGGATGCCCCCGTGCTGGCGATCCGGAAGGGCTTCTCCGGCGACCTGCCCGAGGGCGGCACCGCGAGCTTCGACTTCGTGATGGCGACGCCCGAGGGCCAGCGCCTCGCCCGGCCCGGGGTGACCTGGACCCTGTCGCGGCTGGAGCAGACCTATCAATGGTACCGGGCGGAGGGGCGCTGGTCCTTCGAGCCCGTGAAATCCGTGCGCCGGGTGGCGGACGGGCGGGTCGACCTCAAGGCCGACGAGCCGGCCCGGATCGTGGCGCCCGCCACCTTCGGCAAGTACCGGCTGGAGGCGAGCGTGCCGGGCGAGCCCGGGGCCACCGCGAGCGTGACCTTCAGCGTCGGCTGGAGCGGCGGCGAGACCGCGGACGTGCCGGACCTCCTCGACCTGACCCTCGACAAGGGCTCCTACGCGGGCGGCGAGCGGCTGCGGGCGCGCCTCGCGCCGAAGTTCCGGGGCCGCGCGAGCCTCGCCATCGTCGGCGACCGGGTGCACGACGTCCTCGACGTCGCGGTGCCGGAGGGCGGCACCGTGGTCGAGATCCCGGTTAAGCCCGAATGGGGCGCGGGCGCCTATCTCGTGGCGAGCGCGTTCCGGCCCCTCGACCAGGCGGCCAAGCGCCTGCCGGGCCGGGCGCTCGGCCTCGCCTGGTTCGCGATCGACCGGGACACGCGCGACCTCGCCGTCTCGGTCGCGGCGCCCGAGAAGACCCGCCCGCGGCGCGACCTCACCCTTCCGGTCCGGGTCGGCAACCTCGCGCCCGGCGAGGAGGCGCGGGTCACGGTGGCCCTCGTCGATGTCGGCATCCTCAACCTCACCCGCTACGAGGCGCCGAACCCGTTCAACCACTTCTTCGGCCAGAAGGCGCTCGGCCCCGAGATCCGCGACCTCTACGGATACCTGATCGACGGCATGCAGGGGACGCTCGGCGCCATCCGCTCGGGGGGCGATGGCGGCGCGAGCCTCTCCGAAGCGCCCCCGACCCAGGCCCCGCTCGCCCTCTATTCGGGCCTCGTGACGGTGGGGGCGGACGGCACCGCGCAGGTGACCTTCCCGCTGCCCGCCTTCAACGGCACCGGCCGGGTCATGGTGAGCGCCTGGAGCGGCAGCCGCGTGGGCCAGGCGCAGGCCGACGTCATCATCCGCGACCCCGTCGTGGTGTCGGGCACCCTGCCGCGCTTCCTCAACGTCGGCGACCGCTCGCGCATCTTCCTCGCCCTCGACAACGTCGAGGGAGCGGGCGGCGCCTACACGGTCGATCTCGACCTCGCCGGCCCCGTCCTCGTCGGGGCGGAGGCCCTGCGCCGGACGGTGCGGCTCGAGCCCGGCGCCAAGGCCGAGGTGGCGATCCCGCTCACCGCCGCCGGGCCCGGCCTCGCCCGGCTCGACGTCACCCTGTCGGGCCCGGGGCTGGAGGCCGGGATCGGCCAGAGCTTCGCGCTCGGCATCTCGCCGGGCACCGGCGCCCTGGTGCGGCGGGAGCTGCGCCCGCTGGCACCCGGCGCGGGTCTCCAGATCGACGGGGCGCTCCTGGCCGACATCCTGCCCGGCACCGGCACGGTCTCGGTCTCCGCCTCGGTGCTGCCGGGCCTCGACGTGCCGGCCCTGCTCCAGGCCCTCGACCGCTATCCGTACGGCTGCTCCGAGCAGGTCGTCAGCCGGGCGATGCCGCTCCTCTACGTCAACCGCCTCGCGGCGATGGACCGGCTCGCCCTCGACGACAAGGCGGACCAGCGCGTCCGCGAGGCGATCGAGCGCGTCCTCTCGCGCCAGGATTCGAGCGGCGATTTCGGCCTGTGGTCGGTGGGCGGCATGAGCGACGTCTGGCTCAACGCCTACGTCACCGACTTCCTGACCCGCGCCCGCGAGCGCGGCTTCGCCGTGCCGCAGACGGCCTTCAACGCCGCCCTCGACCGGCTGCGCAACGCGGTGGCCAACACCACCGAGGTGCGCGAGGGCGGCATGGACATCGCCTACGCGGCCTACGTGCTCGCCCGCAACGGCCGCCCGGTGATGGGGGATCTGCGCTACCTCGCCGACACCAAGATCGGCGACTTCTCGACGCCGCTCGGGCGCGGCCAGATCGCGGCGGCCCTCGCGCTCCTCGGAGACCGCGGGCGGGCGGGCAGGGCGTTCGACTCGGCGCTCACCTCGCTCAAGGCCGAGCGCGATGCGAAGACCTACCGGGCCGATTACGGCTCGCGCCTGCGCGACGGGGCGGGCCTCCTGGCGCTCGCGGCCGAATCCGGCCTGACGCGGGAGGCGCTTCAGCCCGTCGGCGCCGTGCTCGCCGAGGAGCGGGCGAGCGGGCGGCTCACCAGCACGCAGGAGAATGCCTGGATGGTGCTCGCGGCCGCGGGCCTCACCAAGGAATCGGAGGCGCTCTCCGTCTCGGTCGACGGGGCGGTCGAGCCCGGCGCCCTCGCCCGGACCTTCCGGCAGGCCGCCCTCGACGCGAAGCCCGTGATGCTGCGCAACGAGGGCCGCGCGCCCGTGCAGGTCTCGGTCGGCGTCTCGGGCAACCCGGTGAGCCCCGAGCCCGCGGCCGCGCAGGGCTACACGATCGAGCGGACCTATCACCGCCTCGACGGGACGGCCGTCGACCCGGGCCAGGGCCTGCGCCAGAACGACCGGCTCGTGGTGGTGCTGAAGGTGACCGAGGCGCAGGCGAGCGCCGGCCGCCTCCTCCTCGTCGACCGGCTGCCGGCCGGCCTCGAGATCGACAACCCGAAGCTCCTCGACGCGGACGCGCTCTCCGGCCTCGCCTTCGCCAAGAGCGAAGTGCAGCCGGTTCACACCGAGTTCCGCGACGACCGCTTCGTGGCGGCCTACGAGCGCAGCCCGAGCCAATCCGCCTTCTTCACGGCGGCCTACACGGTGCGGGCGGTCTCGCCCGGCACCTACGTGCATCCAGGCGCGACGATCGAGGACATGTACCGCCCCGAGCGCTACGGCCGCACCGGGTTCGGCACGATCGAGGTCGGGGCGGCGAAATGAGCGGGGCGGGCGGCGCCCACCTCTCCCGTCCGGGAGAGGTCGAGTCCGCCGCGGGCGGACCGGGCGAGGGATGCGACCTCTCCGGAACGACCTGCCCCCCTCACCCTGCCCCTCTCGGAACGAGAGGGGACCCGCGCCGCGGCCGGCGCACCGCGAGGCGGATCGCCCTCGCCCTCGCCCTCCTCCTGCCCCTCGGGGCCGCCCTCGCCCTCTGGCGCTACGCCGCCGCCCTGCCGCCCCTCGACCTGACGCAGGCGGCCGCGCGCTCCACGATCGTGCTCGACCGGGACGGGCGGCTCCTGCGCCCCTTCGCCACCGCGGACGGGCGCTGGCGGCTGCCGCTCTCGGCCGGGGGCGTCGACCCGCGCATGCTCGCCATGCTGACCGAATACGAGGACCGGCGGTTCGCGAGCCATCCGGGCATCGACCCTGCCGCGATCCTCCGGGCGGCGGCTCAGTGGCTCACGCACGGGCGCATCGTGTCGGGCGGCTCCACCCTGTCGATGCAGGTGGCCCGCCTCGTCGAGCCGCGTACCGAGCGCTCCCTCGTGCAGAAGCTCCGCCAGATGGTGCGCGCCGTCGAGCTGGAGCGGCGGCTCGGCAAGGCCGGCGTGCTCGACCTCTACCTCGCGCTCGCCCCCTATGGCGGGGCCGTCGAGGGCCTGCGGGCGGCGAGCCTCGCCTATTTCGGGCGCGAGCCCGCCCGCCTCTCCTTCGCCGAGGCCGCGCTCCTCGTGGCGCTGCCGCAATCCCCCGAGGCGCGCCGGCCCGACCGCGCGCCGGAGGCCGCGCGCCGCGCCCGCGACCGGGTGCTCGACATCGCGGGCCGGCGCGGACTCATCACGCAGGCGGAGGCCGAGGCCGCCAAGGCGGAGCCCGTGCCGACGGGCCGCCGGCCCTTCCCGATGCTCGCCGCGCACGCGGCCGAGGCGGCGGTGGCGGCCGAGCCCGGGACGCGGGTGCTGCGGCTCTCCCTCGACGGGCGGTTGCAGGCGAGCCTGGAGGCGCTGGCGGCCGAGCGGGCGGCCTCCGCCGGGCCGGACCTCTCGGCCGCGATCCTCGCGATCGACAACCGCACGGGCGCCGTCCTCGCGCATGTGGGCAGCGCGGGCTATCTCGACGCGTCCCGGCGCGGCGCCATCGACATGACGGCGGCGATCCGCTCGCCGGGCTCGGCCCTGAAGCCCTTCATCTACGCGCTCGCCTTCGAGAACGGGCTCGCGCACCCCGAGACGCTCCTCGACGACCGCCCCTCGCGCTTCGCCGCCACCTACGCGCCCGAGAATTTCGACCTCACCTTCCAGGGCACGGTGACGGCGCGCCGGGCGCTCCAGCTCTCCCTCAACGTGCCGGCGGTGGAGCTGACGGAGGCGCTCGGGCCCGCCCGCTTCGTCGCCCGGCTGCGGGCGGCGGGCGCCGGAATCGCCCTGCCGCGGGATGCGGCGCCGGGGCTCCCGGTGGCGCTCGGCGGCCTCGGCATCACGCTGACGGACCTCGCCCGCCTCTATGCGGGGCTCGCGCGCGGGGGCGCCGTGCCGGACCTCGTGCGCCGCCTCGACCCAGGGGAGACGCGCGGCCCGTCCCCGGGCATGCCGGTCGCCGATCCGGTCGCCGCCTGGTACGTGGCCGACATCCTGCGGGGCGCGGCTCCCCCCGAGAACGCCCTGCCGAACCGCATCGCCTACAAGACCGGCACCTCCTACGGCTATCGCGACGCCTGGGCGGCCGGGTTCGACCGGCGGGTCACGATCGCGGTCTGGGTCGGGCGGCCGGACGGGGCGGCGGTGGCGGGCCTCGTCGGGCGGCTCGTGGCGGCGCCCATCCTGTTCGACGCGTTCTCTCGCTACGGCGGCGAGCCGGAGCCGCTGGCCCAGCCCCGCGAGGCGCTCGTCACCACGAGCGCCGGCCTGCCGCCGCCGCTGCGCCACATCCGGCGCGACGGGCCGAAGACCCTCGCCGCGACGCTCAGCGCGCCCCTCAAGATCGCCTACCCGCCGGACGGTGCCCGGATCGATCTCGGCCTGTCCGAGGCGGGCAGCCCGGCGGCCCTCGCCCTCAAGGCGCTCGGCGGCGTGCCGCCCCTGACCTGGCTCGTGGACAGCCTGCCGGTGACGTCCGGGGCGCGCCGCCAGTCCGAGTGGCGGCCGGAAGGGGCGGGCTTTGCCCGGATCTCGGTGATGGACGCGGCCGGCGGCAGCGACAGCGTGGTGGTGCGGATCGAGTGAGGTGATCCGCTCGCTCGGTTGGAGGCCGGCCTCAGGCCGCCGGCGCGGCCCGCGGCAGCTTCGGGCCGAGGGCGGCGGCCTCGATCAGGAGGGCGAGTTCGCGCCCGGCGGCCGCGACGCGCTCGGCGACGCCGGCATCGGCCACGGCGCAATCCTCCATCTCCGCCCCGCCCGCATAGACCGAGGTCGGCGCGATGTGGGCGGCGAAGAAGCCGAACAGCGGGCGCAGGGAATGCTCCACGATGAGCGCGTGGCGCAGGCCCCCGCCCGTCGCCGTGAGCACCACCGGCTTGCCGACCATGTGCTCGGGCTCCACGAAGTCGAGCATGTGCTTGAACAGGCCCGAATACGAGCCCTTGTAGACCGGCGTCCCGACGATGAGCGCGTCCGCCCCCTCGATCGCCTCGACGATGCGGGCGGCCGGGAGCGGCAGGGCCTCGCGCGTCGTCACGCCGATGCCCGGACCGGCATCGAGAAGGTCGTAGATCCGCAGGTCGATCCGGCGGTGCCGGCCGAGCTCCGCGGCCACCGCCTCCACGAGGCCGCGGGTGCGCGAGGGCCGGTTGGAGCTCGCGGAGAAGGCGACGACGCGGGGCAGGGACACGGGGCTTCGTCTCCGGTCTTCGGTTCGCCGTCCCGGCCGGGTCGGGGCGCGGGCGGGCCCGCGCGAGAGCCGGGCCGTGAGGTTCATACGGGAACCTAACGCCCGGATTGCAAGGGGCGGACCGGGACGGAATGTCCCAGATAGGGATGTCGGCCCCCCGTACACATGGACAAGGGCCGCCGCGTGCGGCGGCCCCGGATCCCGTTGTCTCCCAATCCGTCCCGGTCCCGGACGGGGCGGCCCGATCCGCGGGCAGAGCGGCTAAGGCGCCAGGAGCACGTTCGCCGAGCCGACCACGGTGGCGACGAGGCCGCAGGCGAAGACCCCGATCATCAAGTAGTTGAACGCCTTCAGCATCCGGTTCTCTCCTTCTCGATCAGCAGCGGTAGCCGCCCGAGGTCTGCCCGTACTGCTTCACGGGCCGGGTCTGCTGGTTGGCATTGCCCTCCGAGGCCGAGCTCCGCGGGCAGCTCTCGTAGAAGGGGCCGTCATGCACGCCGACGGAGCCGGTGGTCTCGACGTCGAAATGAGGGGCGGGCGCCCGGTCGGCGTCGTCGGTGAAGGCGTGCGCCGACGTGGCGGCGAGACCCAGGGCGGCGGCGGTCAACAGGGTGGCCAACGTATTTTTCATGACATCCTTTCCGTGAAATACTGTTCTTTGTTCTACCTGTATTCGAGTGACCAGGCTTGCGATTGATATAGGGAGCAATTCCCGGACCACGCGTGACGATGCGCACGCGCCAGGAGGGATTATAGACTGCGCAGGATTTGGGGCGGCTAGCGCCGACGAAAGCGCCAGACGCTGGAGCGCTTGATCTCGGCGTCCTCCAGCGCCCGCGTCACCGGCACCTCGTAGGTGGCGAGCACCTCCAGCCGCTCCCGCGGCAGGTAGGAGCGGCCGGGATCGCCGACCAGAACCGTGGCCCCGCCCGCGTCGAGTTCGGCGAGCCACGCACCGACGCGGGCCGCGACGTCGCGCTCGTAGAAGATGTCGGCCGCGAGAACGAGACTCGCGCCCGGCTGGGTGCCGACGAGGTCGGCCGCGACCGCGGTGATCCGGTCGGCGACGCCGTTCGCCGCCGCGTTGAGGCCGATCGCCGGGATCGCGAAGGGGTCGAGGTCGGTCGCGGTCACGTGCGCGGCCCCGGCCCGCGCCGCCGCGATCGCCACGAGGCCCGAGCCCGAGGCGAAATCGAGCACCTGCCGCCCGGCGGCGATCTCCGGATGGTCGAGGATGTAGCGGGCGAGCGCCTGCCCGCCCGCCCAGGCGAAGGCCCAGAAGGGCGGCGGCAGGCCGATCTCGGCGAGTTCCTCCTCGGTCCGCTGCCAGAGGACGGTGGCCTCGTCGGCGACGTGGAGGCGGATCTCGGGGGCGTGCGGCACCGGCCGCAGGCGCGTCTCGGCCCGGATGAAGGCGAGGGCCTCCTCCGGCAGGAGCGCGGCGTTCATGGGCTCAGCAGCGCCGCGTAGAGCCGGCCGATCGCGGCGGCGGATTCCGCCCCGGCAACGCCGCCCGCCAGCAGGGTCACGCCCGTGTCGAGGGGGTCGAGGCCGAGCGTGCGCGCCTCCTCCGGATCCTCCAGGAGGAACCGGGTCCGGCCCGTGGCGAGCGGCCCCCGCATCAGGCGGCCGAAGCCGGCCCGGGCCAGGCGCCCGGCCGCGCCGTCCCGGCGCCCCAGCGCCCCGAAGCCCGCGGGCGTGTAGATCCGGGCTCCGACCCCCGCCATGGCCGCCGCCGTGCCACCGACGAGAATGCCACGCGGGCCGATCGCGTGGAGGATGTCGGCCTTCAGCCCCTTCAGCGTCGCGGCGAGCTGTCCGGCGGCATAGCCCGCCGTCATCGGGTTGAGGCCCGAGCCCTCCTCCCCGAGGGCGAGGACGCGCGCGCCCGTCTCCTCGATCGCCGGCTGATGCGGGCCGGCCCGCATCACCACGAAGACGGACAGGCCCGCCTCCGCGCCGATGCCGCAGAGCGCCCGGTAGCGCTCGGCGAAGAGCCGGTCGTCCGGCGCCACGAGGACGAGGCGCCGCATCGGCACGGGCGCGGCTTCGACGTTCGGAATCGGGTCGGTCATGGTGCTGGCTTAGCACGGCCGCGCGCGCCATGGGCCGAGCCCTGTGCGGCCGATCGCCGGGGCCGGAACAGGGCGGCCCGCTGCCCGGTTGTCGCTCAACCACCAGGGAGGGCGCGTTCCATGGCCTCGGAGCGGGATGAGAGAGCGGTCGCCGATCCGCGGGAGGCCGCCGCCGAGGCGGGCCTGCGCTACGTCGACGACGGCATGCCGGGGCTGAGCCGGAAGAAGAGCGGCACGGGCTTCCGCTATCTCGACGCGAAGGGCCAGCTGGTGCGCGACGCGAAGACCCTCGCCCGCATCCGCGCGCTCGCGATCCCGCCCGCCTACACCGATGTCTGGATCTGCCCGCGCGCGAACGGCCACATCCAGGCGACGGGGCGCGATGCGAAGGGCCGCAAGCAGTACCGCTACCATCCCGATTTCCGCGAGGCGCGGGAATCGAGCAAGTTCAGCCACATCATGGCCTTCGCCGACGCGCTGCCGGGCATCCGGGCGCGGATCGACCAGGACATGCGCCGCCCCGGCCTCTCCCGCGAGAAGGTGCTGGCCACGGTCGTGCATCTCCTGGAGAGCACGCTGATCCGGATCGGCAACGACGATTACGCCCGCGCCAACAAGAGCTACGGCCTGACGACGCTGCGCGATCCGCACGTGCGCGTCGAGGGCTCGGATCTCACCTTCCGCTTCAAGGGCAAGAGCGGCAAGAGCTGGAACCTGTCGGTGAAGGACCGGCGCGTCGCCCGCATCGTCAAGGCCTGCCAGGACCTGCCGGGCCAGGAGCTGTTCCAGTACATCGACGAGGCCGGCGAGCAGCGCGACGTCACCTCGGCGGACGTCAACGCGTACCTGCGCGAGATCACCGGGCAGGACATCACCGCCAAGGATTTCCGCACCTGGGCCGGCACGGTGCTGGCGGCGCTCGCCCTGAAGGAATTCGAAGCCTTCGACAGCGAGGCGAAAGCCAAGAAGAACGTCCGGACGGCGATCGAGTCGGTGGCCGCCCGCCTCGGCAACACGCCGACCATCTGCCGCAAGTGCTACATCCACCCCCAGATCCTCGACGGGTATCTCGAGGGCGGCCTGCTCCTCCAGGTTCAGGACGCCGTCGAGACCGAATTGTGCGAGGACCTCAACCGGTTGAAGCCCGAGGAGGCGGCGGTGCTGAGCCTCCTGCGCAGCCGGCTCGAAGCGGTGCAGGAAGCGCCGAAGGAGGGGGCGGGCAAGAGCCGCGCGCGCGCCCGGCGGCCGGCCAAGGCTTCAGCCACGACTTCAGCCAAGACTCGGGCCAAGGGGGCATCCAAGTCTCGGGCCGGCTCGGTGGCGAAGCGGGCCTCCGGCCCGCGCCGGTCGGGTGCGGGGGCGCAGGCCCCCGCGAGCCCCTGATCGAGGCACCCCGCGCTACTTGTCGAGGTCCTGCGCCATCTTGAGATGGTGGTCGAGGTGCGGCTGGGTCTTGCCCGCCCAAGCCTTCAGGTCGGCGTTGTCGCCGCTCTTGGCGTAGCGCCCGAACAGGTCCACCGCGTCCTTGTGCGCCTTCACCTGGTCGCTGTGGTACTGCTTGTTGAAGTCGTTCCCCTGCAGGCCCTTCAGCTTGTCGAGCTTGCTCTGGTGCGTGCTGTCGAGCTCCGTCGGCAGCGTGGCCTGCACCTTGCCGCCCTGCACGAAGCCCTTCAGCTCGGCAGTGGTCTTCTGATGCTCGTCGATCATCTGCTTGGCGTAGGTCTTGGTCGCGTCGTCGCCGCGCTCGGTGGCGAGCTGGCTCGACTGGATCTCGAACATGTCGCTGATCGCGGCCTCCTTCACGAAGTCGGCGGTGGAGGGCGCCGCGCCGACCAGGGCGTTGAGGCCGCTCTTCTCGCTCAGGGACTGGGCGTCGGCCGGCAGGCTGGCGGGAAGGGCGAAGGCGGCGCAACAGACCGCAATTAGAAGATGCTTCTGCATGTTTATTTCCCTCATGAATTGCATGAATGGGAAAAGGCTTGCCCTGCCCCGGAGTTCCGTCCGCGGGCGCTGCCCTGCGGACCCGCCGCACCCTCTTCCCAGGCGCGGAACCGGGAGCCGCCTCAGCGGCCGCCGACGAGGGTCCAGAAACCGTGCTTGCGCCCGTGCTCGCGGCGCAGGGTGTCGCGGTAGCCGCTCGCGCCGGGATCGATCGCATCGAGCTGCGCGAGGTAGCGCGCGGCGTGCGCGTAGGCCTGGCTCCGGCCCCGCTCCAGGATGTCGTCGATGAGGCGGCGATAGAGGAGGGCGGCGGCCTCCGGCCGGGCCTGCTCCAGCGCCTCGGCCGCCGGGGCCAGAACCTCGTAGCGCTCGCCCTCCCAGGTCTTCGCCCGGTCGAGGACGAGGCGCCCGGCCCGCTCCAGATCCGGCCAGTTGATGAGGAAGGTCAGCGCCCGGTAGGGCTGCGGAAAGGCCATCGCCCGGTCGAAGGCCGCGCGCAGGGCCTCGTCATCCTCGAAATCCGGAAGCTTGGCGAGGTAGTCGCGCAGCATCACCGCGTCGAGGCTGTCGCAGAAGCGCTGCCAGCGCAGATCCTGCGCCTCGCCTGCGCGCCCGAGCGCGTCGAGGATGCCGATCTCGAGGGCGGCCCGCGCCCGGGCCGGCGTCTCTGTGTCGACGCGGCCGGTGATGAGCGCCTCGCGGGTCAGGATCGTCCCGGTCCCCTGCCGGGGCCGGCGCACCCAGTCCAGGGCCTCGTCGAGGCGCCCGGCGGCGAAGAGGCGCTCGGCGACCGCGCCGGTATCCGGCGCCTCGCCCGCGACCGCCCGTTCGAGGGCGATGAAGGCGTCGACGTCGCCCCGCCGGTCGGCGATGTCCTGGCGCGCCCGCAGCAGGCGTCCGCGTGCCCGGGTGGCGCGCCAGTCGCCCGGCGCATCCGGCACCGCGGCCAGCGCCTGCGCCAGATCCGCGTCGAGACCGGGCAAGGCGCCCTCCGGCAAGCGGGGAACCAGGTCGAGGACGAGCATCGCAAGGGGGCCGTCCGGCTCGTCCGCGACGAGCGGCAGGATCCGGCCCGCGAAACGCCCGGCCTCGGCCTCGGGCAGCGCGCCCGCGATCTCGACCGCCGCCTCCGCGGCCCGCTCGTAGACCCCTTCGGTGATGCCGAGGCTGTCGTCCACCCGGGCGAGCACGCCCGAGGCGCCGTGGAGGAAGCGCACCAGCCGGTCGAGGGCGGCGACCGGGTCGAGGGGGCGCAGCTCGCTGAGGATCACCGAGACGGTGGCGTTGAGGTCCGCCGTGAAGGCGCGGCGGCGCTGCCAGTCGATGAAGCCGCGCGCGCCCTCCAGCGCCGAGAGGCGGCGGTCGACGATGGCAGCCACCGCCTCGGGCCCCTGCAGGGCGGCGAGTGCCGCGCTGACGATCTTCTTGAAGGCCGGGTTGCGCTCGGTCTCGCCGAGGATGAGCGCGATCAGCCGGTCCGGCCGCAGCGCGGACAGCGTCTCGGGGGAGGGCGTGGTGCGGCGCGCGCCCTTGCGCCTGGGCGCCTCCTCGCGCGCTGGCGCGGCCTCGGCCGTTGAGGGCTTGCGTGCCATCCTTCCCGCCGATCCCCCGCGGCCGGGCTCACGCCGGACGGAGCCCGCTACTCGACCACCCGCGCGATGGGCCGGTCGTGACCGTCCGAGGTCTCGTCGTGCCACGCCCCCTGACCGTCCTGATAGCGGATCCCCTCGGTCGAGCCCGGAATCTGCTGCTCGGCCGCGGCGCGCTGGGCGGCCTGCAGGGCTTCCTCGCGGCTGCGGAAGGTCTCGGAGAACACGTCCCCGACCTTGTAGGCGAAGCCGCCGTCGTGCTCGACGATCCGGTAGGTGATCTCGCTCATGGACGCTCCTCCACGGTTTCGGTTCGCTGGTGCGCGAACCCGCGGAGCCGGGGCGCGGTTCCTCGGCCGTCTGCCCTCGGCCTTCAATGACGGGTCGGTGCGGCGGCGCGGAGCTGCGTGAGAGCTGCCTCGCAGCCCGCGATCAGCGAGCCGCGCAGGTCGTCCTCCGCGTAGCCCGCCCCGTCCGGGAAGGCGATCGTCCGGACGCTCCCGTCGCCGAGCGCGCGGATATGCGCGAGCCAGCCCGTGTCGGCGCGCTCGAAACGCGCCTCGAAGGTCTCTCCGTCCTGCTCGAAACGATGTGGCTCCATCTCTCCGATCCTCTCCTCGCCCCACCTGCGTCCCGCACTATCTGCCGGCGCGCGGGGGACGACGAGCCCCGCATCCGGGAACCCGCCATGCCGATCCGCGCCGCCCTCATCGCCCTCGTCGCGCTCGCCGGCCCGGCCGCCGCGCAGAGGGGGCCGGGATTTCCCGGCAGCGGCGTCGGCCTGCCCGCCTCGGGCGTGCCGACGAACCCCTTCGCCTCGAACTATCCCTCGGCGCAGCCCCCCGTCCTCATGGAGCGCCCCGCGCCGCGCGTCCACCGCCCCCGCCGCGCCGGGCGCGAGCGGCTGTCGCCGCCCGGGCGGATCGGCCGATGACGGATTGGATGGGCTGGCTCGCGCAGGGCGGGGGCGTGCATCTCATCCTGCTCGCCGCCGGCCTGGTGATCGGCCTGATCGCGGTGACGCGCTGAGGCGTCACTCTTTGTCGAGGGCGCCCGCGATCGCGCTGACGAGGCGCGGGTCGGTCGGATCGACCTGCGTGCCGAAGGCCGCGGCCAGGGTGCCGTCGCGCGCGACGAGGTACTTGTGGAAGTTCCAGCGAGGCGTCTCGCCCGGCTTCTCGGCCGCCGCCCATTGATAGAACGGGTGGGCGTTCGGCATCCGCACCCGGGTCTTGGCGGTCAGCGGGAAGGTGACGCCGTGGTTCTTGCGCGCCGCCTCGACGATCGCCACCCCGTCCAGGGGCTCCTGGTTGCCGAAATCGGGCGAGGGCACGCCGATCACGGCGAGGCCCCGGTCCTGGAAGCGCGTCCAGAGGGTCTGAAGCCCCGCGAGCTGGCCGGCGAAGCCGCAGGCCGTGGCCGGATTGACGACGAGGATCGGCTTGCCGGCAAATTCGCTGAGCGCCAGCGAGCCGCCCTCCGCCCTGTCGAAGGCGAAGGCGCCGGCCTTCGCGCCGCTCCGCTCCGCGGCCGTGGCGGCACGGGGGCCGGCGAGCGCGGCACCGATCAGGACGAGGGCTTGGCGGCGCAACAGGGTCATGGCGCACTCCCGGCAGGCGTTCTCCTGCGCACAATCTAGTTGGCGCCCGCGTCCCGTCCACCGCCAGGGGGAACCTTCCGGCGGGGGATCGCTTGTGCGGGTGCACAATCGATCACCGGAAGAGACATCGTCCCATGCGCAGCCTGCTCGCCGCCACGGCCCTTCTCATGACGGGCGCCTCGCTCGCCCTCGCCCAGGCGCCGGATGCGGGCCAGCCGGCCCCCGCCCCGAAGCCGGAGGTCGCCAAGCCCGCCGAGCAGGCGCCGGGCAAACCCGTCGAGCCGGCGCCGGGCCAGCCCGCGACGCTGACGGGGGATCTCCGTCCGACCTTCGTCGCTCAGGCGCCGACGGACATGGTGGCCTCGAAGGTCGTCGGGCTGACGATCCAGAACGCGGCCAACGAGACGATCGGCGAGATCGCCGACGTGGTGCTCGACGAGGGCTCGAAGGTGAAGTCCTGGATCGTCGGCGTCGGCGGCTTCCTCGGGATCGGCACGAAGTACGTCGCCGTGGACCCGAGCGCGCTGCGCCTCGTGCGCACCGACGGCGACAAGCTCAAGGCGACGATCAACACCGACAAGGACCAGCTGCGCGCCGCGCCGGAATACGTCTATCTCGGCCAGCAGAAGAAGGACGAGGCGAAGAAGTAGGGGCGGCCCGTCAGGCCCTGTTCGCGAGCGCCTCGCGGACCGTGCTCGCCACCGCGCCGTCGCGCAGGTGGCGGGCGACGAGGAGGGCGTCCGGCATCAGCTCGGCCGCCGCGGGATCGCTGTTCGCGACCTCGCTCGCCAGCACGATGCGCAGGCCGGGGCGGAGCGCCCGCGCCTCGAGCGCCAGTCGTGCGCAGCAGAGTTCACCCTCCAGCGAGACGTCGGCGACGAGGACGTCGACGGGGAGCCCGAGGGCGAGGACGGTGAGCGCGTCGATCCCGCAATCGCAGGCCGTGGCGCTGTAGCCGGCTCGCCGGACCTGCCCCGCGATCTCCTCGCGCCACTGCTTCTGGCGTCCGGCTATGAGAACCTGAACCCCGTAGACGCTCGCCCTGGCATCGGTCCGGGCGACGGCGCTCATGGCAGCGGATCCGATTTCAGGACGAGCCATCGCGCCCTCGACGTCGTGTTCGCGTTGCATCGCAGCATGCTAGTCCGAGGGCGCGTGCCGGCACAAGACCCCCGCCGCATTTGCGCCGCAAGCCTGAACGGAGTGCCTGCCTTTCGGGCAGGGAAGCATGGCCGGCATGCGGTTGACGCAGGCGGGGCGGGCGGGCAACACGGCCGCGCCCCTCCGAAGGAGCCTGCGAGATCGATGTCGTCCGCCAAGTCGCCGCCCGTATCGCCGCTCGCCCCCGAATCGGTGCCCGCGCTGCCGCCGGTTCCGGGCGTGCGGCTCGCCACCGCGCAGGCCGGCATCCGCTATTCGGGGCGCACCGACGTGCTCTATGTCGGCCTGGAACCCGGCACCCGGGCGGCGGGCGTCTTCACGCGCTCGAAATGCCCCTCGGCGCCGGTGGATTGGTGCCGCGAAGCCCTGCGCGGCGAATCGGCCCGGGCCCTCGTCGTCAATTCGGGCAATGCCAACGCCTTCACCGGCTCGAAGGGCCGCGAGGCCGTCGCGCTCACGGCCCGGATCGCGGCCGCGGCCGCGGGCTGCCCCGAGGACGCGATCTTCATCGCCTCGACGGGCGTGATCGGCGAACCCCTCGACGCGACGAAGTTCGAGGGCGTGCTCGCCGATTGCGCGGCCCGCGCCGAGGACGGCCCCGGCGCCTGGGACGCGGCCGCCCGCGCCATCATGACGACCGACACCTTCCCGAAGCTCGCGACCCGCACGGCCGAGATCGCGGGCACGCGGGTGACGCTCAACGGCATCGCCAAGGGCGCCGGCATGATCGCGCCCGACATGGCGACGATGCTCTCCTTCGTGTTCACGGATGCGAGCCTGCCCCAGCCCGTGCTGCAGGCGCTGCTGACCGAGGGGGCGGACAGGAGCTTCAACTGCGTCACCGTGGACGGCGACACCTCGACCTCCGACACCCTGCTGCTGTTCGCCACCGCCCGCGCCGGCAACGCGGCGATCGGGGATGCCGCCGACCCGCGCCTCGCCGAGTTCCGCGCGGCCCTCGACGACCTCCTGATCGAGCTCGCCCAGCTCGTCGCGAAGGACGGGGAAGGCGCGCGCAAGTTCGTCACCGTCGCCGTCGAGGGGGCCGAGAGCGACGCTTCGGCGCGCCGCATCGCGCTCTCCATCGCCAATTCGCCGCTGGTCAAGACGGCGGTGGCGGGCGAGGACGCGAATTGGGGCCGGGTCGTCATGGCGGTCGGCAAGGCGGGCGAGCCCGCCGACCGGGACCGCCTCGCGATCTGGTTCGGCGACGTGCGGGTGGCAGTCTCGGGCGCCCGGGACCCCGCTTACAGCGAGGCTGCGGCGAGCGCCGTGATGCGCGAGGCCGCCGTCACGATCCGGGTCGATCTCGGCCTCGGGCAGGGCCGGGCCCGCGTCTGGACCTGCGACCTCACCAAGGGCTACATCGAGATCAACGGGGATTACCGCTCGTGAGGGCGCTTCCCCTCGCGGCCCTCGGCCTCGCCGCGCTCGGGCTCGCGGCGCCTCTCCGCGCGGAGGAGGGCGGCCCCGGCGACGGGCTGATCAGCGTGATCGGCCGGGCGCGCACCGAGACGGCGCCCGATTTCGCGAGCGTCGAGATCGGCGTCGAGGCCCGGGGCGCGACGCCGGCCGCGGCCCTCGACGGCACCAGCGAGGCCGCGCGCCGCATCGTGGCGCTCGCCGCCGAGTTCGGCGTGCCCGAGAGCGACATCGGCACCACCGCGGTCACGCTCCAGCCCGTCACCCGCACGATCCGCCAGCCCGACGGCACCGTCACCGAGAAGGCGGACGGCTATCGCGCCGCCAACCAGGTGCGCCTGCGCCTCGCCGAGATGGGCCGCCTCGGCGACCTGATGCGCCGCGCGCTGGAGGCGGGGGCCAACCGCATCGACGGCGTCGGCTTCGGCCTCAAGGACCCGGAGGCGGCCGAGGCCGCCGTGCGGGTCGCCGCGATGAAGGATGCGGGCGCCCAGGCCGCGCGGCTCGCCGAGGCCGCCGGGGTGAAGCTCGGCCGCGTGGTCTCGATCCAGGCGCCGCCCCGCGCGAGCGTCCCCCCGCCGATCCTGATGGCCGCGCCCGCGCCGATGCGCGCGAAGGGCCGCGGCGGCGTCGCCGTGCCCCTCGTCGCCGGCACGATCGAGGCGAGTGCCGAGGTGGCCGCCACCTTCGCGATCCTGCCGTGAGCGGGCCCGCGCCGCTCCGCCTCCTCCTCGTCGTCGCCGTCGCGCTCGTCGACGCCGACGGGCGGGTGCTCCTCGCCCAGCGCCCGCCCGGCAAGCAGCTCGCGGGGCTGTGGGAATTCCCCGGCGGCAAGGTCGAGCCCGGCGAGCGGCCCGAGGCGACGCTGATCCGGGAACTGGCGGAGGAACTCGGCATCGCGGTCGAGGAGCCGTGCCTCGCACCGCTCACCTTCGCGAGCCACGCCTACCCGGATTTCCACCTCCTGATGCCGCTCTACGTCTGCCGCCGCTGGGAGGGCGCGCCCCGGGCCCTCGAAGGGCAGGCCCTGCGCTGGGTGCGCCCGCGGGCGCTGCGCGACATGCCGATGCCGCCGGCCGACGCGCCGCTGATCCCGTTCCTGATCGACCTGCTGGGGCCTTAGGGCGCCTCAGGCGTCCGTGAGCCCGGTCGCCGTGCCCGCGAACAGGGTGGGGCGGAAGCGGGTGGGGCGCCACGCGGTCCCGTCGAGGCCTGTCTCCTCGCCGCGGCGGACGGGGGCGGCCTTGGCGGCCTGCCCGCGGCAGGCGAGGCGCCCGTCCGCCTCGAGGCGCAGGGCGAGGAGGCTCTCGGGGCATCCCAGATGCGCGGGCTCGGCGAGGCCGAAGGCGAGGTCGTCGAGGCCGCGGGCGCCGGTGATCACGAAATCCTCGTCCACGGCGAGCACGTCGGTGACGGCGACGCGGCCCTTCGCGAAGGCGAGGCGCGGGTTGCGGCCGGTGAGGCGCGTGGGTGCGCGATGGGCGAAGCCGATCGTCCGCAGGGTGGGGGGAAGCGCGCCCTGCGCGAGCGCGGGCTCGAGGAAGGCCGGCACGACGAGATGCGTGGGCACGGGGCGCAGGAGGGCTGCGGCGAGCGCCGCCCCGTCGAAGACCGGCAGAGTCTCCAGGCTGGCGCCTGCGACGAGCGCTGCGCCGAGGCCGGTGACGACGCCGCGCAGGTCTCCCGGCGGAACGAGGCTGAGGATGCGCTCGCCCGGCCCGACCCGGGTCGCGACGAGATGCACGGCGACGGCAGCGAGCAGGGCATCCCCCGGCCGGTGGACGGGGCGGGCGGGGTCGCCGTTCGCGAAGCTGATCAGGCCCCCCCCGGTATCGGCGGCGACGGGCCCGGCGCGCCGGTCGAGGACCATCTCGTCGAGGTTGATCACGCCGTCCGGAACGTCGGGGCCGAAGGCGGCGAGGTAGCGCAGGCCGAAATAGCGCGCCGCCGCCCGGCACAGGCGCTCGGCCGGCCGCGACTCCCCGAGCCGGGTCTGCGTGAGGACGGCGCTGAGGGCCGCCGCCTCGATGCCGGCGGCGAGCTGATCCTCGTCCCATGTCGCGGGCAGGAGGCATGGCACGTGGCCCGCCGCCTCCACCGCGAGATGGGCGACGAGGCCCTCGGTGCTGCCGGGAAGCGCCAGCCCGATGCGGCTGCCGGGGGGAAGCGGCCACGCGCGCAGGCCGCAGGCGAGGCGCGAGACGATCTCGGCCGCCGCGCCGTAGGTCCAGGTCATGGCCGGCCGGCCGCTCCAGGCCGCCTTGTCCGCCGCGTCGAGCAGGGCGACGCGGGCGGGGTGGCGCCGCCCGGTGGCCGCGAGCAGGGCGCAGAGGCCCGTCCGCCGCAGGGGCACCTCGGCCGGGTCGGAACGTGGATCGGCCGGCGATTCGGGGGCGGAGGCCGGCGCGCGCGGGACGGCGAGGGCCGCCCATCCGGGCGGGCCCTGAAGATCGGAGGCCCTCGGTAAGACAGCAGCCTGCGCCGACACCTGCGCCCCACTTCCCTGAAGCCAGCGATGGATCGCGTGAGATGGCCTCGTTGATGGGACTTTAAGGTTAACCGATCCCTAATTTCTCATCGGGAGGGGAGCGAGGCGGGCGGAGGGCCGCCCTCGAGGGGTGGCTCGGGGCGGCCGTTTGCCCTATGCATCCGCGCCGTCGCCGGATACCGGAATGGCTGCGGTGTCATGTCTTCGCCGTATTCCGGAGGAAAGCAGGCCGCCCTGTCGTTCGAGCGGAGCCGCGAGGCACCCGCGCCCGCACGGCGCCGCCCGGGCCGGCGTGCCGGTCGACGGCGCGCCCCGGGCGAGGCCTCCGGCGCGCGGCTCGAACGCGATACGGTTCCCGGTCGTCCCGATCCGGTTCTACACGACGCACTCCAAGGGGTCAGAGCTGATGTTCTTCGCCAACAGCCAGGCGCGCCTCACGCGCAAAGCCGCGTTCCTCGCGCTCGCCGGCAGCCTCGTCGCCGGTCCGGCCCTCGCCCAGGCGCAGCCGAAGGGCAAGCCGGCTCCGGCCGCCCCGGCCCCCGCCGCCCCTGCCCCGGCCGCGCCCACCCAGGCGCCGCAGACCCCGGCGGCCCAGCAGCAGACCGGCCCGCAGATCATCAACGTGAAGTCCGAGCCGAGCCAGGCCGACTGGACCAAGGTCTGCGGCAAGGACCAGGGCTCGGGCACCGACGTCTGCTACACGACCCGCGATTTCGTCTCCGACCAGGGCCAGCCCGTGCTGGCGGTCGCCGTCTACGACATGAAGAACGCCCAGACGAAGCAGGAGGTGCGGGTGGTGCGCTACCTGCTGCCCCTCGGCCTGCTCCTGCAGCCGGGCATCCGCTTCACCGTCGACGGCCAGCAGCCCACCGCCGGCCGCTTCGCGGTCTGCTTCCCGAACGGCTGCTTCGCCGAGGCGCCCCAGCTCGATGCCGGCGTCGTCGCCGCGATGAAGAAGGGCACCACCCTCAACGTCTCGGTCCAGAACCAGACCCAGCGCGAGGTCACCTTCGCGGTCCCGCTCGCGGGCTTCGGCAAGGCCTTCGACGGCCCGGCCATGGACCCGAAGGTGCTGGAGGAGCAGCAGAAGAAGCTCCAGTCCGAGCTCGAGAAGCGCAGCGACGACATGCGCAAGAAGCTCGAGGCGGAGAAGGGCGGCGCGGCCGCCACCGCCGCCCCGAAGCCGTAAGCCCGGCCGGACGCATCAGGTTTTCTCGGAACGCGGGAGGCCGGGCAGCGATGCCCGGCCTCTTCGCATGTCGGGAGGGGCTGGGCCGCCGGGCGGCCCCGGCTCAGTTCGGGTGGCGGTCGCGGACGCGGTAGGCGCCGCTCGAATCCTGCTCGAAGACGTCGGCGATGCCGGCATGGCGCAGGGCCTCGCCCGAGGTGTCCGGAACGAGGTTCTGCTCGGAGACGTAGGCGACGTACTCCGACTCCGCATTCTCCGCGAGCAGGTGGTAGAAGGGCTGGTCCTTGCGCGGCCGCACGTCCTCGGGGATCGCGAGCCACCAGTCCTCGGTGTTGTCGAACACCGGATCCACGTCGAACACGATGCCCCGGAAGGGGTAGATGCGGTGGCGAACGACGTCGCCGAGGCCGAATTTCGCGTTTCTCATCCTGAGAGCGGTCATGGTCGTCAAGATAGGTCCCGGCCGGGCGCCTGTCAGTGCGCCGGCCGGGCGGGTTCGTGGGTGATCAGGAAAGTTTGTAGACTTTCGCGAGTTCCGGATCCTTCTGCGCCACAAGCTTGGCGAGGTCGACGATGACCTTGGCCTGCTTCCAGGTGGCGTCGTCCTGCATCTTGCCGTCGAGCATCACGGCGCCCGTCCCGTCCGGCATCGCCTCGACGATGCGCACGGCGAAGGCGACCTCCTCCGGATCGGGAGCGAAGACGGTCTTGGCCAGCGCCACCTGGCTCGGGTGCAGCGTCCAGGCGCCGGCGCAGCCCATCAGGAAGGCGTTGCGGAACTGGACCTCGCAGGCCGCGGAATCCGAGAAGTCGCCGAAGGGGCCGTAGAAGGCCTTGATGCCGTTGGCCATGCAGGCATCGACCATCCGCGCGATGGTGTAGTGCCAGAGGTCCTGCTGGGCGGAGGCGCGGGGCGCGTCGCCCGCGGGATCGGCGATGACGCGGTAATCCGGGTGGCCGCCGCCGACCCGGGTGGTCTTCATGCCGCGGGAGGCGGCGAGATCGGCCGGCCCGAGGCTCATGCCGTGCATGCGGGGCGAGGCGCTGGCGATGGCGTCGACGTTGGCGACGCCCTCCGCGGTCTCCAGGATGGCGTGGACGAGGATGGGCTTGCCGACCCCGTGGCGCGCCTCGAGCTGGGCGAGGAGCTGGTCGATGTAGTGGATGTCCCAGGGACCCTCGACCTTGGGCACCATCACGACGTCGAGCTTGTCGCCGACCTCCGCCACGATCTCGAACAGGTCGTCGAGAATCCAGGGCGAGTTGAGGGCGTTGATGCGGGTCCACAGGCCGGTCCCGGAGGCCGCGAAGTCGGTGTCGCGGGCCATCGCCACGAAACCCTTGCGGGCGGCTTCCTTCTGGTCGGCCGGGACCGCATCCTCGAGGTTGCCGAGCACCACGTCGACGGTCTTGGCGAGCTCCGGCACGCGGGCGCGGACCTTGTCGTTGTGGGGCGGCACGAAGTGGATCATCCGCTCGAGCCGGACCGGCAGATCGCGGAAGGGGGCGGGAGCTCCGGTGGCGAGCGGCTGGAAGAAGCGGCGCGGCAGTTTCATGGTCGGTCCTCGGTCGGTTCGATTCGCTCCCGCGTAGTGCAAGCGTGGCCCCGGCGTAAAGCCGTCCTCTCGGGGGAGAGCCCCTCCGGTCGCGCGGGGCCGGGGCCGCGACAGGTGTTGCAGCGCACGCACGGTCAAGTTCCGTATCGGAACTGGGCCGCACGGGGGACGTTTTCGACAACGAGGCGGGTCTCACCAGACTCCCCGCGAGACGCCCGGACAGACGGGCCTTCGTCGGCGACCGCGCCCGAGCGTGCGGCGAAGGGCTGTCGCCCGACAGACGTTTCTCGCGCGGGGTTCCCATCCGAGGACCAGGCAGATGTCCGGACTGACCAAGCGGCACCTGCTCCTGTGCACCGCGCTGGCGATGCTCGGCACGGGCGCTTCCGGGATGGCACTCGCCGCGCCATCCTCGAAATCCCCGAGCCCGCAGGCCTCGGCCCCGGCGGGCGGGCGCGGGAGCGATCAGCGGGCGACCTTCACCCCGGGTGAGGCGGCGGCCGCGCGCCCGGCCGCACTGGCGGGGCCGGTCCGGATCGCGGGCGACGACGTTTCGGCCTTCCAGGGCCTCATCGACGGCGCCTCCGAGGCGCGCGAGCCCTGGCTGGTCCTCTCGGGCGGAGGCGAGAACGGGGCCTTCGCGGCGGGCCTGCTCTCGGGCTGGAGCGCGGCGGGCGACCGGCCGGCCTTCGGCGTGATCACGGGCGTCAGCACGGGGGCCCTCATCGCCCCCTTCGCCTTCATCGGAGCGGCGGGCGACCGGCCCCTCGAGACCGCCTACACCACGGTCACGGCGGCGGACGTGTTCGAGTTCGGCGGCACCAACGAGGCGCTGACGGACACCTGGCCCCTCAAGCGGCGGATCGCCCGCACGGTGACGCCCGAGCTGCTGAAGGCGGTCGCTTCCGAGCACGCCAAGGGCCGCAGGCTCCTCGTCGCCACCACCGAGGTCGACACCGAGCGCCCGGTCCTGTGGGACATGGGCGCGATCGCGAGCGCGGGCGGCCCGAAGGCGCTGGAGCTGTTCCGGGCGATCGTGCTCGCCTCCTCGGCGGTGCCCGGCATCTTCCCGCCCGTAATGATCGACGCGCTCGCGCCCGACGGGAAGGCCTTCCAGGAAATGCACGCGGACGGCGGCACCACGGCCCCGTTCTACCTCGCGCCGGCCCCGGCGATCACGGGGGCGGCCCCGGTCCGGATCCCGGCCCGGACCGTCTACGTCGTCGTCAACAACAAGCTGGCGCCCGACTTCCAGATCGCGAGCCGCACGACCCTGAGCGTGCTCGGCCGCTCGCTCTCGGCCGCCATCAAGGCGCAGACCCGGGCGGCACTGGCGCTGACCCGGACCTTCGCGGCGGCGAACGGGCTCGACGTGCAGGTCGCGGAGATCGACGGGCGCTTCGGGCAGACCTCGGCGGCGCCCTTCGACCAGGGCTACATGAAGGCCCTCTACGCCCATGGGGAGCGGCTGGGGCGCGCCGGCACCGCCTTCGCGACGCCGGACGCGCTGGCCCGGCGGGACGAGCCGGAAGCCGCCGGGGCGGCCCTCGCGACGGGTTCCGTCAGGCCCGCGCCCCGCCCCCCGGGCGGCCGGGCGCAGGCCGCCTCGAGCGATCTCGCGCGCCGATGATCGCGATCACCGGCCGGCGCCCGCGGACGTAGATCGCGATCATCCTATTCCGCGGCCGCCATGTGCGGCTCCGGCTCGGCCAGGGGGAAGGTGCAGGTCACGACGGTGCCCGTGCCGGGCGCGGTCTGGAGCGTGACGCGGCCGCCATGCAGCTCCACGAAGGAGCGCACGATCGAGAGGCCGAGGCCGACGCCGCGGTGGCGGGTGCCGAAGGTGTGGCTCTCGAACCGGTCGAAGACCCGGGCGGCGACGTCGGGGGGCATGCCGCGGCCCTCGTCGCGGACGGCCAGAACGAGCTCGCTCGCGGTGCGGCGCGCCGTCACCGCCACCCGCTGGCCGGGGCTCGAGAAGCCGACGGCGTTCGAGAGCAGGTTGAACAGGATTTGCCGGACGCGCTTGCCGTCGGCCACCACGCTGCCGATGTCGTCGGGCACGTCCAGTTCGAGGCTGATCTCGGATTCGGCGAGCCGGTCCTCGATGCCGCGCACCGCCGCCTCGATGGTGGAGCGCACGTCCACGCTCTCGCGCTGCAGCTCCAGCGAGCCGGCGTCGATCGAGGCGAGGTCGAGGATGTCGTTGATGATGACGAGGAGCGAGCCCGAGGAGCGCAGGATGTGGTCGGAATACTCGCGCTGGCGCTCGTTGAGCGCGCCGACCGTCTCGTCGCCGAGGAGCTGCGTGAAGCCGATGATGTTGGTGAGCGGCGAGCGCAGCTCGTAGGAGACGTGGTGGACGAAGGTGTCGCGCAGCTGCGCCGCCTTCTCCAGCGCGTCGTTCTTCTCGGTCAGCGCCCGCTCGACATTCACGCTCGCGGTGACGTCGATCAGGGTGAGGAGCGTGGCGCCCTCGGGCAGCGGCTGGGCCGCGCAGTCGAGCACGGTCCCGTCGACCACCTCCAGGCGGCAGGCGAGGCCGGAGCGCGATTCGAGGCCCGTCACCGCGTCGCGGATGTCCATCCACGGCTCCTCGGCCGGGGCGAGCGCCCGGCAGGCGGCGATCACGGCGTCGATGCGCGGGCGCGATTCGAGGGTGGCGGTGTCGAGGCGCCAGACGGTGGCGAAGGCGCGGTTGGCGAAGGTGAGGCGCCCGTCGGCGCCGAACACCGCGACCGGCTCCTTCAGGGTGTCGAGGGTCTCCGCCTGGACCCGCATCAGGGCGTTGTAGCGGGATTCGAGCTTCATCCGGTCCGAGACGTCGTCGAACAGGTAGGTCAGGCCCCCTTGCGGGTTCGGGTCGGCCACGACCCGGAAGGTGCGCCCGTCCGGCAGGTACCACCAGGTCTCGTTGGCCTCGGCCGCCCGGTAGGCGGCGAGCACGCCCTGCTTCCAGGACTTGAAGTCGGCCTGCTCGGGCAGCTTCCGCTGCGAGCGCAGATGGTCGAGGATCTCGCCGTCGAGGGGGCGCCCTTCGAGGAAGCCGGGGTCGAGGTCCCAGAGCTGCCGGTAGGCGGCGTTGTGGAAGATGAGGCGCTGGCGGGCGTCGAAGATCGCCACCGCGGTGGGCAGCTGGTCGAGGGTGCGGACGTTCGCGTCCATCTGGCGCTGGAGGTCGGCGCGCACGCTCTCGAGCTCCGAGACGTCCACGGCGATGCCGACCCGGCCGTTCTCCAGGGCCGTCTCGGTCACGTCGAGGATGCGGCGCCCACCCGCCACCACCGCCGAGAGCCGCAGCGCCTGCCGCGCGGCCGGGGCGCGGCGGCTCGCCTCCTCGCGGGCGATCAGCTCGCGGGCCGGCCGGTCGAGAAGCTCGGTGCCCGCCTCGAGGGCGACCTCGCGGCTCGGCGCCTCGACCGCGGCGACGTAGGCCGTGTTGACCCAGGCGAGGCCGCCGTCGCGGTTGCGCCGCCAGACGGGCTGCGGGATCGCGTCGAGGAGGCCGGCCAGGGCGGCGAGGCCGCGGCGGGCCTCGTCCAGGGTCCCGCGCAGCTCCATCAGCTCGCGCCGCTCGTCCGTGGTCTCGCGCAGGCGCAGCAGCGCCCGGCCGGCCACCGCCTGACCCTGCGCCTCGACGCTGCGGCCGGACTGGCTGCGCAGGCTGAGCCGGAAGCCGGTGCCCCGCACCCGCAGGGTCTCGACGCCGGCCTCCAGCGCCGCCGCGTCGGCGGGCACGAGCCAGGTTCCGAAGGCGAGGATGCGGCGCGCCGCGGTCGCCGCCGGGCGCGCCCCGTCGAAGGCGAGGCCGACATCGCCCTCGATCACGGGGTCGCCCCGCCCCTCCCAGGTGATGATGACCTGCCGCTCGGCGTTGAGCAGCATCTCCGCCCGGTCGTGCGCGCCGCGCAGCGCCCCGAGGGCCGCCGCCTGCTCGCGCTCGCGCCGGGTCCAGCGGGAGCGCTCGTGCAGGTGCAGCAGGGACAGGATCGTGGCGAAGACCGTGAGCCCGATCAGGATCGCGAGGCCGGCGAGGTTGTGGGTGTGGATCCCGGGCGCGGCGGCTTGCCCGTCCGCCGGGGCCGCCAGGGCGCTCCCGGCGAACCCGGCCGCGGCGACGATGAGAGCGCCGGCGCAGACCGTGAGGCGCGCCGTCCGTTCGACCCTCATGATCCGTACCGCCTCCACGAATCTTCGATGAGGCACGCGAACGCGGCCCCGCGGCGCGAACCGCGCCGTTCCCGCGTCGCGGCCTCTCGGGCCGTCCCGCAGGGCACCTCATCTGAGGAATCGGGACACTGTACCCCGTCGCGGAATCGCGCCGGAAGGGGGTCTGGCTGAACAATGAACCCTGGGGTGCATGTCGGACCGACCCCGACACACGAAAGACACACTTCCGCACGGGGCAGGTCGCAATCCCTGCGGGTGCGGGCGGAGCCCCCGAACGCGCGAAAGCCCGGCGCGGGGCCGGGCTTTCGGACGGTTCCCGCGGGCCGGCTCGGCGCCGGCCCCGGGCGGGATCGAGGGCGGGATCAGTAGCGGTAGTGATCCGGCTTGAACGGGCCCTGCTCCGGCACGCCGATATAGGAGGCCTGATCGGGGCGCAGCTTCGAGAGCTTGGCGCCGATCTTCTCGAGGTGCAGGGCGGCGACCTTCTCGTCGAGCGTCTTGGGCAGCGTGTAGACCTGCCGCTCGTACTTGCCCGGGTTCGTCCAGAGCTCGATCTGGGCGAGCGTCTGGTTCGTGAACGAGGCCGACATCACGAAGGACGGGTGGCCCGTCGCGTTGCCGAGGTTCACGAGGCGGCCCTCCGAGAGGAGGATGATGCGGTGGCCGTCGGCGAACTCGATCTCGTCGACCTGCGGCTTGATGTTCGTCCACTTGAGGTTCTTGAGACCCGCGACCTGGATCTCGTTGTCGAAGTGGCCGATGTTGCAGACGATGGCCCGGTCCTTCATCGCCCGCATGTGGTCGAGGGTGATGATGTCCTTGTTGCCGGTCGCCGTCACGAAGATGTCGGCGCGGGGCGCGGCATCCTCCATGGTGACGACCTCGTAGCCCTCCATCGCGGCCTGGAGCGCGCAGATCGGGTCGATCTCGGAGACGAGCACCCGGCAGCCGGCGTGGCGGAGCGAGGAGGCCGAGCCCTTGCCCACGTCGCCGAAGCCCGCGACCATGGCGACCTTGCCGGCCATCATCACGTCGGTGCCGCGGCGGATGCCGTCGACGAGCGACTCGCGGCAGCCGTAGAGGTTGTCGAACTTCGACTTCGTGACCGAATCGTTCACGTTGATCGCCGGGAAGAGCAGCTTGCCCTCCTTGGCGAGGATGTAGAGGCGGTGCACGCCCGTGGTCGTCTCCTCGGAGACGCCCTTGATCGAGTCGGCGAGGCCGGCGAACCAGCCCTTCGGCTTCTCCTGGAGCTTCTTCTTGAGGAGCGCGAAGAAGATCTCCTCCTCCTCGGAGCCCGGCTTGTCGAGGAAGGCGGTGTCGCCGGATTCGGCGCGCAGGCCGAGATGCACGAACATCGTGGCGTCGCCGCCGTCGTCGAGGATCATGTTCGGCATGCCGCCGTCATGCCAGTCGAACAGGCGCGAGGTGTAGTCCCAGTACTCCTCCAGCGTCTCGCCCTTGACGGCGAAGACGGGGATGCCGGCGGCTGCGATGGCGGCGGCGGCGTGGTCCTGCGTCGAGTAGATGTTGCAGGAGACCCAGCGGATGTCGGCGCCGAGCGCCTTCAGGGTCTCGATCAGCACGGCCGTCTGGATCGTCATGTGCAGCGAGCCGGCGATCTTGGCGCCCTTGAGGGGCTGGCGCGCCGCGTATTCCTCGCGCACGGCCATCAGGCCCGGCATCTCGCTCTCGGCGATGGAGATCTCCTTGCGGCCGTAATCGGCCAGCCCGATGTCCCTGACGATGTAGTCCTTGGCCATGTGCCCGATGCTCCGTTCCATTGGCTGTTCGGCGGTGCCTATACCAGGGCGCGGGGTACGAGGCAATCAAGACATAAAGATGTCTTTATGCGTATCTCGCCGGGCCGGTGCGGCGAGGCCGTGACGGGGCCGCGTCAGGGCCTCATGCGGGGTGGCGCCTTGCGGGGAAGGCGGTCACGAGCCGCGCCGAGTCGGGCGAAGTGACGACCCACACGCTGGCCCGAGGAGGAACGTCGCTTTCGGGGCGCCCGACGGAGGATCGCGGTTCAGCAGGCAGGCCGTGACCTCGGCGCCCGGATCGCGAGGCTGCCCGGACCGGCACGGCGATCGTTCACGGGGCCATGGGCCGGGTCCGGACGAGATCGGAAGCCCGCACCGTGGCGAGGGCTTCCTCGGGTTGCGCGAACTCGACCATCACCGTTGCGCCGCCCGGGGCGACGTGGACGACGGTTCCCTCGGCGCCGGCCGGGATCGTGCCGCCATCGTCCGTCACGGCGTCGGTGACGAGCCGCACGTCGTCGAGGTCCCGAAGCCTTGCATCGGGACCGTCGCGTTCCAGACGATAGAGGACCTCGACCGACATGGTCCGGTGGGTAGGAGTTCGCCGGGGCGGCGGCAAGCCGCGGCCCTATCCCTCCGCCCGCAAGTGCCGCCGGATGATCTTGCCCGTGGTCGTCATCGGCAATTCGGCCCGGAAGGCGAGGTCGCGCGGGTATTCGTGGGCCGAGAGGCGGGCGCGGGCGAAGGCCAGGATCTCGTCGCGCAGGGCGTCGGACGGGGCAAAGCCCTCGCGTAGCACCACGAAGGCCTTCACGATCTCGGTGCGCAGCGGGTCGGGCTTGCCGATTGCGGCGGCGAGCGCCACCGCCGGGTGGCGCAGGAGGCAATCCTCGATCTCGGTCGGGCCGATGCGGTAGGCGGCCGAGGTGATGAGGTCGTCGTCGCGCCCGACGAAGTGGATGTAGCCGTCCGCGTCGCGCCGGGCCTGGTCGCCGGTCAGCATCCAGTCGCCGCGGAACTTCCGGGCCGTCGCCTCGGGCTGGTTCCAGTAGCCGAGGAACATCACGGGGTCGGGGCGGGCGACGCAGATCTCGCCCGCCTCGTCGACATCCGCCTCGCTGCCGTCCGGCCGCAGGATCGCGACGCGGTGGCCCGGGACGGGCTTTCCCGTCGAGCCGGGCCGGGCGATCCCGGCCGCGCGGCAGGCGGCGAGAACGAGGTTGCACTCGGTCTGCCCGTAGGCCTCCCCGATCGTGAGGCCGAGGGCGTCCCGCGCCCAGTCGAAGGTCTCGGGGCCGAGCGCCTCGCCCGCCGAGGCGATGTTGCGCAGGCGGGACAGGTCGAAGCGCGCCCGCGGGTTCTCGACGCCGCGCAGCATGCGCAGGGCGGTCGGCGGCAGGAAGACGTTGGTGATGCCGAGCCGGGCGATCAGGCCGAAGGCGTCCTCCGCCTCGAAGCGGCCGGGCCGCGCCACCACGGGCATGCCGAAATGCAGGCTCGGCATCAGCACGTTGAGGAGGCCGCCCGCCCAGGCCCAGTCCGAGGGCGTCCACATCAGGTCGCCGCCGTGGGGCGCGAAATCGTGCATCATCCGCCAGCCCGGCAGGTGGCCGAGCAGCACCCGGTGCCCGTGCAGCGCGCCCTTCGGCGCGCCCGTGGTGCCGGAGGTGTAGATCATCAGGGCGGGGTCGTCGGGGCCCGTCTCCAGGGGCGTGAAATCCTCGCCCCCCTCCGCGAGGAGGTCGGCGAGGCCGACCGTCCCCTCGGGGGCGCCTTCCGCGCCCTCGCGGCAGACGACGAGGTCGAGGTCCGGCAAGCCGGCGCGCAGCGGCCCGAGCTTGGCGAGGCCGGCGGCGTCGGTGAGGATCGCCCGCGCGCCGGAATCGGCCAGCCGGTAGGCCAGCGCGTCCGGCCCGAACAGGCCGGCGAGCGGCAGGGCGACGGCGCCGAGCTTGTAGGCGGCGGCGTGCGCGACCACCACGGCGGCCGATTGCGGCAGCAGCACCGCCACCCGGTCGCCCGGCCCGACGCCGCGGCCCCGCAGCGCCCCCGCGAGCCGGTTCGACTCCGCCCTGAGCCGCCCGAACGTGACCGTCCCGACCGTGCCGTCGGGGCCGACCTCCAGGATCGCCGGCCGATCGGGCTCGCGCGTCCCGAAGCCGTCGCAGACATCGACGCCCATGTTGTAGCGCCCGGGGATCTCCCAGCGGAACGCGGCGCGCAGGCTATCGTAGTCGGGGGCGGGGTTCAGCACGGGGCGCGCTCAGGCGTCGCGGGCGGGGAAGGCGCCGGCGAACACGAAGTCGGTGATCGGCCGGCGGCCGTTCGGCGCCTCGCGGGTGCGCTGCTCGTCGGTGAGGTCGGCGGGCGGAACCGCGCGCCCGACGGCGTAGGCCGCCTCGACCCGGTGATGCTCCGGCACGTTGAGAACGCCGACCGCGCGCTCCCGGTCGAATCCGGTCATGCCGTGGGCGTGCCAGCCCTGGCGGATCGCCTGGAGCTGGAAGGCGAGGGAGGCCGCGCCCGCGTCGAGGGAGTGGCTCCAGGAGGGCTGCAGGTTCTCGCCCACCCGCATGCGGCCGCTGGAGACGAGGAAGACGAGGGCGCCGGTGTCCTTCACCCATTTCTGGTTGCCGGGCCCGATGAGGTCGAACAGCCGGTCCCAGTTGGCGTCGCCGCGCAGGGCGTAGACGAAGCGCCAGGGCTGCGAATTGTAGGAGGAGGGCGCCCAGCGCGCCGCCTCGAACATCCGCATCAGCTCCGATTCCGGCACCGCCTCGCCCGTGAAGGCGCGCGGCGAGCGGCGCTCGACGAAGAGCGGGTCGACCGCGTGGTCGGGCTGGCGCGGCGTCGGGGTCGTCACGGGCGCATCTCTCCGGGCTGGACGGGCGTCTCGGCGGCGCGCCGCGCCGCCCGCCTCCCGGCATGCACGAGGTGCGCGATCCGCGCAAATGCGACCTTCGGGGGAGGGCCTAGGGCAGGCCGCCGAGCCCCGAGGCCGCACCGGCGCCGCCGAGACCTCCGCCGCCCCCGAGGCCACCCCCGCCCCCGCCGCCGAGCCCGCCTCCGCCGCGGGGCGCCCCTCCGCCGCCGCCCTCGGCTCCGTCGCCCCCGCCGCCCGTGACGATGCTGCCCGGCAGCGAGATCGAGCCGGGGCTCACGGACATCGGCGCGAGCGATTGCGGGCAGATCCGCGCGCAGACAGGCGCCATCTCGGCCGGGCTCGAGCACAGGGAGCGGGCCTCGCCCCCCACGCAGGCGCAGCTGCAGGTCGCCGCGGCCGGCAGGGGCAGGAGGGACGCCAGGGCTCCCAGCAGAAACAGGCGCATGCTCTTCTCCCGATGCGGCTCGCGCGCAGCATAGCTCAACGCGGCCCCCGTGTCCGCGCCCGGGCCAGGGCGGCGTGGAGCCCGGAGAGCCCCGCCTCGACCGCCTCCAGGGTGCCGACCAGGGTGTAGCAGGTGTAGGCGTAGGCGCCCGGCCGGCCGGGCCCGTGCCGGTAGACGCAGTTCCATTTCACCGTGGCGTTGCCCTCGGGCCCGCGCGGCGCCGGGAAGCGGAAGCGGCCGTAGCCCGCATCCGGATGCGCGGGCTGGGGCAGGCCGGGGCTGTAGACGCCCATCGCGTAGGCGCCGTCCTCCGTCGCGAGGATGACCGGCAGCGGCTGCTCGCCCGGCCCGTCCGAGAGGGGGGCCCGCCGGCCGCTCGCCGGGTCGTAGCTCCAGAACCGCGAGAAGTCCGGCGGCATGTAGCCCGTCAGCACCTCGAAATTCGCCGCCTCGAAGGGGCGCGCCACCGCGAAGGTCGCCCGGTAGGCGATGGCGTTGGGGATCCCCTGCGCGCCGATCTCCACGTCCTTGTCGAGGACCGTGTCCGAGGTGGGCGAGGCGTAGCCGCCCGGACCCTTCGGGCATTCCCGCGAGGTCTCTCCGGGGCCGACCCACCACGCCATCCGCGTGCGGGTGCGCAGGCGCCCGCCCTCCGCCCGCAGGCTGACGAGCAGGCTGCTGCTGCCCGGGCCGCTCCCGTCGCCGCGCGAGCCGGCCTCCGTCGGGTTCAGGCACTCCCCGAACCCGTCGAAGGCGGCGGCCGACTGCAATTCGCGGCCGTGATCGAAGCGGTTCAGGAACTCCCGCCCGTTCCAGGTCAGGCTGTCGATGGCGCCGGCCGTGCGGGCCGAGGCGCCCACGACGATCTGCGAGCCGGCGAAGGGCCGCGAGACCGCGACGCGCCCCTCGGGGGAGGGCCAGCGCACGCCCGGCCCGCACCGGTTGCGCCAGCGCGAGGGCCAGCGCGAGCGGAACGAGGCGATGGGCGCGCAATCCGAAGATCGGATTAAGGGCCTCGCAATGCCGGTGGGCTAAGCCTTTAAGCCTATCCGCGAGGCCGGATCCGGACAGGGGCTCAGACCGATGACGAAGCGGAGCGACCGAGTCCCCGCCCCCGAGACGCCGCGCTTCTCCGAGCCCCGGACGAGGTTCGTGCGCTGGCTGATGCGCCCGCATCGGTCCCTGTCTCCCGCGATCCACCCCATCCTCCTGGCGAACTATTTCGCGAACGCCAAGGCCCTCGTCCTCGGCGGGCTCAATTCGGTCCTCGTGGCGGCGGCGCTCGCCCTGTGGCTCGGCAGCCCCCTCGTCGCCGCCGTCGCGGCGGCGGATCTCGGCCTCCTGGCGGCCCGCCTCGCGGTCCGCGCCCGCTGCCACCGCAATGCGGCCTCGGGCCGCGCGACCGCCACCGACCTCTACGTCGCGCTCAACCTCCTGTGGCCGACGCTGCAGGGCTGCGTCTCGCTCTGCGCCGTCCTGAGCGGGGACTGGCCGAGCATCCTCCTCGCCTCGATCTCGGCCGTGGCGGTGATGGGCCCTCTCTGTGTCCGCAACTTCAGCGTGCCGAACCTCGCGATGGCGCAATGCACGGTGCTCATCCTGCCGACCGTGATCAGCGGCGGCTTCGTCGACGCGCCGCTCCTGCTGCTGTTCCTGATCCAGCTGCCCTTCGCGGTCCTGGCGGTGCGCGGCGTGACCGAGCAGGTCGCCGTGCTCGCCGGGGGCGCCTTCCGGGCCACTCTGGAGAACGAGCGCAAGGCGCTCTGCGACGATCTCACGGGGCTCGGCAACCGCCGGGCCTTCGAGCGCCACCGGCAGGCCGACATCCGGCCGGGCGGCCCGGACGGCGCCTGCCTGTTCTGCCTCGACCTCGACGGGTTCAAGCCCATCAACGACACCTACGGGCACCCGGCCGGCGATGCGGTCCTCGTCGCGGTCGCGGGCCGGCTCGGGAGCGCCTTCGGGACGAAGGCCAGGGTCTTCCGGCTCGGCGGGGACGAGTTCGCGGCCGTCGCGACGGGGCTCGACCTCGGCGAGGTGCACGCCCTCGGGCAGCGGGTCATCGAGGCGGTCGGGCGGCCGATCGCGCTGGCGGACGGGAGCGCGGTCGAGGTCGGGATCACGGTCGGCGCCGCCGTCGCGCCGGGTCCGGCGGCCGGCCGGGCCGACCTGCTCCGCCTCGCCGACGAGGCGCTGTACCGGGCCAAGGCGGCCGGCAAGCGCCGCATCGAGGTGATCCTGGCGCTCGGATCGGGCGCGCCCGCGGCGGCGAGCCCGGCCGAGGCGCCCCTGCCCGACGCGCCGGCTGGGAGCGATGTGCCCGCTGCGCCCGCCGCGCCCGCCGCGCGCGGTCGCGACGCGGCCTGAGGCGCCCGGAACCGTGCCGGGCTGAGCCTGCGCACAATCGATCCGGCGAACCGAACCTTAACCACGTCCGCGCTCTGATGGCGCGATGTCGGGTCGGGGTGAACGAGAGGTTTCGCGCGTGCGTCGGGGGTTCCTTCGTCCGGTCCTGCTGCCGGTTCTGCTCCTCGCCGCGCTGCCGGCGGCCGCGGAGGGCGACGCGTCCGTGCGCGGCGTGGTGCGGGCCCTGCGGGACGCCAGCGTGGCGACCGACCTCAACAGCCGCGTCGTCCAGCTCCCCTTCCGCGAGGGCGATGCCTTCAAGGCCGGCGACACCCTCGTCGCCTTCGACTGCGACAAGGCGACGGCCGAGTTGCGCTCGGCCCAGGCCGAGGATCAGGTCAACCGCATCGCCTTCGACAACGCCCAGCAACTCGACCGGCGCCAAGCCATCGGCCGCATGGAGGTGCAGGCCGCCAAGGCGAAGTGGGAGAAGGCGCGGGCCGCCGCCGAGGCGCTTCAGGTCCGCGTGCGCGACTGCCGCATCCTCGCGCCCTTCGCGGGCCGCGTCGCGGACCTGCGCATCCACGAGCACGAGATGTCGACGCCGGGCCAAGCCCTGATGCGCATCGTCGATGCCGCCGCGCTCGAGATCGACCTGATCGTGCCCTCCGCCTGGCTCGTCTGGCTGCGGGCCGGCACGCCGCTCTCGGTGCGGGTCGACGAGACGGGCCTCAGCTACGCGGCCCGCGTCGCCCGCACCGCCGCCGCGGTGGACCCGGTCTCACAGACCATCAAGATCACCGCGCATTTCGCGCCGGGCGACATCGCGGCCGTGCTGCCGGGCATGAGCCTCGACGCGCGCTTCGACCGCCCGGCCCATTGACCATGCCGATCGAGGCGAGGATCGCGCCGCGGCCCGCGCGCGCCGAGGCGCAGCCCGCGGCCCCCCGGGCGGCCCCCCAACCGGCCCCCCAACCGGCCGACCCGGCCTCCGGCCTGCGCCAGCTCCTGCGGGTCGAGGCGGAGTTCCGCCGGGCCGCGACCCGGGACGCGCTGGGGCTCGCCCTCGTCAACGAGACGGGCAAGCTGACCCGCGCCCGGCAGGTCTTCCTGCTCGGGCGCACGGGCAAGGCCCTCTCCGTCGAGCGGGTCTCGGGGCTCGGCGCCTTCGAGCGCGACGCGCCGCTGGTCCGCTGGGTCGCGTCGGTCGCGGCGGCGGCGGGCGAGGCGGCGCGGCCGGTCGATCTCGCGGCGGAGACGGGCGAGGAGGCGCGCACCTACCCGTTCCCGCACGCCCTCTGGATTCCGCTGCGGGACCGCGCGGAGACCCTGGTCGGCGGCCTGCTGCTCGCCCGCGAGCGCCCCTGGGACGAGGCCGACACGGCGCTCGCCTCGCGCCTCGCCGAGACCGGCGCCCACGCCCTCCTGGCGCTCCAGGCCCCCGCCCGCCGGCGCCTCGCGCCGCGCTCGCGGAAGGCGTTCCTGATCGGCGGGGCCTGCGCCCTCGGCGCGCTCGCCCTCCCCGTGCCCATGACGGTGCTGGCGCCGGCCAGCATCACCGCCGAGCGGCCCTTCGTCCTCGCCGCCCCGATCGACGGCATCATCGAGGAGGTCGCCGTCGCCCCGAACACCGCGGTGCAGGAGGGCGACCTCGTCGCCCGCTACGTCGATACCGCGCAGCGCAACGCGCTGGCCATCGCCGAGCGCGACGTGCAGGTGGCCGAGGCGCGGCTGCGGCAGGTGACGCAGGGCGCCTATCTCGACGACAAGGCGCGCCGCGAGATGGGGCAGGCGCGGGCCGAGCTCGCCCTCAAGAGCGCCGAGCGCGACTTCGCCCGCGACACCTACGCCAAGACGCAGATCCGCGCCGAGCGGGCCGGCGTCGTGGTCTATGCCGACCGCAAGGACTGGTTCGGCAAGCCGGTCGCCGCCGGGGCCCGCATCCTCGAGATCGCCGACCCGCGGACGGTGGAGGTGCGGATCGACCTGCCCGTCGCCGACGCGGTGGCCCTGCCCGAGGGCGCCCGCGTCCGCCTCTTCCTCGATTCCGATCCGCTCGCCGCCCTCGACGCGAGGATGGTGCAGGCGACGCCGATCGCCCGCCTGACCGATGCCGGGGTGCTCGCCTACCGGATCACCGCCGCGCTGGCGCCCGGGGAGCCGCCGCGGCTCGGGGCGCACGGCACGGCCCAGCTCTTCGGCGAGCGGGTGCCGCTCGCGTTCTACCTCCTGCGCAAGCCGCTGACCTATCTGCGCCAGAAGGCCGGCCTGTGAGCGGGCCGGCGCTCCCGGCCGCGGGCCCTGCTGCCGCGCCGCTGACGGCTCTGCGGGAGGATCTGCGCTTCCATCCGGGCGCCCCCACCGGCGACGGCGCGCCGACCTGGCTCGTCTACGACCCGCCGGCCCACCGCTACTTCGAGATCGACGCCACGGGCCTCGCCCTGCTCCAGGCATGGCGCGCCGGCCTCGCCTCGGCGGAGCTCGCCGAGCGGGCGGGGCGGGCGCTCGGCCGCACGGTGGCCGAAGCCGAGGTCGCGGCCTTCCGCGCCTTCGCGGAGCAGAACGGGCTCGCGGCCCATCCCGGCGGCTGGGCCGCGCAGGCGGCGCAGCTCGCGGCCGGCCGCACCGGCTGGGCCTCCTGGCTCCTGCACAACTACCTCTTCATCCGCATCCCCCTGGTGCGGCCGCAGGCCTTCCTCGTCCGCACGCTGCCCCATGCCCGCAGGCTCGCCTCACGGCGCAGCCTCGCCGCGATCGGGCTCGCGGGGCTCCTCGGCCTGATGCTCGCCTCCCGGCAATGGGACGCCTTCACCTCGACCTTCCTGCACTTCCTCAGCGTCGAGGGCCTCGGCGGCTACCTCGCGGCGCTCGCCTTCGTGAAGGTCCTGCACGAGCTCGGCCACGCCTACGCGGCCGTGCATCGCGGCTGCCGCGTCTCCACCATGGGCGTCGCCTTCATGGTGTTGGTGCCGGTCCTCTACACGGACACCACGGATGCGTGGCGCCTGCGCGACCGGCGCCAGCGCACGCTGATCGACGCCGCCGGCATCCTGGTCGAGCTCGGCGTGGCGCTGCTCGCGACGCTCGCCTGGTCCTTCCTGCCGGAGGGCTCGCTGCGGAGCATCGCCTTCTTCCTCGCCACGGCCGGCTGGGCGATGAGCCTCGCGGTCAACCTCAACCCGCTGATGCGCTTCGACGGCTACTATCTCGCCTGCGACGCCCTCGGCATCTCGAACCTGCAGCCCCGCGCCTTCGCCCTCGCCCGCTGGCGCCTGCGCGAGTGGCTGTTCGACCTCGGCGACCCCTGTCCCGAGGCGTGGAGCACGGGGCGCCGCCGCGCCGTCCTCGCCTACGGCTTCGCGGTCTGGCTCTACCGGCTCGTCCTGTTCACCGGCATCGCCGTCATGGTCTACGCCATGACCTTCAAGCTGCTCGGCCTGCTGCTCTTCGCCGTCGAGATCGGCTGGTTCGTGGTGGCGCCGATCGGGCGGGAGGCGGCGTTCTGGTGGCGCAACCGGACGCGGATCGACCCGGCCGGGCGCCTGCGCGTCACGGGCGGCGCCCTCGCGCTGCTCCTCGTCCTCCTGGTGATCCCGGTCTACGGCCGGGTCGAGATCCCCGCCATCGCCGAGCCGGGGCGCAGCGCCCGTCTCACCGCGGCGGCGCCGGGCCGGATCGAGGCCGTGGAGGTGGGGGCGGGCGCCTCCGTCGCGGCGGGGCAGGTGCTGCTGCGCCTCGCCTCGCCGAGGCTCGACCACGAGATCGCGGTGGCGCGCACCAAGCTCGCCCTGATCGAGTTCCGGCGCGACCGCCGGGCCGCGGACGCCCTCGACCGCAGCGCGAGCCTCGTCCTCGACCGGGAATTCGCGTCCCAGCGCGAGGCCCTCGCCGGCCTGGAGCGGCGGCGCGGGGAACTCGTGATCCGGGCCGCATTCGACGGGATGATCGCGGAGCTGGAGCCCGATCTCCAGCCCGGCCGCTGGGTCGGCCGCGGCGCCGAGCTCGGCACGCTCGCCTCGAACGGTCCCCGCCAGGTGCGCGGCCTCGTCGGCGAGGACGGGCTGCGCCGGCTCCGGGCCGGTGCCGCCGGCACCTTCGTGCCCGACGACCTCACCGCGCCCTCGCTTCCCGTGACCCTGGCCTCGGTCTCCCGGGCGGCCTCGGCGACCGTCGAGATCCCCTATCTCGCCTCGCATCTCGGCGGCCCCGTCTCCGTGCGGGAGGAGAAGGGCGTCGGCCCCGTGCCGGTGGAGGCGCAGTACACCGCGATCCTCGAACCGCCCTCGGAGGGCCTGCGCCTTTCCGAGAGCCCCGCCGTGGTGCGCGGCGTCGTCACCGTCGCGGGGACGCCCGAGAGCCTCGCCGGCCGGGCCGTCCGCCGGATCGTGGCCGTCCTGGTGCGCGAGAGCGGATTCTGAGCGGGTCCCTCGCCGCATCCGGGACGCGAGCGGCGAGGGATCCTTAACCCTGTTCGTACACACTCGTACGGCCCCCGGACCCTCGCTTTCGTCCGGGGACGGAGACGGCTTCCGCCATGTTCGAGCGCTTCCGCAACCGCCCGCGTGCCCGCTCGCGCGCCGCCGCGGCCCGGCCCGCCACCGCGATCCGGGCGCTGGAGCCGCGCTACGTGTTCGATGCGGCGGCCGCACCGGCCGCGGCCGCCGCCGCCCAGGCCGCCGAGGCGCCCGCGCCCGACCATCCGGCCGCCGAAGCGGCGCACCCGGCCGAGAGCCCCGCGCCGGACCACGCCCCGAGCCCGGCCGCCGACGCCTCCGCCGCGGCGGCTGAGCGGCGCGAGATCGTCGTGATCGACCGCAACGTGCCCGACCTCCAGACGCTCCTGCGGGGCGTGCCCGAGAAGGCCGAGGTGCTGCTGATCGATTCCGCCCGCGACGGGTTCGACCAGCTCGCCGAGGCGCTGCGGGGGCGCAGCGACGTCGATGCGGTCCACATCCTCTCGCACGGGGCCGCGGGCGACCTGCGCCTCGGCACCGGCACCCTCACCGCCGACACCATCGCGGGCCGCTACGCCGAGGATCTCGCCGCGATCGGGCGAGCCCTCGGGCCGGACGGCGACCTCCTGATCTACGGCTGCGATTTCGGCGCGGGCGCGAAGGGGGCGGAGGCGGTGCGCCTCCTCGCCCGGGCGACCGGGGCCGACGTGGCCGCCTCGGACGACGCGACGGGCGACGCGGCGCTCGGCGGCGACTGGGACCTCGAGACCCGCACCGGCGCGATCGAGGCCGGCCCCGCCCTCGACGCCGCGGCCCGGGAGAGCTGGCACCATCTGCTCGCGCCGGCCCAGATCAGCATCGCCGGCGAGCCGACCGTGCGCGACGGAAGCGGGACCCTGATCACCGCCAAGACGAACCGCAGCACCAACGGCGGGTCGATCGACTACTTCGACGTCAACGCGAACGTCGTCAACGCGACGGCGACCTGGGCGACTGCCGGCACGGTCGGCGGCGTGGCGGTCAGCCTCCGGGCCACCGTGGTCTCGATCGGCGAGGGCGACGACGCGGTTTCCTTCGGCACCAGCAGCGACGATACGGCGGTGCTGCTGCGCTCGACCTCGGCCGCGAACGGTGCGCCGGGCAACGCGGCGCACGTCGTCCTGCGCTGGGATCTCGTGCGCGCCGATAACGGCCAGCCGATCGCCGCCGACATCGATTTCCGGATCGGCGACATCGACGGCATCAACGGCAACCCGAACACCCGCGAATCGGTCACGGCCGCCCAGACGGGCCTGACCTCCTACACGGTCGACCAAGCGACCCACCTCGCGCTCGACTCGCGCAACGACCTCGTGCGTGCCTCGGGTCGGCAGGACGAGAACGTCACGCCCCCCGATCCGGTCTCGATCATCGGCTACAATTGGACGAACGTCTCGTCCTGGACGATGACCTACGACCTCGCGGCGAACACGCAGACCGGGGGCGCCGCCTTCATCCACGACGGCGACCGGGACATCGCCTTCACGACGCCGGTGACGGTCACCATCCCGAAGGTGGATCTCGACGCCGACGATTCGGCCGGGTCGGGCCTCAACTACGCGACGCAATTCACGGAGGACCGGCCGGCTGTCGGCGTCACGGACACCGACGTCCTGATCGCGAACACGCCGGCCGTCGACGGGGCGGAGATCATCCTGCGCAACGCCAAGGCTGGCGACGACCTGATCGTCGGCGCGCTGCCGGGCACCCTCACCGCCGTGATCGACCACAGCGTCGCGGGCGTGATCAAGGTGACGCTCTCGGGCAACGGCAGCCTCTCGGACTACCAGAACGCCCTGAAGGCGGTGACCTTCACGAATTCGGACGACCTGCCCGACACGACCGACCGCCAGATCGACGTGCGCGTGAGCACCGGAACCACGCAGGGCACGAGTTCACGCACCACGATCTCCGTGGTGCCCGTCGACGACGCGCCCGTGAACACGGTGCCGCCGCCGCAGACGATGCAGGAATACACGAGCCTCGTCTTCTCAAGCGCCAACGGCAACGCGATCAGCGTCGCCGACGCGGATGCGGGCGCGTCGAGCATCAAGGTCACGATCACGGCCGGCAACGGCATCGTCACGCTCGCCCGCACGACGGGGCTCGGCGTGACGGGCGACGGCACGGGCACCGTCACCCTCACGGGCTCGATCAGCGACATCAACGCCGCCCTCGACGGGGCCGCCTACCGGCCGAACACGCATTTCGCCGGCTCGACCGCGGTCACCGTCGCGACGGACGACCTCGGCAATACCGGTCCGGGGGGGCCGAAGACCACGACCAGCCAAGCCCTCATCACCGTCCAGGCCAATGCGGAGGCGCCGACGATCGGAGCGCGAACCGGCACGGAGCCGGCACGCGAGGACACGCCCCTCGTGTTCTCCCCGGCGAACGGCAACGCGATCACGGTCGCCGACCGGGACGGCGGTGCCCTCACCGTCACGATCTCCGCCAACCACGGCGTCCTCACCCTCGCGCGGACCACCGGCCTGACCGTCACGGTCGGCGGCGGCGCGGACGACGCCAGGATGACCTTCTCCGGCCTCGCCTCCGACATCAATGCGGCCCTCGACGGGCTGCGCTTCGACCCGGATGACGACTATAACGGGCCTGCGCAGATCGCCCTGTCGGTCCAGGACTTGCCCCGCGCGGCGGACAATTTCACCAATGGCAGCTTCGAGCAGCCGGGCGAGCCGCCGAACAGCTACACGCTCGTGGACGACAGTTCCGTGCCGGGCTGGAAGACCACGGCCAGCGACCACAAGATCGAGATCTGGGGCACGGGCTGGAACGGCGTGCCGGCCTACGAGGGCAACCAGTTCGCCGAGATCAACGCGACGGAGGTCGCCGCCCTTTACCAGGATTTCGACGCCTCGCCGGGCTCCATCATCTCCCTCGACTTCGCCCATCGCGGACGCCTCGGCGTCGACACGATGCGGGTGGTCGTCACCGATCTCGGAGCGGACGGGGTCTATGGCACCGGCGACGACCTCGCGCTGCTCGACAAGAACTACTTCGATGGCAACGCGGCCTGGGGCGCCTACCACGAGGAATTGTCGCAGAGCGCCAGCGGCAACAAGCTGCGCTTCGAGTTCCGCTCCGTCAGCGCGGAAGGCAACGATCCGACCTACGGCAATTTCGTCGACGGTATCGAGATCAAGCAGAATTTCATCACCCAGCGCACGATCGACCTCGCGATCGCGCCCGTGGCCGACATCGTGGCCGACACGGTGGCGACGAACGAGGACAACGCGGTCACCTTCAACGCGCTGACGGGCACGAACGGCGCCTCGGCCGACAATTTCGAGGATCCCGGCGCCTTCGTCTCGAGCGTCACGAACGGCGCGCACGGACGCGTCAGCTTCCAGCCGGACGGGCGGCTCACCTACACGCCGGATCCCGACTTCAACGGCACCGACACGTTCACCTACACCGTCACGTCCGGAGGCACGACCGAGACCGCCACCGTCACGGTCGGCGTCGCGGCGGTCAACGACGCGCCCCAGCACGCGCTGCCGGCCGGCGCCTCGACGAACGAGGACACCGACCTCGTCCTGTCGGGGGCGAACGCCATCCGGGTCTCGGACGTGGATGCGGGGACGGCCAGCCTGACGACGCGGCTCGGCGTCGCCCACGGCACGCTGACGCTCGCGCCTGGCTCGGGCGCCGGGGTGAGCGGGGACGGGACGGGCAGCGTGACGCTGACGGGCACGCTGGCGCAGATCAACGCGGCGCTCGACGGGCTGCGCTACCGGCCGGCGGCCGACTATAACGGGCCGGACACGCTCACCCTCGTCACGGACGATCTCGGCAACACGGGCGCGGGCGGGCCCCTGAGCCGCACCGACACGCTGGCCATCGCCGTCGCGGCGGTCAACGACGCCCCCCGCACCGGGCCTCTGACCGCGCGCGGCTCCGTCGACGGGGCGGCGGTGAGCGTCGATCTCGGCGCCTCCTACAATGATCCGGAGGGCGATCCGATCACCTACACGGTGACGGGCCTGCCGCCGGGTCTCTCCGCCGATCCGACGACCGGCCGCGTGAGCGGCCGGATCGACCGCTCCGCCTCGCAAGGGGGAGCGGGTGGGCTCTACACGGTCCAGGTGCGCGCCACGGACGGGCAGGGCGGCATCACCGACGCGACCTTCACCTGGCGGGTGCTCAACCCTGCGCCGATCGCCCGGAACGACACGTTCCTGGCGGAAGGGGGGCGCAGCCTCACCGGGTCGGTCCTGGCCGACAACGGCAACGGGCCCGACGCGGACCCGGACGGGGACTCGCTCGCCATCGTCGCGGTGGGCGGCCGGGCGGGCGATGTCGGGCGGGGCGTCGCGGGCTCGGCCGGCGGGATCTTCACGGTCGAGGCCGACGGGCGCTACGCCTTCGATCCGGGCGCCGACTTCGCCGACCTCGCCCCCGGCGCGACCCGCACTACCACGCTCACCTACACGGTCTCGGACGGGGAGGGAGGCCTTGCCACCGCTCAGGTCAGCGTCACGGTCGCCGGGCGGATCCCGGCGCTCCCGGCGCCCTCGCCCCTCGACCTCGCCAGCAACGACGGGCAGCCGCTCCGGCTCGATCTCGCGGCGCTCTTCCCGGGCCGGGAGGGCCTCACCTACGCGGCCGCGGGCCTGCCGCCCGGCCTCGCGCTCGATCCGGCGACGGGCCTCGTGTCCGGCACGGTGGCCTCGGACGCGTCCGGACCGACGGGCCTGCGCGGCTACCCGGTGACGCTCACCGCCACGGACGCGTCCGGGGCGAGCGAGACCCGCACCCTCACGTGGCGCATCGCGAACCTGCCCCCCGCGGCGGCGGCGGATGCCGCGACCACCGCCGAGGACACGCCCCTCGTCATCGACGTCCGCGCGAACGATGCCGATCCGGACGGCGACCCGCTCACCCTCGTCGCGGCGGACGGCCTCGCCCCGAGCGCGCTCCACGGGCGCGTGGACGTCGTCGGCGGGCGCCTCGTCTACGTGCCGGACGCGCATTTCAACGGCCAGGACCGCATCACCTACACGGTTTCCGACGGGAACGGGGGGCTCTCGACCGCCACCGTCGACGTCACCGTGACGCCGGTCAACGACGCGCCGGAGGCCGGCAGCCTGCCGGACACGGTCTCCCGCGACGGGCAGACCATCACCTATCCGATCGCCCCGAATTTCAGCGATCCGGACACCGATCCCCGCGTCGCGCAGGGGACGAGCGGGGACGGCCTGACCTTCTCGGCCGCCGGGCTGCCGCCGGGGCTCTCGATCGACCCGTCGACCGGCCTGGTCAGCGGCACCCTGCCGGCGAACGCCTCGGCCACGCCCGATTACAGGGTGACGGTGACCGCGACCGACCGGAACGGGGCGAGCGTCGGCCGCAGCTTCACCTGGCACGTCGACAACGGCGCGCCCGTGGCCGCACCCGACGCGGCGGCGACCGTCCAGGGCCGGCCCGTCATCGTCGCGGTGACCGCGAATGACGGCGATCCGGACGGGGATGCCTTCGCCCTCGTGGCCGATCCCGGCCGCGCCACCGCCGCGCATGGCAGCGTCGGCGTCGATCCCGCGAGCGGCACCCTGACCTACACGCCGGATCCGGGCTTCCGCGGCACCGACACGATCACCTACACGATCCGCGACGCGCAAGGGGACGAGGGAACCGGCTTCCTGACCGTGACCGTCGGGCCGGTGAACCAGCGCCCGACCGCACCGGACAGCCTCGCCGCGCGGGTCGCCGCCGACGCGGACCGCGTCGATCTCGACCTCGGCGCCGCCTTCGCCGATCCGGACGGAGATTTCCTCGCCTATACGGCGACCGGCCTGCCGCCCGGCCTCACGATCGACCCGGCGACCGGCCGCGTCACCGGACGGGTCGACGCCTCCGCCTCGGGGCCGGACGGCAGCCGCACCTACGTCGTCGAGGTCACCGCGCGCGACGCGGGCGGCCTCTCCGTCACCCGCGCCTTCGCCTGGACGGTGGTCGATCCGCCCCCGGAGGCCGTGAACGACACGATCGCGACCGCGGAAGAGACGCCCGTCGACATCGAGGTGGTCAAGGCCGGCGCGGCTCCGGGCACGCCGGGGCAGGACACCGACCCCGACGGCGACCCCCTCGCGGTGGTGCCGGGCTCGCTGCGGGCGGCGCATGGCAGCGTCGGCCTCAACCCGGACGGCACGATCCGCTACCGGCCGGACGCGGATTTCAACGGGACCGACACGATCCTCTACACCGTCTCGGACGGGAATGGCGGCTTCTCGACCGGCGCCGTCACGGTCACGGTGGGCCCGGTCAACGACGCGCCCGTCGCCGGGCCGCTCGCCGACCGGGGCGGCGCCGACGCGGAGGTGATCGATCTCGCGACCGCCCCCGCCTTCAGCGACGTGGATACCCGCGACCATGCGCCGGGCTCGGTGCCGGACCGGCTGAGCTACTCGGCCACCGGCCTGCCCCCGGGATTGTCCATCGACCCCGATACGGGCCGGATCACGGGGCGTCTCGCCTCCGACGCCTCCACCCGCGTCCCCGGCGGCCTCTACACGGTCACGGTGACGGCGCGGGACCTGGCCGGCGCGGCCGCCTCCAGCACCTTCACCTTCGCGGCGCGCAACATCGCGCCGAGCGCGGGCGACGACGCCTTCGCCGGCGACGAGGACGCGCCCCTCACGGGCTCCGTCCTCGGCAACGACGCCGACCCGGACGGCGACCCGGTCGCGGCGGCGATCCTGCGGGGGCCGGCCCACGGCACCCTCGACCTGCGCCCGGACGGGCGCTTCACCTACGTGCCGGACGCCGATTACAACGGTCCCGACAGCTTCACCTACACGCTCCGCGACGCGGACGGCGCCACGGCGACCGCGACCGTCACGCTCGCGGTGCGCCCGGTCAACGACGCGCCGGAGGCCGGGGCGCCGCCGCTCGTCACGCCGGAGGACACGCCGGTGGACGGGCGCCTCTCGCTGCGCGACGTGGACGGCGACCCGCTCACCGTCGCCGTGGAGCAGGCGCCGCGCTCGGGCAGCCTGATCCTGCGGCCGGACGGCAGCTACACCTACCTGCCGAACCGCGACTTCCACGGCAGCGACAGCTTCACCCTGCGGGTCGCCGACCCGAACGGCGGGGTCACCCTCGTCACGGTGCCGGTCACGGTCGATCCCGTGAACGACGTGCCCGAGGCCAGCGCCGACCCGCTGACCCTGCCCGCCAACACCAGCGCCGGCGGCCGCGTCGTCGCCTCGGACCGCGACGGCGACAGGCTCGCCTTCCGGCTCGCGGCGCCGCCGGCGAACGGCAGCCTCGCCCTCGCGGCGGATGGCGGCTACGTCTACGAGCCCTACGACGGCTATTTCGGACCGGACCAGTTCAAGGTCCTCGTCTCCGACGGGCAGGGCGGGGAGACGCTCGTGACGGTGGCGGTGACCGTCACCCCGAACCCGATCGAGGTGCGCCCGCCCATGCCGCCGGCGGCGCTCATGCCGCCCTCGCCGCTCGCCCCCCCGCCCGGAGCCGGTCGGGACGCGAGCCCGCTCCCGCCGCCCGCGGTCACGGCGACCGGCATCGTGCTGCCCACGGTCGCCGCGTTCGGCAGGCTGGAGAGCGTCTCGGACGTCGTGCTCGCCGAGGGCGCGGTCGTGGCCGCGGTCAACGGCGTGCGGTCCCTCAACGGCATCGACATCGTGCCCGTACGCCCCGCCATCCAGCAGGAGACCGAGCGGCTCGCGCGGCTCGGGAGCGACGGGCTCGTCCCGGAGATCGGCCTGGAGACGCCGTGGTTCTCGGCCCGGCCCTTCATCGGGCGCTCGCTCGGCTTCACGCTCGCCGAGGAGACCGGCGCCGGGGGCGTGCTGCGCGACGTGGTCGTGGAAGCCATCCGCCGCCCGGACGCGTTCGGCCTCAGCCTGCGTAACCTCGCCCCCGACGCGGCGGGTATCGCCGCCGTCACGCTCCGCGGCGCGGA
>NZ_SMNT01000038.1 GCF_004348265.1 Methylobacterium segetis
GGGCCGGACGCGGGCCTGTCGGGGGCGGGCTTCGCGGCGGCGGCCGCGCCGGCTCCCGCCGCGGCGGCGCCCGGGGCGGGCTTGGCGGGCTCCGGATCGGGCACGCGCTTCGCCTTCAGGTCGAGGATCGGCCCGTCCGTGACCTTCTCGCCGGGCTTTCCGCCCGGCGGGGTGCTGCCCGCGAAGCCCGAGCGCGGCGGCTCGGCCTTGTTGGGCTCGGTCTTGTTGGGTTCGGTTTTGCCGGGTTCGAGCTTGCCGGCTTCGAGCTTGCCGGGCTCGGGTTTGACGGCGTCCGGCTTCGCGGGGCCGGGGATCGGCGCCCCGGCCATCGCCGCGCCGGCCGCCGTCGCGCCGGCCTTGGCGGGCTCGGATCTGCCGGGCTCGGATCTGCCGGGCTCGGTCTTGCCGGGCTCAATCCTGCCGGGCTCGAGCTTGCCCGCTTCCGCCTTCGCCGGCTCGGCCTTGCCGGGTTCCGGCTTCGACGCGGCCGGGGAGGCGGCCGTGCCCGGGCCGGCCGCGGCGGGCTTCGCCGGCTCGGTGCCGGGCGTTGCCGGCTTCGCGCCCGGAATGACGGGGCCGGAGCGGGTCGGGTCGGGCGTCCCGGCGGCGGGCTTCGGGGCATCGCCAGGCCGGCCTGCGGGGAGGGGGCCCGTGCCCGAGGCCTTGGCGGGCTCGAATTTCGACGCGCCGGGCTTCGGCGCGTCCGCCTTCACGGCGGGGCCGCTGCCGGGCTTGCCCGGCTCGGGGGCGCCGCCCCTGGCGGCATCCCTGAGACCGTCCTTGGGGCCATCCTTGGCACCTTGCGCGGATCCCGGGTTCGGTCCCGAAGACCCGGTGCCGGGACGGTTGGCGTCGCTCGAGGGTGGTTTCACGGCCCTTCTTCTCCCTTCTCGACGGTCCGCGCCGCCCCGGGCAACGAGGCAGCGGACGCAGGCGCGCCGCCGCTCGGACCGGGACGGGCATGACGGTGCGCCGCGCCGCTGCGGCCCTCTTCCCGGGGCCGCGATATCGGTCCCTCCTAGCACCGCGAGCCTCGCCGGGGCGAGACCCGTTGCCGGGACGGACGTCAGAACCTGTCCGCGAGCCCGGCGAGGAGGTCCTCCTCCCGGGGTCGCATGGCGACGAAATGGGCCGCGATCCCCCGCGCTTCCAGGGGCGCGGCCACGTCGTCCGACAGGCAGTAATGCCTGAGCCTGCCGAAAGCTCCGCCGTGACCGGCGGCTGCCGCCCGTTCGTACGCCACCTCCGCGCTGCGCCGCGAGTAGTGGAGGGCCGCGTCGAGCCGCCCGGCGGCGAGGGCCTGCGCCGCCGCCTCGGGCAGCCCCGCCACGGCTTCCGCGGCGTAGGCGACGAGGAGTGCGACCTCGTAGCCCGCGGCTGCGAGCGAGGCGGCGGGCTCGGCCTTGCGGTCCTCCCCGGCCGCGAGGAGGAGGCGGCAGCCCGGGGCGAACCGTGCGCGGACCCGGCCGGCCAGCGCCGCGCCGTCCCCTTCCGCCTCCTCGACCGGCCCGAGCCCGGCCGCGCGCGCCGCCTCCGCCGTGCGCGCGCCGACCGCCAGGACGGGGATGGCGCGCAGGCCCTCCATGCCGGGCGTGCGACCCAGCGCCTCGGCTCCGTTCGCACTCGTGAGCAGGATCGCGTCCGGCCGGCCGGGCGGCAGCGGCGCGCCGGTCGGCCGAACCGCGAGGACGGGCGCCACCAGGGGCTCGTGCCCGAGTTCCGCGAGGCGGCGGCCCGTGCGCGAGGCCCCGGGCTCGGGGCGCGACACCCAGATCCGCATCGGCGCTCAGCTCAAACCTTCGAGATCGAGGCGCACGGCGTGGCGCGCGCTCGCGCCCGGCGGCAGGCTGCGCTGGGAATCGCGCTCCGCAAGGGTGCCCGCGAAGCCCGCCCAATCGGCGTGCCCTGTCCAGCATTCGAGGGAGAGGAAGGGGGCGGTCGGCTTCGTCCAGACCGCGAGATGCGGGAAATCCTCCACCGCCATGCGGATCGCCGCGCCCTCCGGCCCGGCGAAGCGGAGCCAGCGGCTCCGCGCGTTGCGAAACACCAGGGCCTCGGTGAAGAGCGCCGGGTCGAGGGGCAGGAGGCGCCCGTCGAGGGGCACCTCGCGCTCCTCGCGCACGAGCAGGCCGCCCGCGCCCACCTCCGGCACGCGCGGCGTCTCCGCCGCCTCGAATTCCACCGCGTAGCCGCCGCCCGCCGCGCGGGTGCCGCCGGCGAAGGGCCAGGGGAAGGCCGGGTGGAAGCCGACCGCGTAGGGCAGCGCCGTCCCGCCGGGATTCCCGACCGTGACCGTGAAGTCGAGCCCCGCCGGCCGGATCCGGGCCGTGATGTCGAGGCGGAAGGCGAAGGGGTAATGCGCCCGGGTCTCGTCCCCATCCGTCAGGCGCAGCGTCACGGAATCGTCGCGGCGTTCGACGACGGCGAAGGTCAGGTCGCGGGCGAAGCCGTGCTGCGCCATCGGATAGGTGTTTCCCCCCGCCCGGATGAGCCCGCCCGCGGAGGCGCCGACCACGGGGAAGAGCCAGGGTGCGTGCCGGTTCCAGTGCTCGGGATCGCCGCTCCACAGGTATTCGCGGCCGCCGGCCCGCCAGGAGACGGGCTCCGCGCCCGTCAGGGCGATGCGCGCCGTGCTGCCGTCCGAGGCGCGGAGTTCGACGACGTCGCTCATGTCTCACACCCCGTTCCGGCCCGTCCCGCGGGCAGGACAGGTCTCGCAGGGGCGGGACGCGGGCACAAGCGCGGCGCCCCGCTCAGTCGAGCTGCCGCAAGCTGTCGAGATCGACCGGGCCGCCCTCGGCCTCGAGGCGGAGGCGGCCCGCCTCCTGCTGCGAGACGCCGCCGATCCGGTGCTCACCGCTGTCGTAGGTGGCGATGCGCCCGTCCCGCTCGACGAGGAGGCGCCTTGCCTCGGGGAAGACGGCGTAGCGCATCCCGTCCTGGCTGCCGCTGGAGGCGGGCGCGCCGAGATCCTGCGGCCACCACGCCCCGCCGCCGGAGGCGGGATTCATCGGCTCCAAGGGTTTCATCGGCTCCAAGGGCTTCATGGGTTCGAGCGGCTTCATCGGTTCCATCGGGTCCATCATCCGGCTCCTGGCTGTCCGGATGAGACGCGGAGCGCGGCGCTTGGTTGCCGCGTCTTCGCGTGCGCTTCCCGCGAGGCCGGGTCCTGCGCTAGGAAGGGCACGGATCAGCAGGAATCGGCAGAGCCCGTGAGGCCGGCACCCACGCGCACCCCCTCGGCAGGCGCCCGCGTCGCGGTCGGCGCCCGCTGGCGGCTGGCGCGCTGCCTCCTCGCCCTGCTGGCGATCCTCGCGCTGGCCGTGCCGGCCTCCGAGGGCCGCGCCGAGGCCGGCGCCCATCACGCGCTCGCCGAGCATCTCAGCCTCGACCTGGCGGAGCCGGGCTCCGACGCGCATCCCGACGGGGCGCTCGCCCATCATTGCGCCCATTGCGCCTGCCATCAGGCCGTGACGGCATCGCCGGCCGAGCCCGCCTCGTGCGCCGCCGCGGCCGAGATCCGCTTCCCCGCCCGCGCCGAGACCGGCCCCGCCCGGCCCGCATCCCCGCCCCGCCGGCCGCCCCGCGCCTGAATCCCGAGGCGGCCCGGTCGCCGCCAACGACGCGCGCGGGAAAAGCCCAGCGGCGTCGCCGATGCCTGTCCGCGCCCCGCGGTGATCCGCCGGGCCCTGCCGCGCCACGCGGCGTCACGGGATTGTCACAGCCATGTTTCGCATTCTCGCGGTTCCGGCCGCCCTCGCCGCGGGCGTCGCGGCGGGCCTTGCCGCGCCCGCCTTCTCGCCCGCGCTCCGAAGCGCGGCGGAGCCCCTCCTCGCGCGCCTGGCTGCCGCCACGGTCGCCGAGCGGCAGGCCGGGCACGATCACGGGGACCGGGATCACGCCGGTCACGATCATCCCGGTCGCGACCATGCCGATCACGACCATGCCGATCACGACCCTGCCGGCCACGATCACGCGGCTGGGCGGGAGGAGGGTGTCGTGACCCTGAGCGCGTCGCAGATCGAGGCCGCCGGCATCCGCGTGGTGGCGGCCCGTCCCGGCACCCTCGCGCGCAGCCTCGCCGTGCCAGGCATCGTCGTGCCCGACGGGGAGCGCGTGGCGCGGGTCGCCGCCAAGGTGATCGGCACGGTGGCCGAATTGCGCAAGCGCCTCGGCGAGTCCGTCGAGGCGGGCGAGGTCGTGGCCGTGCTCGACAGCCGCGAGGTGGCGGAGGCGAAGAACGACTACATCGCCGCCCTCGTCGGGCAGGACCTGCAGGAAACCCTGTTCGAGCGCGACCACGCCCTCTGGGACAAGAAGATCTCGGCCGAGCAGCAATTCCTGCGCGCCCGCACCGGCCTCGTCGAGGCCCGGCTCAAGGTCGATCTCGCCCGCCAGAAGCTCTCGGCCCTCGGCGTGCCCGAGTCCGAGGTCGCCGCGCTCGCCGACAACCCGGTCGCGGCGAAGCCCGGGCCGGGCGAGGACGAGCACACGGTGGGCCTGCGGCGTGCGCCCCGCCTCGGCCTGCAGCGCTACGAATTGCGCGCGCCGATCGGCGGTCAGGTCATCGAGCGCCGGGTCGATCTCGGCGCGCCGGTCAACGACGAGGGCCAGGAGAAGGAGATCTACACGATCGCCGATCTCTCCCGCGTCTGGGTCGAGCTCGCGGTGCCGGTGGCCGATCTCGGCGGCATCCGGCCCGGGCAGGCGGTTTCGCTGATGCGCGGGGACGAGCCCGCTACCCCGGGCCGCATCGTCTTCGTGAGCCCGATCCTCGATCGCGAGACCCGCGCCGCCAAGGTCGTCGCCTCGGTGGAGAACCCGGATCTGGCCTGGCGCCCGGGCGCCTTCGCCAGCGTGCGCATCGCGCTCCCGGGCGAGCCGGCCCCGATCCTCGTGCCGAAGGCGGCGTTGCAGACCGTCGAGGGCGAGACGGTGGTGTTCGTCGCCCGCGCCGGGGGCTTCGCGAAGCGCCCCGTCACGCTCGGGCGCGGGGACGGGCAGGCTGTCGCCCTGGTGTCGGGCGTGGCGGAGGGCGAGGAGGTCGCCGCCGAGAACAGCTTCGTGCTGAAGGCCGAGCTCGGCAAGGCCGAGGCCGAGCACGGCCACTGAGGAGGCGCGCCATGATCGACCGCATCGTCGCGGGCGCCATCGCCCATCGCTGGCTCGTGCTGCTCGCTTCCCTGGGGCTCGCCGCCCTCGGTCTCGCCGCGGCCGCGAGGCTTCCCATCGACGCCGTGCCCGACATCACCAACAACCAGGTGCAGGTGAACGCGCTGGCGCCCCAGCTCTCGCCCGCCGACATCGAGGCGCAGATCACCTACCCGCTGGAGACGGCGCTCGCCGGTATCCGGGGATTGGAGGTCACCCGCTCGCTCTCGCGCAACGGCTTTGCCCAGGTCACCGCGATCTTCAGCGAGGCGACGGACGTCTACTTCGCCCGCCAGCAGGTGAGCGAGCGCCTCGCCGAGGCCAAGGAGCGGATGCCGCCGGGCACCGAGCTGCGCCTCGGGCCGATCGCGACGGGCCTCGGCGAGGTGACGATGTGGAGCCTCGCCTTCGCCCTCCCGCACCGGACGGCCGAGCCCGGCCGGCCCGGCTTCCGGGCGGATGGCAGCTACCTGACGCCGGAGGGCGAGGTGCTGGCGCCGGGCTTCCAGCAGGCCGCCTATCTCCGCACGGTCCAGGACTGGATCGTGGCGCCCCAGCTCCGCACCGTGCCGGGCGTCGCCGGGATCGATTCCATCGGCGGCTACCGCAAGGAATACCGGGTCGAGCCGGACCCGGCCAAGCTGGTGGGCCTCGGCCTCTCCTTCGCCGACCTCGCGGCGGCGATCTCGGGCAACAACCAGAACCGGGGCGCGGCGACGATCGAGCGCAACGGCGAGGGCCTCGTGGTGCGCGCGAACGGGCGCGTCGAGAGCCCGGAGGAGATCGGCCGCATCGTCGTGGCGACCCGCAACGGCGTGCCCGTGCGCGTCTCGGACGTGGCGCGGGTCGGGATCGGGCGGGAGATCCGCACCGGCTCGGCGAGCGCCGACGGGGCGGAGGCCGTGATCGGCACCGCGCTCATGCGCATCGGCGAGAACAGCCGCACCGTGGCGGCCGCCGTCGACGCGCGGCTCGAGGAGATCGCCCGCACCCTGCCGCCCGGAGTCGCACTGCGCACGGTGCTCGACCGCTCCGTGCTCGTCGACGCCACCATCCGCACCGTGGCGACGAACCTCGCCGAGGGCGCGCTCCTCGTGGTGGCGGTGCTGTTCCTGCTGCTCGGCAACGTCCGGGCGGCCCTGATCGCGGCGCTCGTGATCCCGATCGCCATGCTGATGACCGTCATCGGCATGGTCGAGACCCGGGTCAGCGCCAACCTGATGAGCCTCGGCGCCCTCGATTTCGGCCTCATCGTCGACGGTGCCGTGATCATCACCGAGAACGCGCTACGCCGCCTCGCCGAGGCGCAGCGCGCGCTCGGGCGCCCCTTGCGCGAGGCGGAGCGCGTCGAGGCCGTGCGGCTCTCCGCAGAGGAGATGATCCGCCCGACCGTCTACGGGCAGGCGATCATCATCCTCGTCTACGTGCCGCTCCTCACCTTCACGGGGGTCGAGGGGAAGATGTTCGCGCCGATGGCCCTGACGGTGATCCTCGCCCTCGTCTCGGCCTTCGCCCTCTCCCTCACCTTCGTGCCGGCGCTGATCGCGATCCTGATCCGGGGGCCGGTCGCGGAGGGCGAGAACCGGCCCGTGCGGGTGCTTGCGGCCCTCTACCGGCCGCTCCTCGGGGCGGCCCTGCGCCGTCCCGTCCCGGTGGTCGCGGCGGCCGGGCTCCTCGTCGCCGGCAGCCTCGTCCTGGCCGGTCGGCTGGGCCAGGAATTCATGCCCCAGCTCGACGAGGGCAACATCGCGCTCCACGCGATGCGCATCCCCTCCACCGCCCTCGGCCAGTCCCAGGCCATGCAGATCGGCGTCGAGAGGGCGGTCTCCGGCCAGCCCGAGGTCGCCTTCGTCTTCTCGAAGACGGGCACCGCCGAGATCGCCTCCGACCCGATGCCGCCCAACGTCTCGGACACCTTCGTGATGCTGAAGCCCCGCGCCGAGTGGCCTGACCCGAGCCTGCCGAAGGCGGAGCTCGTCGCCCGGATCGAGACGGCGGTCGAGGCCCTGCCCGGCAACGCCTACGAGTTCACGCAGCCGATCCAGATGCGCTTCAACGAGCTTCTGGCCGGCACCCGCGGCGACCTCGCCGTGAAGGTGTTCGGCGAGCGCTTCGAGGCGATGCTGCCGGTGGCGAACCGCGTCGCGGCCGCGCTGCGCGCCACGCGCGGCGCCGAGGACGTGAAGGTCGAGCAGGCGGTCGGGCTGCCGGTGCTCGACATCCGGATCGACAAGGGGGAGATCGCGCGGCTCGGCCTCAGCCACCGGGCGGTGCAGGACGTGATCGGGGCGGCGATCGGCGGCCACGAGGCCGGCACGCTGTTCGAGGGGGACCGGCGCTTCCCCATCGTGGTGCGCCTCGCCGAGGATCCGCGCGCCGACCTCGACGTGCTGAAGGCGCTGCCCGTGCCGCTGCCGCGGGGGGAGCGCGCGGCCACGGTGCCCCTGCGCCAGGTCGCGGATTTCGCGGTGACGGAGGGGCCGAACCAGATCTCCCGCGAGAACGGCAAGCGGCGGGTCGTCGTCACGGCGAACGTGCGCGGGCGCGACATCGCCTCCGTCGTGGCCGAGGCGCAGGCGCGCGTCGCGGGCGTGGCGCTGCCGGCCGGGTCCTGGATCGCCTGGGGCGGCCAGTTCGAGAACCTCGCGGGCGTGCGCCAGCGGCTCGCGCTCGTCGTGCCCGCCTGCTTCGTCCTGATCCTCGTCTTCCTCTACGGGGCGCTGGGATCGTTCCGCGACGCGATCCTCGTGTTCAGCGCCGTGCCGCTCGCGCTGACGGGCGGCCTCGCGGCGCTCTGGCTCCGGGGCATGCCGCTCTCGGTGCCGGCGGCGGTGGGCTTCATCGCGCTCTCGGGAATCGCGGTGCTGAACGGCCTCGTGATGCTCACCCGCGTGCGCCAGGAGCGGGAGGCGGGCCTCCCGCTCGCGGCCGCGATCCGCGAGGGCGCGCTCGCGCGGCTGCGGCCCGTGGTGATGACCGCCCTCGTGGCCTCCCTCGGCTTCCTGCCGATGGCGCTCGCGACGGGCACGGGGGCCGAGGTGCAGCGCCCGCTCGCCACCGTCGTCGTCGGCGGCCTGATCAGCGCCACGCTGCTCACCCTCCTCGTGCTGCCGGCCCTGTACCGGCTGTTCGGGGCGGCCGACCGGGCCGAGGCGCCCGCCTGGGTCGCCGGGGCGGAGGAGGGGCGGGCTTGAGCCGGCCCGGCTTCGGGCACACATTGCCCGCTCCCCGCAGGAGGAGGCTCGGATGTCGGAGCACGTCTACAAGGTGGTCGAACTCGTCGGCTCCTCGACGGTATCGATCGAGGACGCGATCCAGGGCGCCATCGAGCGCGCGAGCCGGACGGTGCGGAACCTCCGCTGGTTCGAGGTGCTCGAGACGCGCGGCCAAGTCGCCGACGGCAAGGTCCAGCACTATCAGGTGACGCTGAAGGTCGGCTTCACCATGGAGGACGCCTGAGCGCGGCGGCCGCTACGGACGTCTCCAGGGAGCGGAATGGGGCGGTTAGCCCGCTGGCGCGGCCAGGCTCCCTGCCTCGGGATGTGCCGGGCCTGAACGAGGCGGGTCGCGGTCGCGCGGATCGCCCATGAAGATCCGCGCGCCTTGATCTTGCGCGGTGTCGCGGAATGGTCCGGCGCCCGGCATCGTTGCTCGCGCAACCTTCAATTGCAAAATCGTTCCAAGATTAACTCTCGCTTATCAGTCCTCGTCGCATTCAAAATACGTCTCTTGAGAATGCGCGGTCCTCCCCTATGCGTCTGTCCTTGAAAGTCGTCCTGATCGGCTCCATCGGCCTGCTCGGCTTGGCCGCGGCCGGGCAGGGCGCCGTCAACGTCGCCAAGCTCTCCTCGATCCGGCAGGACGTGCACGAGGTCGCGGTCAACTGGCTGCCCTCGGTCACCGCGATCCAGGAGATCAGCACGGGGACCCGCGAGATCCGCGTGAAGATCTACCGCTACGTCGTGGCCTCCGAGACGCCGCAGGCGCTCGCCGAGAACGGCAAGGCCCTCGACGACAGCCACCGCAGCCTCGACGCCCTGCGGCGCACCTACGAGCCGCTGATCTCCTCGCCCGAGGAGCGCGCGTTCTACGACGCGTTCCAGGCGAGCTGGAAGCGCTACATCGATCAGGAGACCCAGGCGCGCGGCCTGATGGATGCCGGCCGCAAGGCGGAGGCGCTCGCCCTGGTGACGAGTTCCGAGATGGCCCGCCTCAACAAGGACGCGATGCAGGCGCTCGCCCGCAGCGTTGATCTCAACAAGAAGGGCGCGGCCGAGAACAGCGCCGCCGCCGTTCAGGCGATCGGCTCGGCGACGGTCGCGGCCTACGTGGCGACGGCCCTGTCCCTCGTCGTCGGCCTCGCCGCGGCCCTGTTCAGCCTGCTCGGCATCGCCCGGCCGATCGAGCGGATGACGGCGGCGATGAGCCGTCTGGCGGGGGGCGACGCCGCCGCCGAGGTTCCGGCCAAGGGGCGGCGCGACGAGATCGGCGACATGGCCGCGGCCGTGCAGGTCTTCAAGGACAACCTGATCCGCACACGGCAGCTCGAGGAGGAGACGGCGCTCGCCCGCGCCGGCGCCGAGGCGCAGCGCAAGGCGGCGATGCGGGAGATGGCGGACGGCTTCGAGCGCGCGGTGAGCGGCATCGTCGGCACCGTGACCGCCGCCGCGACCGAGTTGCAGGCCACCGCCCAGACCATGACGGCGACCGCCTCGGAGACCGCGGGCCAGTCGGGCACCGTGGCGGTCGCCGCCGAGGAGGCCGCCTCCAACGTCAACACCGTCGCGGCGGCGGCGGAGGAACTCGGCTCCTCGGTCTCCGAGATCGGCCGGCAGGTCTCGGGCTCGGCCCATCTCGCCCAGCTCGCCGCCAGCGAGGCGGGCCAGACGAGCGCCCTGGTGCAGGAACTCAGCGCGGCCGCCACCCGCATCGGCGACGTCGTGGCGATGATCTCGACGATCGCGGGCCAGACCAACCTGCTCGCGCTCAACGCGACGATCGAGGCGGCGCGCGCCGGCGAGGCGGGCCGGGGCTTCGCGGTCGTGGCGGCCGAGGTGAAGGAGCTCGCCAACCAGACCGCGCGGGCGACCGAGGAGATCTCGGGCCAGATCGCCCGCATCCAGGGCTCGACCGGCCAGGCGGTCTCGGCCATCGGCGGCATCGCGGGCCGGATCCAGGAGATCAGCGCGGTCGCCACCACCATCGCGGCGGCGGTCGAGGAGCAGGGCGCGGCGACGCAGGAGATCGTGCGCAACATCACCCAGGCCGCCACGGGCACGGGGGAGGTCACGGCGAACATCGCGGGCGTCGCCCAGGCCGCCGAGGAGACGGGCGCGGCGGCGACCCAGGTGCTCGGCGCGGCCTCCGACCTGTCGCGGCAGTCGGAGCACCTCAACGCCGAGGTCTCGCGCGTCCTCGCCACCGTCAGGGCCGCCTGATCCGGGCGCGGTGCGGCGCGGAAGCCACAACCTGAAGTGTATTCAGGCCGCGCGCAGGACTTTCCGGCCCGGCGCCTTGTGCCGGCCGGCGCGCGGCTTAGCCTCAGCCTCGCCCGCCCGTAGCTTCCGGCGGGCAACCTCCATCTCGGGCGCGTCGGAAACGACGCTCCCTTTTTTTGTCTCGTGCGTTGCTGGAAGCCCGGGGCGGAACGTCGTCCGCGCCGGGGGCTGGATCGTTCCTTGCAGGGTGCGCCGTCACGATGTCGATCTCGCTGGCCATGCCGATCACCGAAGCCGCGCTCTTCACCGCGGGCTGCGCCGTCATCCACGCCCAGCGCGGTCGCGCGGAGCAGGTGACGGTGGCGCTGGCCTGCCTCGTGGTGCTGCTCGCCTTCGCGCTGGGCATCGCCAGCCTGCCGGAGGGCCTGCTGCGCGAGCAGGCCCCAATCGCCTTCAACCCGGATTCCGCGCTCGACTGAGCCCCGCCTTCAGGCCGCCCGCGCCCGCGCGGCGGGGCCGGCCCAGCGGGCCGGGACGCCGCGCCGCCGGCCCGCGGCCACGTCGAAATCGTCCTTCGGCAGCCGGGCGAGGAAGCGCTCGGCCAGCTCGACGACGAGGGCGTCCGGCCGCACGCGCTCGATGTATTCCCAGTCGAGATGGGCGGACCAGACGAAGTGCACCTCCGCGAAGCTCTCGGCCAGCAGCCCCGTGAGCAGGATCGGGGCGAAATGCGCGAAGGAATCGCCGAACAGGACCAGCCGGCGCGGGTCGATGCCGGGACCGGCGTTCCGGTAGATCACGTGCGCGCCCGTGTGCGGCGCCTCCGCACGCCCGGCCGCCTCGTGGGCCTCGACGAGGGCGTTCGCGTAGCGTCGCACCGCGTGGCGCTGCAGGTCCCAGTGCGTTGCGGTCTCGCGGGGCGCGCCCGGCAGCTTGCCGCCGAGGTCGCGCACGAGGTCGAGGTCGAAGCGGGGGCGCTCGCCGATATCGGCGGGCGGAACGGCGCCGAGCGCCCGCATCACTTCGCGGTAGGCGAGCAGGCAGCCGTCGACCGTCCAGTGGGTGTCGGTCCGCTGGTAGAGGGGCACCGGGCCGTCGCGAGCGGCGCGGAAGGGCGTCAGCAGGTCGACATAGCCGGGAAGCCCCATCAGCCGCCGGGCGAGGAGGCGCGTCGACGCCCGGCCCGGATCGTAGGCGAGGTCGCGGGTCATGTTGTCGTAGACCGAGAGCTTGGCGGGCACGATCGCGTGGACGCAGCGGATGCCGAGCCCGGCCGCCCGCGCGGTGCGCGCCTCGATCAGGCGGGCCCAGCGGCGCAGGTGCCACCAGCGCAGCAGCCCCCCGCCGTACTGGTCGAGGGCGCGGTTGCTGCCGCCGGTGAGGAAGAGCCAGCCGTCCCGCCCGACATGGACGGTATCCCGAGATTTGCGGAGCATGGCGCGTCTGTAGCCGAGGGGCGCCAGCGGCGATACCGCCCGGGACCCGGGCTGCCTCCTCCGCGTTGCCGGGCATGGAGAGCCTCGACCTTCGGATGCCCGACGCGCCGGCGCCTCGCCCGGCGGCGCGCCCCGCCCGCCTCTGGCGCCCGCGCCGCGTCCTCGTCACCCCGGCGGCCCTGGACCACGCCCACGGGCGCGCGATGCTGGCCCGCCTCGAAGGGCAGGGGCTTCCCGTCGAGCGGCTCCCCGCGAACCGGCTCACGGGCCTGCGGGGGGCGGACCCGCGCCGGGCCTACGCGGAGGCCAAGGCGACGCTCGCCCTCGTCGTGGCGCCGCCGACCAAGCTGAGGCTCCAGCCGATCCCGCCCTCGGCCGACTGGCGCTTCGACCTCGCCGAGGGCTGCCCGGCGCATTGCCAGTACTGCTATCTCGCGGGCTCGCTCTCCGGGCCGCCGGTGACGCGGGTCTACGCCAATCTCGACGCGATCCTGGGAAACCTCGCCTCCTACGCCGGGCACGGCGCGGTCACCTCGGCCTCGGAGGCGCGCGCGGGGGAGGGGACCACCTTCGAGGCCTCCTGCTACACCGACCCCCTCGGGATCGAGCACCTGACGGGCTCGCTCGGCGCCGCGATCCGGCATTTCGGCGCCTGGGACGCGCCGGTGCAGCTGCGCGTCACCACGAAGTTCGCCGCGGTCGAGCCCCTGCTCGGGCTGCCCCACAACAGGCGCACGCGCCTGCGCTTCTCGGTCAACGCCGCGAAGGCCGCCCGCTACGAGGGCGGCACCGCCCCTCTGCCCGAGCGCCTCGCCGCGATGGGCGCGGCGGCGCGGGTGGGATACCCGGTCGGGCTCACCATCGCACCGATCCTCGCCTTCGAGGGCTGGCGCGAGGGCTACGCCGCGCTGATCGCGGACGCCGCCCGCGCGCTCGCGGGCGTGCCCGACCTCGACCTGACGGCCGAGCTCATCACGCACCGCTTCACGCCGGGCTCGAAGGCGGTGCTGGAGGGCTGGTATCCGGGCTCGGACCTGCCGATGGAGGAGGCCGCGCGCAGCCGCAAGCTCACCAAGTTCGGGGGCGTGAAATACGTCTTCCCGCGCGACCTGATGGCGGAGATGCGCGGCACGCTGACGGCCCTCCTGGCGCGGGACCTGCCGGCGGCACGGGTCCTGTACTGGACGTGAGGGATGCGCGCCGGATCGCGCAGCCTGCCCTGGACCTGCCGCCCGCCCGCGCCATTTCGGGCCGATGCACCGCCCCGGCGACCCCTCCGACCCGCTGATCCTGACGCTCGAACTCGACGCGGAGACCTTCGCGCGGTTCGATGGCCTGCGGCGGCGCCACTTCCCGGAGCGGCTGAACCACATCCCGGCCCACGTCACCCTGTTCCACCACCTGCCGGGTCCGGAGGAGCGCGGCGTGACCGAGACGGTCGCGGCCCTCGTGCGCACGGTGGCGCCGCCCGAGGTCGCGGTGACGGGTCTGCGCTTCCTCGGCCGCGGCGTCGCCTTCAACCTCGAATCGGAGGCGCTGTCGGGCCTCCGGGCGCGCCTCGCCCGCGCCTTCGAGGGGCACCTCACCGCGCAGGACCGGCAGGGCTTCCGCCCGCACGTCACCGTTCAGAACAAGGTGGAGCCGGAGGTCGCCCGCGCGCTCCAGGCCGGGCTGGAACAGGATTTCCGCCCATTCCGTTTCACCGCTCCGGGGCTCATCCTGTGGCGCTATCTCGGCGGTCCCTGGGAGGAGCGCGCCCGGTTCGCGTTCGGAGCCTTCTCGTGAGCCTGCCCGCAACCCCCTCTCGGAAGGCAAGCCGGTGAAGGCGCTCCACTCCGCCCGCGGGAATCCGCTCTTCGGCCGGGCGATGGGGGTGTGGCTGCGGCTTCGCCTCAACGAGGTCGGGCCGCTCGCCGCCCTGCTCACCCTCAGCCTCCTCGGCTTCGGCTTCTTCGCGCTCGCCGACGCGGTGGGCGAGGGATCGACCGCGGCCCTCGACCGCCGGATCCTGCTGGCGCTGCGCAACCCGGCCGACCTCGCCGACCCGGTCGGCCCGCGCTGGCTCGAGGAGACGATGCGCGACATCACCGGGCTCGGCAGCGTCTTCACCATCGTCTTCGTCACGGCGGCCGTCGCCGCCTACCTCGCGCTCGCGGGCAAGCAGCGCCTCGCCGCCTTCGTGGTGGCGGCGGTGGGCGGGGGCGAGATCGTCTCGACGGTGCTGAAGCTGTTCTACCACCGGCCGCGGCCGGACCTCGTGCCGCACGGCATGGAGGTGTTCACCGCGAGCTTCCCGAGCGGGCACGCCATGATGTCGGCGATCGCCTACCTCACGCTCGCCACGCTGCTCGCCCGGGTCGATCCGCACCGGCGCGTCAAGGCGCTGGTTCTCGCGCTCGGCATCTTCATCACCCTCTGCGTCGGGATCAGCCGGGTCTATCTCGGCGTGCACTGGCCAAGCGACGTCCTGGCCGGCTGGTGCGTCGGCGCGGCCTGGGCGGCCCTGTGCTGGTTCGTCGCGCTGCAGCTCCAGCGCCGGGGCGAGGTCGAGGCGCCGGACCCGCCCCCGCCGGCCTGAAGCCTCGGAACACTCCCTCCGAAGCCCGCGTTCGCACCGTTGAGTGGCCGCCGATCCGGCCGGGCCGCTCCCGGCCCCCGATCGCACCCGGCCTCACGACCCCCTTCGAGCACGCGAGAGCCCATGGCGGAAGACGATCTCCATCTGTCCCGGCGCAACCTCCTGCGGGCGGGCGGCGCGACGCTGACCGGCGCGGCGCTCGCCATGGCGGGCCCGGCCTCGGCGGCGCAGAACCCGCCGGGCGGGCCGGCCGTGCCGGCCGATACGGGGGCCGTCCAGGGCAGCCGGATCGTCTTCCCGAATTGGCGCGGCCCCGGCGACCGGACGCCGCCGCCCCCGCCCGCGCCGATGCCGCTGGAGAAGCGCGTCGGCTTCTGCCTCGTCGGCCTCGGGCGCCTCAGCCTGGAAGAGCTGCTGCCGGCCTTCGCGGAGAGCAAGAAGGCCCGGATCGTCGCGCTGATGTCGGGCTCGCCCGACAAGGCCAAACTCGTCGCGCAGCAATACGGGGTCGCGCCGGACGCGGTCTACGGATACGGCGACTGGGACAGGCTGAAGCAGAACGCCGCGGTGCAGGCGGTCTACATCGTCACGCCGAACGCGGTCCATCGCGACCAGGTGATCGCGGCGGCCGGGGCGGGCAAGCACGTGCTCTGCGAGAAGCCGATGGCGGCGAACTCCGCCGAGGCTCGCGACATGATCGCCGCCTGCGAGCGGGCGAACGTGCGGCTGATGATCGCCTATCGCTGCCAGTACGAGCCCTACAACCGCGAGGTGGCGCGCCTCGTCCGCTCCGGCGCCTACGGCCGGCCGCGGCTGATCCAGGCGTTCAACGGCCAGACCACGGGCCTGCCCGAGCAATGGCGCCTCAAGAAGGCGCTGGCGGGCGGGGGCGCGCTGCCCGACATCGGCATCTACTGCCTCAACCCGGCGCGCGCCGTCCTCGGCGAGGAGCCGGTCTCGGTGCAGGCGCAGATCTTCTCGCCGCCCGAGGATCCGAAATTCGCCGAGGTCGAGGAGACGGTGAGCTTCACCCTCCGCTTCCCCTCGGGCACGATCGCGCAATGCCTGACGAGCTACGGCGTCCACGAGGCGCGGCGCATGAGCGTGCACACGCAGGCCGCCGACATCGCGCTCGAGAACGCCTTCGCCTACGAGGGCCAGCGCCTGATCGTCTCCCACAAGGACGGCCCGCAGGAATCGCGCGACAACCGCGTGCTGGCGCAGAAGAACCAGTTCGCCCTGGAGATCGACCACTTCGCCCGCTGCGTGCTGGAGAACCGCCGCCCGCGCACGCCCGGCGAGGAGGGGCTGCAGGACCACGTGCTGATGGAGGCGATCTACGAATCCGCCCGCACGGGTGCGCCCGTCACGGTCGGGCCGCCCCCGGGCGCGGGCGGCGGCCTCGACGTGACCCGCGGGCCGGAACTCGACGAGGCGGGCTGAGCCCCGCGGCCGGGCGGCCCCTTTCGCCCGCGCCGCCCATGCCGTAAGGGGCCGGGGATCCACCCCCCGACAGCTCCCGGACCCCTTCGGCACGCATGATACGCCTCGAGAAGATCGGCAAGCAGAACGGCCGGCAACTCGTCTTCGTCGAGGCGTCCGCCGCCCTGCAGAAGGGCGAGAAGGTCGGGCTCGTCGGCCCGAACGGCGCCGGCAAGACGACCCTGTTCCGGATGATCACGGGCCAGGAGGAGCCCGACGAGGGCCAGGTCCTGGCCGAGCGCGGCATCACGATCGGCTATTTCAGCCAGGATGTCGGCGAGATGTCGGGACGCAGCGTCGTCTCGGAGGTGATGGCGGGCGCAGGGCCCGTCAGCGTCGTCGCGGCGGAGCTGAAGGAGATCGAATCGGCGCTGGCCGATCCCGACCGGATGGACGAGATGGAGGCCCTCGTCGAGCGCTACGGCGAGGTGCAGGCCCGCTTCGAGGAGCTCGACGGCTACGCCCTCGAAGGCCGCGCCTACGAGGTGCTCGCCGGCCTCAGCTTCAGCCAGGAGATGATGGACGGCGATGTCGGGCGCCTCTCGGGCGGCTGGAAGATGCGCGTCGCGCTCGCCCGCATCCTCCTGATGCGGCCTGACGTGATGCTGCTCGACGAGCCGAGCAACCACCTCGACCTGGAGAGCCTGATCTGGCTCGAATCCTTCCTCAAGGGTTACGACGGCGCCCTGCTGATGACCTCGCACGACCGCGAGTTCATGAACCGGATCGTCACCAAGATCGTCGAGATCGACGGCGGCGCGCTCACCACCTATTCGGGCGACTACGCCTTCTACGAGCAGCAGCGGGCGCTCAACGAATCGCAGCAGCAGGCGCAGTTCGAGCGCCAGCAGGCGATGCTCGCCAAGGAGATCAAGTTCATCGAGCGCTTCAAGGCCCGGGCGAGCCACGCCGCTCAGGTCCAGAGCCGGGTGAAGAAGCTCGACAAGATCGAGCGCGTCGAGCCGCCCAAGCGCCGGCAGACGGTGCTGTTCGACTTCCCGCCCGCGCCCCGCTCGGGCGACGACGTGGTCAGCCTGAAGAACGTGCACAAGCGCTACGGCAGCCGCAGCATCTATGCCGGCCTCGACTTCGCGGTGCGGCGCAGGGAGCGCTGGTGCGTGATGGGCATCAACGGCGCCGGCAAGTCCACCCTGCTCAAGCTCGTCACCGGCACGGCGCAGCCCGACGACGGCACGGTGGCGCTCGGCGGCAGCGTGAAGCTCGGCTACTTCGCGCAGCACGCCATGGACCTCCTCGACGGCGAGCGCACGGTGTTCCAGTCCCTGGAGGACGCCTTCCCCCAGGCGGGGCAGGGCTCGCTGCGGGCGCTGGCCGGCTGCTTCGGCTTCTCGGGCGACGACGTGGAGAAGCGCTGCCGGGTGCTCTCGGGCGGCGAGAAGGCCCGGCTGGTGATGGCCTTGATGCTGTTCGACCCGCCGAACTTCCTCGTCCTCGACGAGCCCACCAACCACCTCGACATGGCGACGAAGGAGATGCTGATCACGGCGCTCTCGGGCTACGAGGGCACCATGCTGTTCGTCTCCCACGACCGGCACTTCCTGTCCGCGCTCTCGAACCGGGTGCTCGAACTGACGCCCGAGGGCATCCACCAGTACGGCGGCGGCTACACCGAGTACGTGGCCCGCACCGGCCAGGAGGCGCCGGGCCTGCGGAGCTGAGGCCCCGGCGCGCCGCGGCTCAGGGCACGCCGCCGCTCAGGGCGCCCCGCCGGAGAACCGGGCGCGGTAATCCTGGGGGCTGACGCCGAGGCGGCGCAGGAACGCGCGCCGCAGCGTCTCCTCCGAGCCGAAGCCGCAGCGGGCCGCGACCTGCTTGACCGGCAGGCGGGTGTCGGTGAGGAGCCGGCGCGCCGCCTCGATGCGCAAGTCCTCCACCGCCTCGGCGGGGCTGCGCCCGGTGGCGCTCTGGTAGTGGCGGCCGAAGCTGCGCAGGCTCATCCCGGCCCGCGCCGCGAGCCGGGGCACCGACAGGTCGGCGGCGAGGTTGTCGGCCATGAAGGCGTGGAGCGGCCCGAAGCGGTCGTCGGCCGCCTGGAGGTCGAGGGCCGCCGAGAACTGGGCCTGCCCGCCCGGCCGCTTCAGGAAGACGACGAGGTGGCGGGCCACCGCCAGGGCCGCGGCGCGTCCGAGATCGGCCTCGACCAGGGCGAGGGCGAGGTCGATCCCCGCCGTCACGCCGGCCGAGGTCCAGACGGAGCCGTCGCGCACGAAGATCGGGTCGGCCTCGACCCGCACCGCGGGGTAGCGCGACGCGAGGCGCGCGCAGCAGCCCCAATGCGTCACCGCCCGGCGCCCGTCGAGCAGGCCGGCCTCCGCCAGCAGGAAGGCGCCGGTGCAGACGGACACGACGCGCTCGGCCGAGGCGGCGCGCCGCACCACCCAGTCCCGCAGCGGGGCCCGCTCGGCGGCCGCGAAGATCCCGGTCCCGCCCGGGATCAGCAGTGTCCCGAGCGGCGTCCCCGGGTCCGGCAGCGGGTCGGTCGCGAGGCTGATCCCGGCCGAGGCCGCGACCGGGCCTGCGCCCTCGGAGACGAGCCGCGTCGCGTAGGCCTCCGTCCCCGTCAGCTCGTTGGCGCTGGCGAAGACCTGCAGCGGCCCCGCCGCGTCGAGGACCTGCAGGTCCGCGAAGGCGAGGACCTCGACGCTGTGCCGGGGCTTTGGCCGAAAGCGAGGGGGGATTGGCATCTCGGCCGCAGCATCGCCCGCTAGTCTCCGGTCGTCCATCCCTGAGCTCGAGCCCCATGAACGACGCGACACCCTCCCCGAACCCCGAGACCCGTCCGCCGCTGGAGATCGGCTTCCTGCTCTTTCCCGGAATCCAGCAGCTCGACCTGACCGGCCCCTACGAGATCTTCGCCACGCTGCCCGGCACCCGGATCCATCTCGTGGCGGCGCAGCACGGCCCCGTCCGGAGCGTCACCGGCCTCCCCCTGATGCCGACCGCGACCTTCGCCGAATGCCCGCCCCTCGACGTGGTCTGCGTGCCCGGCGGCCTCGGCATGCTGGCGCTCCTCGAGGACGAGGCGACGCTCGCCTTCCTCCGCCGGCAGGCGGCGGGCGCGCGCTTCGTCACGGCGGTCTGCACGGGCGCGCTGGTGCTGGGGGCAGCCGGGCTCCTGCGCGGGCGGCGGGCCACGACCCATTGGGCGCTCCACGACGCGCTGGCCGCCTTCGGGGCGATTCCCGTGGCGGAGCGGGTGGTGCGGGACGGGAGCGTCGTCACCGGCGGCGGCGTCACGGCCGGGATCGATTTCGCGCTCACGCTGGCGGCCGAGCTCGCCGACCCGGTCGACGCCGAGGCGGTGGGCCTGCTCCTCGAATACGCTCCCGCCCCGCCCTTCGCCTCGGGCCGGCCGGAGACGGCCTCGCCCGAGATCCTCGCCCGCTGCGCGGCGTGGATGGAGGCGGACCGGGCGGAGGCGGAGGCGCGCATCGCCGCGGCGGCGCGGCGGGCGGCCTGAGGCGGCGGATCGTCCGGGCGGCCCCTCAGCTCGCCTGCAGCGCCGCGAGCGGCGCCTTGAGGGCGAGCGTCACCCCCGTCTCGGGATAGCCGAGATGCACCTCCGCGCCGATCCCGTCGGCGAGGCTGCGCTCGATCAGGCGGGAGCCGAAGCCGCGCCGGCTCGGCGTCTTCACGGGCGGCCCGCCGACCTCCTGCCAGCGGAAATTCAGGCGTGGCTCGCCGGAATCCGCCTCCTGCCCCCAGGTCACCGCGACGTGCCCCTCCGGCGTCGAGAGGGCGCCGTACTTCGCGGCATTGGTGCCGAGCTCGTGCAGGACGAGGGCGACCGAGAGGGCGGATTTCGGCCCGAGCGTCATGTCCGGCCCCGAGATCCGGAAGCGCTCGGCGTCGCCGTGCCCGTGCAGGCGCGCCGTGCCCTCCACGAGGGTGCGCAGGCTCGCCTCGGTCCAGCTGCCCTGGAGCAGGAGGTCGTGCGCCTGGGCGAGCGCGAGGAGCCGCGCCGTGACGGCCTCCCGGGCCTCCGGCAGGGTGGCGTCCCCGCGCAGGGTCTGCAGGCAGATGGCCTGGACCAGGGTCAGGGTATTCTTCACCCGGTGGGCGAGTTCCTGCATCAGCAGGCGCTGGCGCTCCTCGGCGAGCTTGCGCTCGGTGATGTCGACCGAGGCGCCGGCGAAGCGGGCGGGCTTCCCGTCGGCATCCGGCACGAGGCGCCCGCGGGCGAGGATCCAGCGGACGCTGCCGTCCGGCTGGAGGATGCGGTACTCGCAGGAGAACTCGTCGCCCTGCGCGAAGGTCCGGTCGAGGGCCGCCTGGAAGGCGGGCATGTCGGCGGGGTGGAAATTGCGGATGTACTCGGAGAGCGGCGCGCCGCGGGCCGCGCGCTCGGGATCGACCGTGTAGATGCGGGCGAAGTTCCCGTCGGCGTAGACGAGGTCGTCGACGAGGTCCCAGTCCCAGGTGCCGATCATGCCGGCGGCTCCGAGGGCGAGGCTCAGGCGCTCCTGGCTCGCGGCGAGGCGCTCCTCGGCCTTCGCCTTCTCCCGGCGCAGCCGTTCCTGGGCGAGCGCGGCCTCGATCGCCTCCGCCAGAAGCTCCCGGAAATGGCCGGCCACGTCCTTCAGCACGTAGTCGGCGGCGCCGGCCTTGAGGGCGGAGACGGCGATCCGCAGGTCGTCCGAGCCGGTGACGTAGATCACCGGCGGCGGGCTCGGCAGGGCCCGGATGCGCGCCAGGATGTCGAGGCCGGTCTCGCCGGGCAGGTGATGGTCGAGGGCGATGGCGTCGATGCCGCCCTCCGCGACGCGGGCGAGCCCGGCGGCGCCGTCGGCCGCATGCTCGACGACGATGTCGCGCGACCGCAGCGCCCGCGCCACGAGGCGGACGAGGCCCGAATCGTCGTCGATGTAGAGGATGCGCAGGGCCACCGCGGGTCACGAACTCCATCGGCAGACCGGACGGCCGGGCAAGCGCGACGCCGATTCATCGCACGCCATTGAAGCCGCAAAAGGGCAACGCGGATCAGGGAGTCTCGGGCACCTGCATGACCGAGAAGAACAGTCCGAGCTGGCGGATCGCGTTGGCGAAACCTTCATAGTTCACGGGCTTCGTCACGTAGACATTGCAGCCCAGATCGTAGCAGCGCTGGATCTCGCGCTGGTCGTCGGTGGTGGTCAGCACCACGACGGGCGAGCGGCGCAGGTGCTCGTTGCCCTTCACCTTGGCCAGGATGTCGATCCCGGTCATGTCCGGCAGGTTGAGGTCGAGCAGGATCAGCAGGGAGCGCCCGGCCTGGACCCGCCCCGAGCCGTCCGGCCCGAGGAGGTAGGCGAGCGCCGAGGTGCCGTCGCGGAAGCCCGTGATCTCGTTGTTGACGCCGGCGCGGCGGATGTTGCGCTCGATCAGGCGGGCATGCCCCTCGTCGTCCTCCACCATGATGATGTGGACGGGGTTCACGCCGGATTCCCTGGCGTCCAGGGCGGGCGGGTCTCGGTCATGCATGGGATTCCGCGGTCGGGACCGGCCTCCTGTATCAGGATCGGGAAGCGGAGCAAATGCGGGGCGCGGCGCCCCCTCTCCCGTTCGGGAGGGGCGAGGGCTGCAGGGTCTTCCGGAGAGGCCGCACAAGCTCACGTCGCCCGCCGACAGGGACTCGACCTCTCCCGGAGGCGAGAGCCGGGGCGGCCTACTCCGCCGCCGGCATGTTCAGCGAGAGCAGCCGCGCCGTGCGCGCCCGGGCGCCGGAGCGCGTCTCGGCCTCGGCCGTGCCGAGCTGGCGGCGGGCGTCGCCGATCGCGGCGTGGACCGCGTCGACGGCGAGGATGAGCGCGCTCACCGTCCGGTTGTCGATCGTGCGCTCGCGGGCATAGCGCACCACGTCGGCCACGAGCTCGTCCGTCTCGATCGCGATGGCGTCGAGCTCCGCCGCGCCCGTCGCGGCCCGCACCTCCCGCAGGATGTCGAGGAGCCGGTCGAGCACCACGTCGATGCGCTCCCGGCGCTTGCGGGCGAGCCGCTGGCCGAGCCACGCGATCCCGGAGCCGATCGTGCCGCCGAAGAAGGCGAACAGGTAGATGTAGTCCTCGTAGCGGTCGAGGAAGGTCTGCTGCTCGCGCTCGAAATAGTCGACCGCGCCCGGGTGGTTCGGAAGCCGGGCGGAGGTCGCCGCGACCGTCGTGTCGAAGTCGGGCGCCTTCATCAGCTTGGCGATCGGCGCCGAGGCCGCGAGTTTCGAGCGCCACTCGAACAGGTGCTGGGTGGCCGAGGCCACGGCGACGCGGCTGACCGCGCCGCGCGCCATCAGCCGGTAGGAGGCGCCCACCGTCTTCACCTCTTCGTCCGGGCGCTTCGGCCGGCCGCCGAAGGTGCCGGCGGGGATCGTGACCGCCTGCAATTCGGGGAAGCGCGTCAGGATCGCCTCGCCGTCCGGCACCGAGACGAGGTCGATCTTGCGGTCGGGCGTGCCGAGCTCGACCGCCCGTACCGTCTGGCCCGCGACCTTCGAGGCCGGGTTGGCGATGACGGCGACCGCGTCGACCCGCTTCTCGGCGATGGCCGCGGTGACCTCGGAGGGCTTCAGCTGCACGAGGGCGACCCGGCCCGGGTTCAGCTCGGGCTCGGCATTCTCGACGCTCGCGGTGGCGAGGTCGTAGAAGGCGAGCAGGTTCGTCAGGAAGGGCAGGTCGGCGTTGTGGCGCACCACGATGCCGAGGCGCTTGCGGGCGAGATCGGGGAAGCTGTCGATCTCGCTGGCCTCGGGGGCGGCGATGACGAGGGCCTCGTCGTGCAGGATCGCGAGGGTCAGCCCGTTCTCGGGCATGTGGACGTCGGGCCGCACCACGGCGAGGTCGGCGCGGCCCCCCTGGAGCGCGGCGGCGCTGTCGCGCACGTCGTCGTAGGGGATGATCTTGAGGCGCACGTCCTCGCGGCCGCGGGCCAGCGCGTTGGCGTAGGCCTCCATCAGGGCGGCCTCGGCGCCGTCGCGGGGGCCGACGGCGACGGTGAGGGTGGTGGGGCGCGACAGGTAGACGACGGCCGCCGCGGTGGCGGCGAGCCCGAGGGCGAGCAGGACGAGGAGCCACTCGCGTCTCACGAGGAGCGCGGGCAGCGCGGGCCGCTTCCCTCTGCGTTTCGTGCTTTCCATGACCCAGTCATGAATCGTAATCCTGTCCGAAAGGTGAAGAACCGGTGACTCCGCCAAACGTTGCGCCGCCGCGAAATCGTGAAGCAAGGCCCGCGCCGCCCGTGACGGCGGCCTGGCTCGAGCGGGCGGCCCTCCACTATCTCGAGCGCTACAGCGCCTCGACCGAGATGCTGCGGCGGACCCTGCGGCGGCGGGTCGAGAAGCGGACCCGCGCCCGCGGCGAGGAGGCCGGCGCCTTCGCTCCCCTCGTGGAGGAGACCGTGGCGCGGGCCGTCCGCGCGGGCCTCGTGGACGATGCCCGCTTCACCGCGGCCCGGCTCGCCACGCTCCGCCGCCGCGGCGCCTCGGCGCGGGGCGCGGCCGCCAAGCTCGCGGCCAAGGGCGTCCCCCGCGACACGATCGAGGCGGCGATGGAGGCCGAGCGCGAGGCGGCGCCCGAGGGCGAGCCCGCCCTGGCCGAGGAGGCCGCCGCCCTGGCCTACGCCAAGCGCCGCCGCCTCGGACCCTTCCGCCGGCCGGATGCGCGGGCCGCCAACCGCGACCGGGACCTCGCCGCGCTCGCCCGGGCGGGCTTCCCCTACGATCTCGCCCGCCGCACCGTGGACGCGGAGGGCGAGGCCGGCAGGGATGACGAGGGCGCGGGCGGGTTCGGCTGAGCCCACCCCGCGCCGCTGGATTTCGCGCGAGGCCGCTCCACCTCGGGATGGCATCCGGGCCATGCCCGCGCATCCCGCGCGGGGCGCCCGCCACGACAGGACATCCCGATGATCAATCGCAAGGCGCACGCCGTCTGGCAGGGCAATGGCAAGGAGGGGAAGGGCCGCATCACGACCGGGTCGGGCGTGCTCTCGGACCAGCCCTACGGCTTCAACACCCGCTTCGAGGACAAGCCCGGCACCAACCCCGAGGAGCTGATCGCGGCCGCCCATGCGGGCTGCTTCACGATGGCGCTCGCCTTCCAGCTCCAGGAGGCGGGCCTCGCCGCCACCGAGATGACGACGGAATCGGTCGTGACGCTGGAGAAGGACGGCGCCGGCTTCAAGGTGACGAAGTCCGCCCTCACGCTCACCGCCACGATCCCCGGCATCGACCAGGCGAAGTTCGAGGAGCTCGCCCACGCCGCCGAGACGGGCTGCCCGATCTCGAAGGTGCTCAACGCCGAGATCACGCTGAACGCCACGCTGAAGCAGGGCTGAGGCACCCCGCCTCTCTCCTTCGAGAGGTCGCGTCTGCGCCAGCCGGCCGGGTGAGGGGGTCAGGTCCGTCCGGGGATGTCGCACCCCTCACCCCAACCCTCTCCCGAACGGGAGAGGGGGCCCGCGTGTGGCGGGGTGCGGCGCCACGGCGCGGGACGGTGCCGCCCCGCTCCTTGAACAAACCGCGAACGAGCGGCATCTTGTCCCCATGGACGAGACGCTTGCCAAGAAGCTGCGCATCCTGGCCGATGCCGCGAAGTACGATGCCTCCTGCGCCTCGTCGGGAGCGCCGAAGCGGGTCGCGGGCAAGGACGGGCTCGGCTCGACGACGGGCGCCGGCATCTGCCACGCCTACACGCCGGACGGGCGCTGCATCTCGCTCCTGAAGATCCTGCTGACGAATTACTGCCTGTTCGACTGCGCCTATTGCGTCAACCGCCGCTCGTCCAACGTGAGGCGGGCGAAGTTCACGGTCGACGAGGTCGTGACGCTCACGGTCGAGTTCTACAAGCGCAACTACATCGAAGGCTTGTTCCTCTCCTCGGGCATCATTAAGTCGCCCGACCACACGATGGAACTCCTGACCCGCGTCGCGAAGACGCTCCGCCGCGAGCACGGCTTCCGCGGCTACATCCACCTGAAGTCGATTCCCGAGGCGAGCCCCTGGCTGATCGAGGAGGCGGGCCTCTACGCCGACCGCCTCTCGATCAACCTCGAACTGCCGACCGAGGCGAGCCTGGAGCGCCTCGCCCCGGAGAAGGACGGCGCCTCGATCCAGGGGGCGATGGAGCAGATCGGCAGCCGCATCGCGGAGGCCAAGGCCGAGCGCCGCCGCTTCTCGCCGGCCGGCCAGTCGACGCAGGTGATCGTGGGCGCGGACGCGACCTCCGACGAGGCCCTGATCCGCAAGAGCGCGCATCTCTACGGCACGTTCGGCCTGAAGCGGGTCTATTACTCGGCCTTCAGCCCGATCCCCGACGGCTCGACCATCCTGCCGCTCAAGGCCCCCCCGCTCCAGCGCGAGCACCGGCTCTACCAGGCGGACTGGCTGATCCGGTACTACGAATTCAGCCCCGACGACGTGGCCGACGCGACCGAGGATGGCATGTTCGCCCTCGACGTCGACCCGAAGCTCGCCTGGGCGCTGAAGAACCGCCATCGCTTCCCCGTCGACGTGAACCGGGCCGACCGGGAGATGTTGCTGCGGGTCCCCGGCCTCGGGGCGCGCGCGGTGGACAAGATCCTCAAGGCCCGCCGCCACACGAGCCTGCGCCTCGACGACGTCGCCCGCCTCACCTCGGGGCTCAAGCGGGCGCGGCCCTTCCTGATCGCGGCCGATTACCGCCCGACCGCGCTGACCGACCGCCTCGACCTGCGCGCGCGCCTCGCCGAGCCGGCGGCGCAGCTGAGCCTGTTCTGAGATGCGGGGCCAGGAACCGCGCCGGAACCCCTCTCCCGTCCGGGAGAGGGCAGGGGTGAGGGACACCGGTGCATCCGGAGAACTCGCTCCCCTCACCCTGTCCCTCTCGGAACGAGAGGTCACCCGCGCCGTCTCGTTGCGCCCCGGCGCCGACCTCGAGGGCTTTCGCGCGGCCGTGCGCGCGCTCGTCGCCGAGGGCGTGCCGCCGGAGCGCGTGGTCTGGTCCGCCGCGGCGGACTCGGCCTGCCTGTTCGGGGCGGAGGCGCCCGCGGCCTCGGACGCGCCGGTCGCGCTGCCGCGGGCGGCCGCCGCGCTCGTGCCGATGGTGGTGCCCCACCGCGACCCCGAGCGCTACGCGCTGCTCTACGCCCTGATCTGGCGCATCCGCGCGGGCGAGCGCGATCTCCTCGAGATCGCCAGCGATCCCCTGGTTCACCGGCTCAACGGGATGCGCAAGGCGATCCAGCGCGACCTTCACAAGATGCACGCCTTCCTGCGCTTCCGGCGGGTGCCGGAGGCCGGAACCGAGCGCTTCGTCGCCTGGTTCGAGCCGGAGCACCACATCCTGGAGGCCGCCGCGCCCTTCTTCGTGGACCGGTTCCGCTCGCTCGCCTGGACGATCCTCACGCCGGAGGGCTCGGCCCGGTGGGACGGGGAGGCGCTCCGCTTCGGCCCGCCGGGCCGGCGCGAGGACGTGCCGCCGGGCGACGGGTTCGAGGCGGGCTGGCGGGATTACTACGAGAGCACGTTCAACCCGGCCCGCACGAACCTGCGCGCCATGCGGGCGGAGATGCCGAAGAAATACTGGCACAACATGCCCGAGACCGCCGCGATCCCGGCGCTGATCCGCCAGGCCTCGTCCCGCACCGCCGCGATGATCGAGAGGGAGCCGCAGATGCCCACGAAGCGCCAGCCCGCCCGCGCGCTCGCCGCGATGGCGGATCAGGATCCCGCCTCGCTCGACGCGCTGAACGGTATCATCCGCCGCTCGGAGCCGCTGGTGCCGGGCGCGACGCAGGCCGTGCTGGGGGAAGGGCCGGTCGGCGCGGCGATCGCCTTCGTCGGCGAGCAGCCGGGCGACCAGGAGGACCGCCAGGGCCGCCCCTTCGTCGGCCCGGCGGGCCAACTCCTCTCCCGGGCAATGGCGGAGGCGGGGATCGACCGGTCGGCCTGCTATCTCACGAATGCGGTCAAGCACTTCAAGTTCGAGGAGCGCGGCAAGCGTCGCATCCACCAGAAGCCGACGGCGGGCGAGGTCAGCCACTATCGCTGGTGGCTCGACCGCGAACTCGACTTCGTCGCCCCCAAGCTTGTCGTGGCGCTGGGCGCGACCGCGGTCCTGGCGCTGACCGGCAAGGCGATCCCGATCACCCGGGCGCGCGGCCCCTTCCGCTTCGAGCGCCTCGACAACCGCTTCCAGGGCTTCATCACGGTCCACCCCTCCTACCTGCTGCGCCTGCCGGACGAGGCGAAGCAGGAGGCCTACGAGACCTTCGTCGGCGACCTGCGTCGGGTCGAGGCGCTGGGGCGGGAACTGGCGGGGTGAGGGCGCCCGGCTGTTGCGGAGCGCGACGATCCGGCTAGGCTCCCGACCATGGACCGTGCCGCCGCCATCGACATCCTGCGATCCCACGAGGGGGAATTGCGCCGCCTCGGCATTCGGCATGCCGGGCTGTTCGGCTCGACCGCGCGCGGCGAATTCGGTCCCGACAGCGACGTCGATGTGCTGATCGAGATCGACGAGAGCACCGTCCGTGACGTCTACGACTATGTCGGCGTGGTGCAGTTCATCGAAGACCTGTTCCCGAGGCCGGTCGATGTCGCGAACAGGGCGTGCCTGAAGGACCATGTCCGGCCGGACGCCCTGCGCGACCTGATCGATGCCTTCTGAGCGCGAGCGCCGCGCGCTTCTCGGCATCCTCGAGAACGCGGAGGCCGCCCTCGAATTTACGAAGGACCTGTCCTTCGCCACCTTCGAGACGGACCGTCGTACCCTGTACGCCGTCGTGCGGTGCCTGGAGATCATCTCCGAGACGAGCCGTCGTGTCGGTCCGGACGTTCGCGGGCGACATCCGCAGATCCCCTGGCGTCAGATCGCCGATGCGGGGAACGTCTATCGCCACCGGTACGACAACGTATCCGCATCGCTCGTCCGGGGAACGGCCGAGGAGTGCATGACGGAAATCATCGCGGTCTGCCGAACCGAATTGGCCGGAGGAGGATCAGACGTGAAGACACGCTACGACCCCGAGGCTGACGCCCTCTATCTTCGCCTCGCGGACGATCGCATCGTCGAGAGCGAGGAGGTGCGGGCCGGAATCGTCCTCGATTACGACGCGCAGGGTCGGCTCGTCGGCATCGAGATCCTCGATGCGTCCGAGCACATCGCCGCCGGGGCGGATCTGGCCGCGCTCGCCGCCGCCTGAGCGGGCCGCAGGGCGCCCCTCACGCCTCCGCCGCGTCCGCCTCCTTGTGCGGGCGCAGTTCCGGCGCCACCGGGCCGGCCTCGATCTCGGCCTCCGGCTCGGCCCGGCTCTGCTGGCGGCTCGAATCCACGAAGAGGCGGGCTTCGCCCTCCTTCACGCCGAGGCTGCGCAGGGCGTAGAGCGTCATGCCGAGGGCGAGTTCGCGCTCGCCCATCAGGACGAGGCCGACCTTCTGCTCCTCCAGGCGGCGCCGCTCGGCGTCGCTGTGGGTGCGGATCAGCGTGTCGATGCGCGGGTTGGCGCCCCGCGCGATCTCCACCAGCCGGCGGGTATTGTGCGATTCCGGCGTCGCGAGCACGAGGAGATGCGCGCTGCCGATGTCGGCGGCCTCCAGGATGCCGGGCGCGGTGGCGTCGCCGAACACGGCGTCGATCCCCTGCTCGCGCAGTTCGAGCACCCGGCGCCGGTCGCGGTCCACCACCACGTAGGGCAAATCCCAGGTCTGGAGCGCCTTGCCGATGCTGCTGCCGACGCGCCCGTAGCCGATCACCACCGCGTGGCCGCGCCGCGGCGCCGTCTCGACCGCCATGGCGACCTCGCCCGCGCCCCTGCGCTCGAACCGGGCGGCCAGCTCCGGCCGGTCGGCGAGCCGGCGCTCGATCCGCGCGACGAGGGCGAAGAAGAGCGGGTTCAGGGTGATCGAGAGGAGCGCGCCGCCGAGGATGAGGTCGCGCCCTTCCGTCGGCAGGAGCTTCAGCGACAGGCCGAGGCTGACGAGGATGAAGGAGAACTCGCCGATCTGCGCGAGGCTCGCCGCGATGGTCAGCGCCGTGCCGACCGGGTGCCGGAAGGCCAGCACGATCGCCACCGCCGCGAGCGACTTGCCGAGGAGGATGACGCCGAGGACGGCGAGCACCGAGAGCGGCTCCCGGATCAGGATGCCGGGGTCGAACAGCATGCCGACCGAGACGAAGAACAGGACCGCGAAGGCGTCCTGCAGGGGCAGCGAATCGGCCGCCGCCTGATGGCTGAGGTCGGATTCGGCGAGCACCATCCCGGCGAAGAAGGCGCCCAGCGCGAAGGAGACGCCGAACAGTTCCGCCGAGCCGAAGGCGATGCCGAGCGCGAGCGCCAGCACGGCCAGGGTGAAGAGCTCCCGCGAGCCCGTCCGGGCCGCCTGGTCGAGGAGCCAGGGCACGAAGCGGCGCCCGCCGATCAGCATCAGGCTCGCGAAGATTGCGACCTTGGCGAGCGTCAGACCGAGGGTGAGCCAGAGATTGCCGCCCCCGCCGTGATGGCCGCCGCCCTCGCTGCCGCCGAGGGAGGGCGCCAGGGCGGGCAGGAGCACGAGGGCCAGCACCATCGCCAGATCCTCGACGATGAGCCAGCCCACCGCGATCCGGCCCTTGTCGCTGTCGAGGAGGGCGCGCTCCTCGAGCGCGCGCAGAAGCACCACGGTGCTCGCCACCGACAGGGCGAGGCCGAAGACGAGGCCGGCCCCGAGGCTCCAGCCCCAGGCCAGGGCGAGGCCGCCGCCCATCGCGGTCGCCACCGCGATCTGCACCACGGCGCCCGGCAGCGCGATGCTGCGCACCGCCATGAGGTCCTTGATCGAGAAGTGCAGCCCGACGCCGAACATGAGGAGGATCACGCCGATCTCGGCGAGCTGGCCCGCGAGCTCGCTGTTGCCGACGAAGCCCGGCGTGTAGGGGCCGACGAGGACGCCCGCCAGCAGGTAGCCCACGAGCGGGGGCAGCTTGAGGCGCTGCGCGACCATTCCGCAGACGAAGGCGAGCACGAGGCCTAGGGCGATGATGGCGATCAGCTCGGTCGCGTGCGGCACGGGCGTTGGGTCTCCTGTGGCGATCGCCGGGCGGGGAGCCCGGGACGCTGCGGCTGAGCGGGGATGGCACGTCCTAGCCGAGCTTGGCGCCGAAATCCGTGCCGCAGGGCACTCGACGTGCCGAACCGCACGGACATCCGACGTCGGACAAGCCCGTCGCATCCCGGAATGGGGTCTCGACGGGACAACGCCCCGGAGCGGTCTCGTTTCGGCCGGTCGGCGAACGATCTCGCGGCCGCTGGCGGATGACGCGACCAGATTTCACCGGCCTGCGGCCAAGGTCTCGCTGTGGATGCCGAACACGATTGCGTGAAACCGCGCCGCAGGATGTCCGTTGTTGCGCTGGATCACGCGTCAGATCGAGGACGGGCAGACGATGGTTACGCGAAACGACGCGGTGACGGGCACCGACAACCTCGAGCGCCGGAACTCGACCGTGTGGACGGTGGCGCTCGCGACCGCGCTGCTCGGCCTCGTCGCCCTGCCGCGCCGCCGCGCGCCCCTCGCACGGGCGGCGGGAAACGGCCCGGCGGAGGCGCCGCGCGAGCCGTCCGATTCCCATGAGGGCCAGGACGCGCACCGCGTCGCCGCGACCGAGACGAGTCGCGGCCGGGACGCCACCACGCCCTCCGAGATCCCGGCGAGCGGCTGGAAGGATATCGGCCTGCGGGTCTTCCACGACATCAGCGAGAACCGCCTCGTCTCGGTCGCGGCGGGCGTCACCTTCTACGTGCTGCTGGCGATCTTCCCGGCGGTCGCCGCCCTCGTCTCCTGCTACGGGCTGGTGGCCGATGTCTCGACCATCAACCAGCACCTCGCGAGCCTGCAGGGCGTGATGCCGCAAGGCGCCCTCGACATCGTCGGCGAGCAGGTGAAGCGCATCGCCGAGAAGGGCGACACCACGCTCGGCCTCACCTTCTTCACCGGCCTCCTGCTCTCGATCTGGAGCGCCAACGGCGGCATGAAGGCGGTCTTCGACGCGCTCAACATCGTCTACGAGGAGCGGGAGAAGCGCAATTTCCTCTGGCTCAACCTGCGCTCGCTGACCTTCACGGCGGGGGCGCTGCTGTTCATCGTCTTCGCCCTCGTCGGCATCGTGGTGCTGCCGGTCGTGTTCAACACGATCGGGCTCTCCTCCGACGCGTGGTACCTCGCGCTCCTGCGCTGGCCCGTGCTGCTCTTCGGCGTCCTGCTCGGCCTCGCGCTGCTCTACCGCTACGGCCCGAGCCGCGACGCGCCGCGCTGGCGCTGGGTCACCTGGGGCTCGGCGATTGCCGCCGTGCTCTGGCTCGTCGCCTCGGTCGGCTTCTCGTACTACGTGTCGAATTTCGGCAAGTACAACGAGACCTACGGGTCTCTCGGCGCCGCGATCGGCTTCATGACCTGGATCTGGATCTCGACGATCATCGTGCTGGTCGGGGCCGAGATCAACGCCGAGATGGAGCACCAGACCGCCAAGGACACCACGGTCGGCCGGCCCCAGCCCCTCGGCACGCGGCAGGCGCGGATGGCCGATACGGTGGGGGCCGCGACCTGAGCGGCGTAGCCTTCGGGCGGGCGGCCCTTTAGACAGGAGGCCGCCTCCTTGTCCGTCCGCCCGCAGAGACCATGACCGACACCAGCCCCCCCGTCGGCCCCGGCGATCAGGTTCTCCTGGTCGACGGCTCCTCCTTCATCTTCCGCGCCTATTTCCAGTCGATAAATCAGCCGGAGCGCTACAATTTCCGGCCCTCGGACGGGCTGCCGACCGGGGCCGTGCGGCTGTTCTGCGCCAAGATCGCCCAGTTCGTGCAGGAGGGGGCGGCGGGCGTCTGCCCGACCCATCTCGGCATCGTCTTCGACAAGTCGGAGGGCTCGTTCCGCAAGGAGATGTTCCCCGACTACAAGGGCCACCGCCCCGACGCGCCGGACGACCTCAAGCGCCAGATGCCGCTGATGCGCGAGGCCGTGCGCGCCTTCGGCCTGCACGCGGTCGAGCTGGAGCGCTACGAGGCGGACGACCTCATCGCCACCTATTCCCGGCAGGCGGAGGCGCGGGGCGCCGGCGTCATCATCGTCTCCTCCGACAAGGACCTGATGCAGCTCGTGGGGCCGCTGGTGCGGTTCTACGATTTCGAATCGGGCGCCAAGGGCAAGCCGGGCTACCGGCCCGAGCGCAACCTCGACGTCGAGGCCATCATCGCCAAGTGGGAGGGGCTGCAGCCGGGCCAGATCGGCGACGCGCTGGCGCTGATCGGCGACACCTCGGACAACGTGCCGGGCGTGCCGGGCATCGGCCTCAAGACGGCCGCCGCGCTGATCAAGGAATTCGGCAGCCTGGAGGCGCTGCTGGAGCGCGCGGGCGAGATCAAGCAGCCGAAGCGCCGGGAGACGCTGCTCGCCAACGTCGATCAGGCCCGCCTCTCGCGACAGCTCGTGGCGCTGATGGAGGACGTGCCGGTCCCCGTCCCCCTCGACGATCTGCGGCTGCCCAAGCCCGACCCCGAGAGGCTCGTCGGCTTCCTCAAGGCGATGGAGTTCAACACCCTGACGCGGCGCATCGCCCAGATGCTCCACGTCGACCCCGAGGCGGTGAAGCCGGACCCGAGCCTCCTGCCCGGCGGCGCCCCTCACGCCTACGCCAACGCGAATGGCGGCAGCGACGCGCTGCCCTTCTTCGGCGACGTGCCGCCCGACCCCGAGGCCGCGGCCGGCGGCCTCGACCGGCCGGAGGGGGCAGGCCCCCCCGAGGTCGACCCCTTCGCCGATCTCGGCCTGCCGGATGCCGCGCCGAAGCCCCGCGCGGCGGCCGAGCCCGGCCCCTCGAACCTCGTCGCGTCCCGCGCCGCGGAGGCCGTGAAGCCCTTCGACACGGCGTCCTACGAGACGATCCTGTCGCTGGAGCAGCTCGACGCCTGGATCGCCGAGGCGGAGGAGGCGGGCGTCCTCGCGGTCGACACCGAGACCGACGACCTCGACGCCAACCGCGCGGGCCTCGTCGGCGTCTCGCTCGCCACCGCGCCGGGGCGCGCCGCCTACATCCCGCTCGCCCACCGCAAGGACGCCAAGGCCGGCGATCTCTTCGGCGACGGCGCGGCGGCCGGCGGCGACGGCCTGCTCCCCGAGCAGATCGCCCTCGACGCGGCGCTGGAGCGCCTGAAGCCGCTCCTCGAGAACCCGGGCGTGCTCAAGGTCGGCCAGAACCTGAAATACGATTGGCTGGTCCTGTCCCGCTACGGCATCGAGGTCGCGCCCTTCGACGACACGATGCTGATCTCCTACGTGCTCGATGCCGGCAAGGGCGGCCACGGCATGGACGAGCTCGCCCGCCGCCATCTCGGCCACCAGCCCATCACCTTCTCGGACGTGGCGGGCACGGGCCGGGCCAAGGTCACCTTCGACAAGGTGCCGCTGGACAAGGCCACCGCCTACGCCGCCGAGGACGCGGACGTGACGCTGCGGCTCTGGCGGATGATGAAGCCCCGCCTCGTCGCCGAGCGCCGCGTCGCCGTCTACGAGACGCTGGAGCGCCCGCTGCTCCCCGTCGTCGCCCGCATGGAGCGCCAGGGCATCCGGGTCGACCGCAACATGCTGAGCCGGTTGTCGGGCGACTTCGCCCAGATCCTGGCGCGGCTCGAGGAGGAGATCCAGGAGGACGCAGGCGAGAAATTCTCGGTCTCCTCGCCCAAGCAGATCGGCGACATCCTGTTCGGCAAGATGGGCCTGCCCGGCGCCAAGAAGACACCGTCCGGCCAGTGGGCCACGCCCGCGACGCTGTTGGAGGAGCTCGCGCAGGCAGGCCACGAGCTGCCGAAGAAAATCCTCGAATACCGCCAGCTCTCGAAGCTGAAATCGACCTACACGGATTCGCTGCAGGAGCACGCCGACCGGCGGACCGACCGGGTCCACACCTCGTTCTCGCTCGCCGCCACCACCACGGGCCGGCTCTCCTCCTCCGACCCGAACCTGCAGAACATCCCGATCCGGACAGAAGAGGGCCGCCGCATCCGCCGCGCCTTCGTGGCGGCCGAGGGCAACAAGCTGATCTCGGCCGATTACAGCCAGATCGAGTTGCGGCTCCTGGCCCACATCGCCGACATCCCGCAATTGCGCCAAGCCTTCGCGGACGGCATCGACATCCACGCGGCCACCGCCTCCGCGATGTTCGGCGTGCCGCTCGCCGAGATGACGCCGGACCTGCGGCGCCGGGCCAAGACCATCAATTTCGGCATCATCTACGGCATCTCGGCCTTCGGCCTCGCCGACCGGCTCGGCATCCCGCAGCAGGAGGCCTCGGCCTTCATCAAGCAGTATTTCGAGCGCTTCCCCGGCATCCGCGCCTATATCGACGACACCAAGCGCTTCTGCCGGGACAAGGGCTACGTCACGACCCTGTTCGGCCGCGTCTGCCACTACCCGCAGATCCGCTCGAACAACCCGCAGGAGCGGGCGAGCGTCGAGCGCCAGGCGATCAACGCCCCGATCCAGGGCACGGCGGCCGACATCATCCGCCGCGCCATGACGCGGATGGAAGGCGCGCTGGCGGCCGAGAAGCTCAATGTGCGCATGCTCCTGCAGGTGCACGACGAGCTCGTCTTCGAGGCGCCGGAGGACGAGGTGGAGCGGGCGCTGCCCGTGATCTCACGGGTGATGGAAGAGGCCCCGCACCCCGGCATCACGCTGCGGGTGCCGCTGGCGGTGGAGGCGCGGGCCGCCGGGAACTGGGAAGAGGCGCATTGAGGGAAGGGGCCGCGCTCCGGCGGGGCCCGCGTTCGGAAGGTGGCGTGTAGCCCGCAGGCGCGCTGCGGTCGGGAATCGGGACGGCCGGACCGTCCGGCCGTCGCGGCCCTAGGCGGCCTGGATGCCGGCGAGGAACGTTCCGACCTCCCGGTCGAGAACGGTCGACCGCCCGGCCAGCGCGCCCGCCGCGTCGAGGACCTGACCGGCCGCCGATCCGGTCTGCGTCGCCGCCTCGCGCACGGTGACGATCGTGCGCGACACCGCGTCGGCGCCCTGCGCCGCCTTCGCGACCGTTCGCGCGATCTCCTGGGTCGCCGCCTGCTGCTCCGCGGCCGCGGCCGCGACCGTGCCCGCGATCCGGTAGACCTCCTCGATCGTCTGGCCGATCCCGCGGATCGCGTCCGCCGTGTGGCTCGTCGCGGTCTGGATCTGGGTGATCTGGCCCGTGATCTCCTCGGTCGCCCGCGCGGTCTGGGTGGCGAGGTCCTTCACCTCGGCGGCGACCACCGCGAAGCCGCGCCCCGCCTCGCCGGCGCGGGCCGCCTCGATCGTCGCGTTGAGCGCGAGCAGGTTCGTCTGGCCCGCGATGCCGCTGATGAGGGCCGCGACGTCGCCGATCTTCTGGGCTCCGTGGACCAGCGTCTGCACTGTCTCGTTGGTGCGCTGCGCATCCTCGAGCGCCTTGCCGGCGATGGCCGAGGATTGCGCGATCTGCGCGCCGATCGCGCTCGCGGAGACCGCGAGCTCCTCCGCGGCGGCCGCCACCGTCTGGACGTTTGCGGCCGTCTCCTCGGCCGCCACGGCGACATGGTCCGAGTGCCGGTTCGTGCGCTCGGCCGTGGCCGTCATCATCGTCGCGGTCGTCTCCAGTTCGGACGCGGACCGCGCCAGACCCTGCACCAGGCCGCCGACCTCGCTCTCGAAGCGTCCGACGAGCTCGGCCATCGTCCGGGCCCGCAGCGCCGACGTGCCGGCCTGCGACGCGGTGAGCGCGGCTTGGTGCGCCCGCTCGACGAGGGCGTCGCGGAACAGCGTCAGGGCCTTGGCGATCGCGCCGATCTCGTCCCGCCGCTCCGTACCCGGGATCGCGACGGCCGTGTCGCCGGCCGAGAGCGCGTGGATCGTCGCGGTCAGGCGCGAGAGCGGCGTGACGACCCCACGCAGCGCGACGAGCGCGGCACCGGCCGCGGCGGCCAGCGCGAGGAGCAGGACGCCGAGCTGCGAGACGAGCGTCCAGAGGGCGTCCTGGCGAAGGCTCTCCGCCCGCACCTCGCTGGCGCGGCTCGCCGCGAACATCACCTGCAGGAGCGTGCCGAGCTGCGGGGTCGTGGTCTCGACCCATTGCGCCGTCTGGATCGGGTACGAGCCGGCCTCGCCGCCGGCCGCCCGCATCTGGTCGGCGAGCGTCCGGAACCCTCCGAAATAGGCGTCCTTGGCGCCGGTCAGCGCCTGCCGGATGGCCGGGTGGGTCTGCGCATCCGCCGTCAGGTTCTCGAGCTGTTGCCAGAGCAGGTCGACCCGGGCGCGGATGGAGGCGTTCTCCGCGACGCGCTCCGGGGGGAGGGGGGCGCCGGACGTGATGGCGGAGGCGATGTTCGAGCGTTCGAGGCCCGCGACGTCGCGCATGCGCCAGCCGAGTTCCTTGATCGTCGCGAGGCGTGCCAGGGTGGGATCGCCCGCGGCGGCGTCGTGGAGGGCGGCGAACCAGACCTTCAGGGCGGCATTGACCGAGGCCGTGATGCTGGGGACGAAGGTCTTGCGCAGGGTCTCGTCGCGCTGCTCCCGCGGCACGCCGAGCGCGGCATCCGCCTGGCGGCGCGCCGCGTTCGCCGCCTGGAGCGCCGCCTTGAGGTTGCCGACCAGCTGCGCCTTGTCGGGGAAATCGAACTGCTCGAGGGCGGCGAGCCCCACGTCGAAATTCTGCTCCACCGCCAGGCGCCGCCGCTTGATCTCGTTCAGCACCTCGGGGCCCGCCGGGCCGGCCGCCTGCAGCCCGTTGTTGGTGGCGAGACGCTCCATGAGCACCTCGAAGAGGCCGGCCGCGAACTTGGTCGCCCCGCCGTCGAACGCCTGAATCGTCTGCGCCGCGCGCGCCTCGCGCCAAGCTTCCAGCGAGGAGCGGCTCTCGGCGAAGAGCAGCAGGCCCGAGAGGCCCGCGATCGGGGCGAGCAGGGCGACCTTGATCGAGCGAGTGTGACGCATGACGGCGCGGTCCGCCCCTGATCTTGCTGTGATCGTGTTCAGGGTGATGGATAGATGATCCTCGTTAAAGAAGGGTGAAACGCGGTGTCATATCTGGATGAGTGGGCCGATCTTGCAGACGATGATGCCCAGATCGTCGGTACATCTACTTATGGTCGCAATAAACCGGGCCTTTCGGCTCGGGCGGCACCTTTGGGTTGCTTGCGCCGAGCGCGTTCATCCAGCGTCCCGGGCGTCGCCGCTCGCGCGATGTCGGGCGCTCAGCCTCGATTCCGCGGAGCGTCCCGCCCGACGCCGAAGGGCGTGGCCGATGCGTGGCCGCTGAGGCCCTGGTCCTGGCAGGATCCTCCGACGCGACAGGCCGGCGCGGGACGAGATCGGCCTCTGATCCGCAGAAACCGCCCGAACGACCGGCAGGAGAGGCGAAGCGTCGAGCGTCAGGCGATCAACGCCCCGATTCAGGGCAATGCGGCCGACATCCTCCGCCGCGCCATGACGCGGATGGAGGGCGCGCTCGCGGCCGAGAAGCTCACCGTGCGCCTGCTCCTGCCGGCGCACGATGCGCTCGTCTTCGAGGCCCCGGAGGACGAGGTGGAGCGAGCGAGGTGTTCCGGGACCGTGATGTCGTGCTGAGGTGCCTGGTTCGGGTGGGGAGCCGTCATCGGAATGCCGTCCGAGAGTCGACATTCGGCTAAGCCGTTGGTTCGGCTGAGACCAGCAGCGACTTTGGCATGCTCCCGAGCCTCATTCCTGCGCGGTTGGTCGGCGAGGTTCGACAATGACCTTGCTGCGCCCGCAGACGACGTTTGCGGCCGAGCGGTCCACAGGCCCATGCCACCGCCGTCTCGCGGCCCGCCCTGTCCCCCTACGGTCAGATGTCGCCCAGCAGCAGGAGCCACCCGGCGCAGATCCCGCCAAGATAGCTCGCGGCGAGATAGGCCATGATCTCGATGCGCCGGATCAGCGTCCCGCAGGTATCCCGGATCAGCAGGGTCCAGGCGCCGTCGAAATCCCCGACCTCGCCGGTGTCGCGAAGCTCGTGGAGCGCCTCTTCCGCGGCGGCGACCGCCATCTCGAGGCTCGCCGCCTCGATGCCCCTGTTGTCGAGGATCACCGTCTCCCCGCTCACCAGATCGAAATAGAAGCGCTCGACCATCTGCGGCACCTCCTCGGCCCAGTCCGTCGTCCTAGCCGATGGCCCGGTGGGCTGCCTCGCAGGCGAGACTGAGGCGCAGGACCCGTTCCGCGCCTCCGGGCAGGCTCGATCCCCGACCTAGTCCTTCATCGCGACGGCCTGGATGAGGGCTGTGATGAGGTCGTCGGGGCCCGGCCGCTCCGGGCCCGGATCGGACGGCGCCTCCTTGCCGATCGCCCAGACCATCGCCCCGTTCGCGCCCTTCCGCATGGCGGACCGGACGGTCTCGACGGCCTTCGGCACGGTGTAGACGTGGCCCCCCCAGGCTTCCGGCGGCGACGTGAACCCGATCAGGATCGGGCCCTCGAAGCGGCTCCGGTAGGCCGCGTAGGCGTCGAGCGGCCGGTAGGTCGGCCCGGCGTCGTAGGCCATGATGCTGAGGCCGTCGAGGAGCGCCCGCCGGCCCGGGTCGCGCAGGAGCGGCAGGAACGCCCCATAGGTCGGGCCCCCGATCGGGCGCGCCTCGCTCCAGGCGCCCTCCCCGTAGGCGCCCGTGTTCGTCGCCGTGAGCCACAGCGCGATCGGGCGCGGCAGGGCGGCGCGGGCGGCCTCGACGACATCGAGGAGCAGCGTATCGCTGTCGCACGACATCTGGCCCGAGCGCTGCCGGCACTTGGGATCGGCCGGCTCGAAGTCGAGATCGACACCGTCGAGCCCGAAATCCTCGACGACGCGGCGGATCGTGCGCGCATCGAAGCCGCGCCAGTTCGCGTATTCCTCGCCGCCGACCGAGACCAGGATCCGGATACCGGGGCTTCGTGCCCGCAGCGCCTCGATCGACGCCTTCAGGACCGGCCCCGGATAGGGCACCTGCAGCCCGGTGCCGGTGAGATCGAGGTTGCCGGAATAGGTCGCATCCGGGCGCATGAACGCGAGGAAAACCTCGGTCACGCCGGCCGGGACCCCGGCCAGCCGGTCGTCGAGACCTGAGGCCGATCCCGCCTCCGCAGCCCAGCTGGCGTAGTAGGCGCCGAGATGGACCGGCCGCCCCGTGGGTGCTGCGGCCGCCGCCCCGGCGGTCATCACCAGGGCGGCCAAGAGGGCGCTGACGGCCAGGAGCCTCATTGCGAGGCGACTCGCGCGGCCTGGGCGGGCGTGATCTGCAGCACGTCGCCGGGCTCCAGAACCGAGTCCTCCTGCGCCGGGCGCCGCTTCATGCCCCACTGCGTCCGGTGCAGGATCGTGAGCGTCATCTCCTTCCGGCTCGCGGCCTGGCTCTCCAGGATGCCCGGAAGCTGGGCGAGCGCGGTGCTGACGGCGGCCCGCGTCAGCTCCTCCTCGTCGATGATGCTCTGCAGCTCCCGGATCTCGCGCTCGCGGTCGACCTCGCCCTCGACCGTGATCCGGAGCCGGTCGTGCAGGAGATCGGAGATGCGGTGCTCGGTCTGGGCGATCACGGCCTTGGCGTCCTGGAACCGCTCCTTGGCGTCGCCGAGTTCGGTGAGGCTCGTGTAGAAGGTCGCGTCCGTCGTGGCCCCCCGCTCACGAAGCTTGCTGAGGTGATCCACGCGCAGGTTGCGATCGCCGATGTTCGATTCGACCTGCGCCAGCTTGTTCCGCTGGATCGTCAGCTCCGCCACATACGATTGGATGGCGGCCTCGATAGCGGCCTCCTGCTTCTTGCGCTTCGACCGTTCCACCTGACGGAAGGTGTCGGCCTCGGTCAGGCGTGACTTGGCGGAAGGGGGGCCGACGAGTTCGAACAGGCGCTTCGTCGCGGGCTTCGACCCGTCGCGCTCAGCCACGAGGACCGCGGCCCGCGCGAGGGATCGGGTCAGCCGCTCGCTCGACTTGAGCAGGCGCTCCTTCTCCCGCGCCGTGTCGAGGAGGCGCCACTGGTCCTGCGGCGCCGTCTCGACCGCGCCGGCGAGCGCCAGCGCGTGCAGCACGCTCATGCCCGGAATGTATTTGTAGGGGCCGGGCTTGGCGACCGGCCCCAGAACGTAGACCGGTTCCCGTTCCGCGAGCTGGATCCCGACCCGCACCGAGCCGTTGAGCTTGCCGCTGAGCGCGCTCGACAGCGCGTGATCGAGATCCTGGAACGACGTGCCGGCGACCGCGACAGAGCCCACCAGGGGCACGTAGATGTTGCCGTCTTCCTGGACGATGTACTCACCCGACAGTTCGGGCCGCTCGATCGCCGAGGCGACGATGTCCCGCCGCTCCTCGCCGTCCCGCGCCTCGGGCTGCAGATGCTCGAAGACGGTGATCTTGAGCTTGTCGCCGATGGCGTAAGCGGCGGGGCGATTGATCTCCACGCTGGTCAGCCGCTCGACCTTCGGTGGTTGGGCCAGAACCTGGGCTTCCGCGAGATCCTCGGCCCTGACCGTCGAGGCGAGGCCCAGGACCGCGGTGCACAGAGCCATCCGCAGAACCCGCTTCGCGGGCACCTCCAGGGGCAGGTTTCTCTCCGTCATTGCTCCACTCCCTTCTGCACTGGTGTCATTGGCTTCGGGCCGGCGCGACCGGCAGGTCGACGCTCCCGGTCCGGACGAGCTTGCCCCAGCCGACGAAGGTTCCCCGAAGGGCCGTCAGCAGGGTTCGGATGGCAGTGGCGTAGAGAAGCTGGCGGTAGCAGAACCGCTGCAGGACGAGGAGCGGCAGCAGGCGCCACTCCGTCGACTGCCCGTGCAGGAGCAGGGCGGCGGTCCCGGCGAGGCAGTCGAAGATCTGGAAGATCAGCCAGTAGGCCGCGAGCAGCTCGAGCGTCTCGTGCCCGTGGCCCCTGGATCCCGTCGCGAGGATGTCGACGACGCTGGTGATCACCGTGAAGACGAGGATCAGATCCATCAGCGGCGCGAGCAGGGTGAACAGGAACTGGAACAGGAGGACGTTCGGGACGAGGATGAAGGAGATCCCGCACGGCCTCCGCAGGCTCGCGCCGGCGTGTTTGTAGGCGACCTGCAGGGTGCCGAACATCCAGCGGAAGCGCTGCTTGAGGAAGGCGCCGAGCCGTTCGGGCGCCTCGGTGAGGGCGCGGGCCCGGGGCTCGCACACGACCTTCCAGCCCGCGAGCTCCAGGGAGATCGTGAGGTCGGCATCTTCTGCCAGCGTGTCGGAGGAGTAGCCTCCGACTGAAAGCAGGGCCTCCCGCCGCCACGCGCCGATCGCACCGGGGACGACGCCGATGGCGTTGATGAGCTCGAAGGCCCGGCGGTCGAGATTCTGGCTCAGGGTGTATTCGAGCGCCTGGAAGCGAGTGATGAGCGTCTTCCGGTTGCCCACCGAGACGGTCCCGGCGACGGCGCCGATCGCCGGGTCCGCGAAGTGGAGCGCCAAGTGCTCGATCGCGTCGGGCAGCAGCACCGTGTCGCCGTCGATGGCGACGATGATCTCGGCCGATGTCTTCTGGAGACCGAAATTGAGCGCCGCGGCCTTCCCCCCGTTCGCCTTGGTGTGGATCTGGACCGCGGGGTTCCCGGCATAGGCCATGCGCACCACCGACGCGGTCCCGTCCGTCGATCCGTCGTCGATGACGAGGATCTCGATTCGCTCCGCGATGGTGGAGGCGAGGAGCGTCTGGATCGTCTTCAGGATCACGATCTCCTCGTTGTAGGCCGGCACCAGGACGGCGATCCCCCGCGGCTGCCAGTCCCCTGCCGCGACCCGGTGGCCGCCCCGGAGACGGTGGGCGGTGGCGCCGATGATGATCAGCGTCAGTCGGAAGATCGCGAGCACGGAGGTCGTGATGGCGATGATCGGGAGGGCATCGCCGGACCATGACGCCGCTTGCGACCCGGCGCGCCAAGCTTCGGTGCTCAGGAACTCCGTGAAGCTCGGCGCCCGCGTCGGCGGCATCACGGCGTCGCGCGGCTTGCCGACGAGTTCGTGCGTGGTAACGAACCGGAAGCCTTTCGCGTGAAGCTGGTCGATGATCTCGGGCAGCGCGTCGATGGTCAGCTGCCGGTTGCCGCCGGAATCGTGCATGAGCACGATCTGGCCTCGGCCACTCGCGACGGTGCCCACGACGTGATCGACGACGTGGCTCTTGCGGACGCCTGAGAAGGAGGCGGCCGCCCAGTCGAAGGAATCCGCATCGAGCGACCCGATCTGGTAGCCGAGCTCGGTCGCGACCTCGACGAGGAGCGGCGATCTGTCGAGGAAGGAGAGGCTCGTATACGCCTCCGGCGGTCTGAACAGCGTCGTGCGGATCCCCGTCTGCGCCTCGATGACGCGCTGAGCCATGTTCAGCTCGACGGCGATGCGCTCCCGCCCGCTATCCATGAGGCGCGCGTGCGAGAACGTGTGGTTCCCGATATCGTGCCCCTCGTCGTAGATCCGCTGCAGCAGCCCCGGCACCTGCACGGCGTTGCGGCCGACGATGTAGAAGGTCGCCTTCGCGCCCTTCTCGCGGAGGATGTCCAGGATCCTCGCGGTGTAGTTGGGGTCCGGTCCATCGTCGAAGGTCAGTGCGACCATGTCCTTCGCGACCGGGGACCACGTCGCCACGCGCGCCTGCCTGGGTGCCTCCGAGATCGACTGTCCGACGATCAGGCCGATGCGCTCGTTGTAGGCGAAGCTGCGCTTGCCCGGCCCGCCCGGAGTTGCGGAGACCAGGGCCGCGTTCAGGGTGCCGAAATAGTCCCCGCCCGGCTGCAGCGTCTCGAGTGCGGCGAGCGCCTGCGCGTCGGGGAGCCTCGTTCGGCCCAGCATCGACCAGATCCCCGAATCCTCGTAGCCGAGCGCCCAGAGGGCGACGCCCGCCGGCCTGTAGGCCAGGGCTGCGCGGAGATGGTTGAAGCCGGTGACCGCATCGAGCAGCCAGACTTCGTGCGGCCGCCCCTTGTCGTCGCGATAGCGGAACGTGGCGTTGAGCGAGCGCTGGTCGAAGGTGAGGGGCGTGCCGCCGTTCTGCATCAGCATCCAGGCCGCGGGCACGGAGACCGGCTTCATCCGGCCGAGCGGCCCCCAGTCGAACGCGGCCGAGCCGATGCTGACGATGACCTTGGCCGGGTCCACGCGCGCGAACAGGCCGGCGAGCTGCGCCTCGATCCAGCCCTGGGGCGCGACCGGGGCCGGGCGGCCGTGCTGGACGTTGTCGTGCGTCGTCACGAGCACGGAGTCCGCGACCCGGGCGAGATCGCCGATGCGGGTTGCCCCATCCGTCAGGCTCGCCATGACGATCAGCTTCCGCTGCCGCTCGGCCAAGCGCTCCCGAAGGTCGCGGACGAAGTGCAGGATGACGCGCTCGTTGAAGGGGGTCCCGTCCGGAACCTGCAGCGTGATCCCGGGGAAGCCGTTCTCCTCCAGATAGGCGATGATCTCGGTGATGATCTTGCTGCGCGCGGCGCCGAGCGCGAAGGCAAGGTTCGTCTCGTGCTTGGTCAGGCTGCTGTTGATGATCGGGTAGATCTGCAGCCGCGGCGCGTTCGCCTTGAGCCACTGCGCGACCTCGCCGCTGTCGCCGTCGACCTGGATGCGGATGCGCCCGTCCTCCTGCCGCAACTCCAGCCAGTCCGGCAGCACGCCGTCGAGCTCGGCGGCGCGCTGCTTGAGAGCGTCGACCGCGTTGGCGTTCCCGGAAAGGTAGGCCAGGCGCAGGGCCTGCGCCGCCGACGCCGGAACTTGGCGGTTCGATGTCGGATTGATCGGGTCTGTCACGACGACGCGGCGCGCGACGACCGCCTGCTCAGGTGCCGCCGTCTCGGACGGCGCCGGGGCGGGCACCGGCAGGTGCGGCGCGACCAGCATTCCGTAGACGAGGGCCAGCAATCCGAGCGCTGCGAGACATGAGATCAGCAGCAGCGTGCCGTTGGTGAGGCGAGCGCGGCGGCCGCTCTCGCTGTAGAAAACAGGGCGTGCCTCCGGCCGCATGCGAAATCTCTAAGCCTTTGTTGCTCCCAAACAGCGTTCGACCGCGACATTCTCCGGAACGGCGACCTAGCCTCGGCGCAACAGATGTTAAAAGGCAGAATGTTGCAAGGCTTCGAAGTTAAATCTTTTGGTGTAGATGGACGCGCAGAGGTACTATTCTAAAATATCTTCGAGAGGTTTGACAAGTATCTGAAGTATTACGTGTAGTGCGCCGCATCATACAGATCTGGGTCGACAGTCCGCCTACCCGCCAAAGCGCCTCCGCATACCGAAAGTGGCGCAAGATGCTGAACCTAGCCTCGATCACCGTCTGTGCTTCCGAGTGCGACCGCTCCGACGCTGATCGCTCCGGCATTTCGAGACGATGATCCGGCTCGACCTGCCGACATTGGATGAGATCCATTCGGCCGCTTCCCCTGCTCTTGATCGAGCGACGAGCCCGGTTCCCCGTTGATTTCACAGTTTGATCGCTGCCCTGTCCGCAGCGCGCCTGTCGCTCGCTCTCGGCTGCGGCGCTTCTGAACACACGCGCCGCTTTACGGCTTCTGCCGGAGCGGCTTTTGGAATTCACCTGCACACCATCGCTGAAATGAAGCCGATGCCGGTGCGGTCGCGCTCCTCCGCCGCTCCCAAGCCCGCCATCTTCCATCCTGTTTGGAGGCCGCAGACCTACGGTCTTACCCGGAAGAGCTACGCAGGATCACCTTGGGGCAACCCCGCTGTCCTAGAGAAACCCGCTGCTCGATTGATCTTTGCAAGCGTTCGCCCGGCGAATGTAGCCGAGCACCGTCCGCGGAGCGCGGTGTCCCGACTGATCCATGATCCGGGCGAGATCCGCTCCCCGCTCGGCCGCTGTCGTGATGTAGCCGGCCCGCAGGCTGCGGGCCCCGAAGGTCGGGGCGTCGAGGCCGGCAGCGGTCGCACACGTCTTCACGATGTCGGCCATGGCCTGCGTCGTGACGCGTGGGGGCGGCTTGACGGTGTTGAGCGCGCTACAGTGCGAACCCGCTGTGAATGCGCCGCGGACTTCTCCCGAGCGCGAGATGGGACGGAACACGGGCCCGTCCCTCATGCCGGCCGCTTCCAGCCACTCGCGGAGGAGCGCCACCGGCCGGATCAACCTGCCGTGCGGTATCGCCGTCGCGACACCCCTGCCTGCCTCGGCGTACCGCCCCAGACTCGTACGGCTCAGACCGAACGGGAATCTTGCGTATGCACTTCGCCTCGCGGTCGTCTCCTACGGGCTCCGCTTCGGGGCCGCCGGGGCTTCGAGCGGCCAGCCGCCTGTCTCCGTCCGCATCTGAACGGGGAAGTAAGGGCAGAAGAACGTCGTTTTGGTCTTGCTCGCGATATCCTGTCCAGCATTCGGGAAGTACGGGCTGAACGCGACACTCCGATCGCCGGACGTGTGTGAGTTCGTTATCGGACTGAAGATCGGATGTTTCATGGACATGCCTTTGATCAACCGTACCAGGGCGAGACTATACACGTACGGTCTGCAGTCCGCCACAAGGACACAGTAATCACGAATGGCTAGTCCGGATAGTTCGAACCGCGCCGGCGCGGCCCACCCCCGTCGCGGGGCCTCAGAAGATCGTAACGACTGTTGGATCCGCCACCTGCCGGTAGAGGGCCGCATCATGGGCCGCAGCGCACGTGAGAAGTCTGATGCCCTGTAGCGGTTGGCCTCCGCCTCCAGATTTGCAAAGGCGAGCTTCCAGGTTCTGTCGTGGCGACGAAGAGGTAGAACTTGCCCTCTTCTATAGAGGCAGCCGTCCAAGCGGCAGCCATGTGAGCCGCCGGAAGGCGACGATGAGCGCCTCCTCCTCCGGCGTCAGGACATTCGAGCGGGGCTCCTCGGCCCTATGGCCGCGTCCGCCCTTGTCCGTCGGGCTCGCCATGTCTGCATCGTCGCCGGGCTGACGCCGTAGCGCCTGGGGGCGGCCCTCACACGCTCTTGACGGAGCTGTCGTGCGCGACGGACCGCCTCCGTCATGCGGGCGCTGCCGTGGAGAACCTGGCCGATCGCGCATCCCTCGCAGCCTCCTCAGCCCCGACTCGGGGCGACGAACCCTGCCTCATCCGGCGCGGTCCCTCAGGCGAATCGATGGGCATAGGCCCGCCGATCTTGCCGCAGGCGGTCTCGCGATTCGGGCTCACACGGCCGCCGGATCGTGACGGGGGAACGGGCCACAAAGGTACAGTTGTTGGCGGGTGTCATCATTTTGGTGGATGCCGACACCTAGTCAACAGCGGGTAATCCCAAATTTCCTGTCCCGGTGATGTTCGCTGCATCGAGTGATGAAATCCCTTGCGTGTTTCAGCTTCATTGTCCGTTCTCGGGCTCTGGACTTCGGGCGGATCGAGAGGGTGCCATCACGATCTGGATAGACGCTCCGCTCTACTCCGGAATTGTTGTTCTGTTTTCGTCCGGTCGAAGGGATTATGAACTCACCTCAGAGCGTCCGCCTGAGGCTCTTGTCGACCAACCGAGGGCCGGACATGGCGACGATCACTGGAACGAATTCGGCAGATGTGCTGGTCGGAAGCGGAGCCGGAACGGGCAACGATCTTCTGAAAGGCCTGAAAGGCGCGGACACCTATCAGTTCGGGGTCGGGAGCGGCACCGACATCGTCAGTGAGGAAGGCGGTGACGCCTCGCAGAGCATCATCGACCGCCTGTACTTCACCGGCCGAAAAGCAGTGCAGATGCTGTTCTTTCGGTCCGGTTCTGATCTCGTCATCGACGCGGGCGGCGGCGATACTGTCACCGTGCAGGGACAGTACGATTCGACGAGCACGGTGAAACGCGTAGAACAACTGAAAGACACGGGCGCATTCGAATATTCGCTCACGGCCGGTCTCGTAGGCAGCGCGGCAACCGACATCCTGGTCGGAACGGATGGCGACAACACGATGACGGGCGCCGGCGGGGACGACATCCTGTTCGGCGGCGTTGGAAACGACTCCTTGTCGGGCGGAGCAGATGACGACCTTCTTGCCGGCGGCCTGGGCAACGACAGGCTCGACGGCGGTGCCGGCATCGACACGGCCACCTATGCGGACATCAAGACAGGGGGAGTGACCGTCAGCCTCGCCCTAACCACGGCTCAGAACACGGGCGCTGGCGGGATAGACACCCTGGTCAATATCGAGAACCTGACCGGGAGCTCCGGCGACGACAAGCTGAGCGGCAATGCCGGGAACAACATTCTGGACGGCGGTGCAGGCAACGATGTTCTCGAAGGCGGTGCGGGCAACGACATCCTGAACGGCGGTGACGGCAACGACACGGCGTCTTACGCCAGTGCCACCACGGCGGTGAATGTGAGCCTGGCGATCACGGCCGCGCAAAACACGGGTGGGGCTGGCAGTGACACCCTGACCAGCATCGAGAACCTGATCGGCGGCGCCGGCAACGACACCCTCACCGGTAATGGGGGGGCAAACACGCTCACAGGCGGTGGCGGCAACGACATCCTGATCGGCGGGGCCGGAAACGATACCGCTGACGGCGGCGCCGGCGACGACACCTATCGCTACCTCGCGGCAGCGTTCGGCAGCGACGTGGGGGCCGGCCAGTCGGACACGATTGTCGCCACATCGGGCGATCACATCGACTTTTCGGCTGGCATGGAAGCCCTTCTGCGCCTGAACGGCTCAACGCTCGCAGCTCTCACGACCAACACGGCCGTCGGCCCCTCCTTCTCCGCGTCCTCGAACATCCAGTTCAAGGACGGCCGCCTGCAGATCGACGTCAACGGTGATCAGACCTTTACGGCCGGCCAGGACTTCGACATCGCCCTCCCAGGCGTGACGGCGGTGACCTACAATGCCGCGACGGACCAGTTCGATTTCGGGACCGGTCCCGCGGCTCCCCCGAGCTACACCATCGCGGTTGCACCAGCTTCGGTGGGCGAAGGCACTGGCACCAAGATCACCTACACAGTGAACCGCACCGGCGATCTGAGCCAGGCTGGATCGGTGGCGATCGACTTCTCTGGCAGCACCGCGACCAACAGCGACTATACGGTGGCTAATCTGCCCAGTAGTGGGGTGCTGAACTTCATCCCTGGGGCGAGCAGCGCCAGCTTCACGGTCACCCCGGTGCAGGACAACCTGGTCGAGTCGAACGAGACCGTCATTGCGAAGCTTGGTACGATCACCGGCGGCGGCACGCCGGGGGCGACGAGCTCCGCCACGGCCACGATCGTCGATGACGATGCCCTGGCTCCCCCGAGCTACACCATCGCGGTTGCACCAGCTTCGGTGGGCGAAGGCACTGGCACCAAGATCACCTACACAGTGAACCGCACCGGCGATCTGAGCCAGGCTGGATCGGTGGCGATCGACTTCTCTGGCAGCACCGCGACCAACAGCGACTATACGGTGGCTAATCTGCCCAGTAGTGGGGTGCTGAACTTCATCCCTGGGGCGAGCAGCGCCAGCTTCACGGTCACCCCGGTGCAGGACAACCTGGTCGAGTCGAACGAGACCGTCATTGCGAAGCTTGGTACGATCACCGGCGGCGGCACGCCGGGGGCGACGAGCTCCGCCACGGCCACGATCGTCGATGACGATGCCCTGGCTCCCCCGAGCTACACCATCGCGGTTGCACCAGCTTCGGTGGGCGAAGGCACTGGCACCAAGATCACCTACACAGTGAACCGCACCGGCGATCTGAGCCAGGCTGGATCGGTGGCGATCGACTTCTCTGGCAGCACCGCGACCAACAGCGACTATACGGTGGCTAATCTGCCCAGTAGTGGGGTGCTGAACTTCATCCCTGGGGCGAGCAGCGCCAGCTTCACGGTCACCCCGGTGCAGGAC
>NZ_SMNT01000039.1 GCF_004348265.1 Methylobacterium segetis
CAGCGGGTGACGCCGGAGATCGACGGGGTGGTGAGCCGGGTCTCGGCGGACGTGACGAGCGACCCGAAGACGGGGATGAGCTACTACGTGGCGCGCATCCAGGTGCCCGAGGAGCAGACGGCGCGTCTGAACGGGGCCAAGCTGGTGCCGGGCATGCCGGTGGAGAGCTTCATGCAGCTCGGCGAGCGCTCCGTGCTCTCCTACCTCACCAAGCCCCTCACCGACCAGATCGCCAAAGCCTGGAGAGAACGATAGACGCGGGCGGGACGCGCCGATCCGTCTTGCCTCCCGGGGGCGAATCCTGATAAGGCAGCCGCCTTTCCGCGATGCGTCCGCTGCCATCGCCGGGGATGCCGAGAGGCGCTCCCGTTCCCGAGACTTGAACCGACAGGCGGCCGGGACCTCCGCGCCGAGAGAGAACCGATGAAGATTCGCAACTCGCTGAAGTCGCTCCGCGGCCGGCATCGTGACAACCAGCTCGTGCGCCGCAAGGGCCGGGTCTACGTGATCAACAAGACCCAGAAGCGCTTCAAGGCGCGCCAGGGCTGAGACCCTCCGCGGCCCGCGGGCTTCCCGCCCGCGGGCGCCGCATTCCGCGCGGCCGGAGCCCGCGCGGCAAGCGAGCGCGTTGACGCGCGCGCGCGGGGCGCACAAGCTCTCCCGATGCTGCGCCTCCTCCCCCTCGCCCTGGCAGCCCTCCTGGCCGCCGCGCATCCCGCCGCCGCGGCCCCGCCCGGCACGCTGTCCCGCGAGCCGCAGGCCGAGGACCGCGACAAGCCGGAGACGGCCAAGCCCAAGCCGCCCGCGAGCCTCGACGAGTTGTTCGCGCGCCTGCGCGACTCCGAGGACGATGCGGAGGCGCGCGGGATCTCCAAGCTGATCGAGCGGCGCCTCGACCGGTCGGGCAGCGCCACCGCCGACCTCCTCACCGAGCGCGCCCGCCAAGCCATGGCGAGCCAGGATTTCCCCCTCGCCGTCGAGCTGATGGACCGGGTGCTGACGCTCGAGCCCGGCTGGTCCGAGGGCTGGAGCCGGCGGGCCAGCGTGTTCTGGCACCTCTCCGACAAGGCCGCCGCGATCGCCGACCTGCAGCGCGCCCTCGTGCTGGAGCCGCGCCATTTCGAGGCCTGGGCGACGCTCGGCCGGCTCTACCTCTCCATGGACGACAAGGCGCGGGCGCTCGGCGCCTTCCGCCGCGCCGCCGCCCTCTATCCGCGCATGGACAAGGTCCAGAGCTCGATTGAGCGGCTCGCCCCCGAGGTCGATGGCCGCGACCTCTGATGGGCGTCGCGCAGGCGCTCGCCGGGCTCGCCGGCCTCGTCGCGGCCCTGATCGGCGGCGTTCTCGGCCTCGGCGCCCTGGCCAGCCTCCTGATCACGCTTCGTGCCGAGGCGGAGTTTCCGCCGGCCGGCCGCTTCGTCCCCGTGGCGGGCGGCCGCCTCGCCGCGATCGAGGCCGGCCCCCGCGAGGGCGCGCGCGGCACCGTGATCCTGCTCCACGGCGCCTCGGCGAACGGCGCCGAGCCGATGGAGGGGGTGGGCCGCCTCCTCGCCGCCCAGGGCTTCCGGGTGATCGCCTTCGACCGGCCGGGCTTCGGCTGGAGCGACCGCCTCGCCGCCGCCACGCCCGCCGCGCAGGGAGCCGTCATCGCCGAGGCCCTGGAGGGGATGGGGATCGGCCCCGCCATCGTGCTCGGCCATTCCTGGTCCGGCGCGCTCGCGGCGAGCCTCGCCCTCGACCATCCGGAGCGGGTGGCGGGCCTCGCCCTGGTCTCGCCGGTGGCCCTGCCATTCCCGCAGCGCCCGGATCCTCCCTGGTACTGGCGGCTCGCCCTGAAGCCTCCCGTGGCGTGGCTCCTCAGCCGCACCCTGGCTCCGCCGGTGGCGATGACCTACCTGGAACGCGCGGCGAGATCCGTGTTCGCGCCGCAGGCGGTGAGCGACGATTATCTGACCCGGGCGCGCGCCGCCCTGGTCCTGCGGCCGGGTACGCTGCTCGCCAACGTGCAGGACCTGACCGGGCTGCCCGCCGCTCTGGCGGCGCAGGGCCCGCGCTACGGCGACATCCGGGTGCCGACCGTGATCGTGGCGGGCGAGGCGGATCCGATCGTGCGCACCGAGTTCCAGGCGCGCCCACTCGCGCAGCGCATCCCCGGCGCGGAGCTCGTGGTGCTGCCGGGCATCGGCCACATGGTGCATTACGTTGCCGCCGAGGCCCTGGCGCGGGAGGTCGGCCGGCTCGCGGAGCGGATCGGCGAGCGCAGGCCGCTGCCGGCGGCGGCCCCGTGACGTCAGGTGGCCGGCCTCTCCCGACCGGGAGAGGCGAGGCGTCGCTCACGCCCGGGCGGCGTGCTCGCGAGTGACGAAGGCGATGCGCACGAGGTTCGTGGCGCCCGGCGTGCCGAAGGGGACGCCCGCCACCACGATGACCCGGTCGCCAACCTCGGCGAAGCGCTCGCGCACGGCGAATTTCGCGGCCCGGAAGGCCATGTCGTCGACGTCGCTCGCGTCGTTCGTGACGATCGGGTGCGTGCCCCAGGCCATGGCGAGGCGGCGCGCGGTCTCCCGCTTCGGCGTGAGCGCGATCACGGTCGCGTTGGGGCGGGAGCGGGCGAGCCGCAGGGCGGTCGAGCCCGAATGGGTCCAGGCCATGATCGCGTTGAGGCCGAGGGAGCCGACCATCTGGTGAGCCGCGGCCGCGATCGCGTCCGAGGCGGTGGCCTCCGGGGCGGAGCGCTGCTGGGCCGTCAGGATGTCCCAGTAGAGCGCGTCCCGCTCCACCTGCTCAGCGATGCGGCTCATGGTCGAGATCGCCTCGACCGGGAAGGCGCCGGAGGCGCTCTCGGCCGAGAGCATCACGGCGTCGGCGCCCTCGTAGACCGCGGTCGCCACGTCCGAGACCTCGGCGCGGGTCGGCACCGGGGCCGTGATCATCGATTCGAGCATCTGCGTCGCGACCACGACGGGCTTGCCGAGGCGCCGCGCGCCGCGGGTGATGCGCTTCTGCACGCCGGGCACCTGCTCGAGGGGCATCTCGACGCCGAGATCGCCGCGGGCGACCATCAGGCCGTCGGAGACCTCCATGATCTCGTCGAGGCGGGTCAGCGCCTGCGGCTTCTCGATCTTGGCCATCACCAGGGCGCGGCCGGCGGCCAGCGCCTTCACCTCGGCCATGTCCTCGGGGCGCTGCACGAAGGAGACGGCGATCCAGTCGGCGCCGGCATTGAGCCCGGCCTCGAGGTCCAACCGGTCCTTGTCGGTCATGGCGGGGACCGGGATCACGGTGTGGGGCAGCGAGACGCCCTTGCGGTTCGAGATGCGGCCGCCGACCTCGACGCGGGTCACGGCGCGGCCCGGCCCCACCTCGGTGACGGTCAGGCGCAGCTTGCCGTCGTCGATGATGACCGAATGGCCGGGCTCCAGCGCCGAGAGGATCTCGGGATGGGGCAGGTAGACGCGCTCGGCGTTGCCCGGCGTCTGGTCGCTGTCGAGGACGAAGCTCGCCCCGTTCGCGATCATGGCGCTGCCCTCGGCGAAGGCGCCGAGGCGCAGCTTCGGGCCCTGCAGGTCGACGAGGATCGCGATCGGGCGCTTGGCCTCGCGCTCGATGGCGCGGATCACCTCGATCTTCTCCGGCAGCGTCTCGCGCGGCAGGTGGCTCATGTTGAGCCGGAACACGTCAGCGCCCGCGTGGAAGAGCTTCGTGATCATCTCCGGCGTGTCGGAGGCCGGTCCGAGCGTGGCGACGATCTTCGTGCGGCGTGAGCGTTTCAATCCGGCCTCCATCAAGGCAGCGCAAGCCCGGCGGTGCGTCGTGTCCGGCCGGTTGAGGGCGAGCGGCCACAAGCACCGGCCGGGCCGCCGCGTCAAGCGGCCGGGGCCGGCAATCGCCGTTTCACGGGGGAGGCGCGCGCCGCTCCGGGGCCGAGGCTTCGGACGTCGCCTTCGGAGGCAGGGGAAAGAGGGTGACGAAGCGCTCCGCGAGCGCCCGGTCGCCCTCGAGGCTCAACGCGCCGGCGAGCGCCTCGAAGGACTGGCCGCCGTAGATCGCCGCGGCGATGACCGGGGCGGGGCCGGAAAAGACGAGGTCCGCCCCCTCGAGCGGCCCACGCTCCACCGTGATCGCCCCGTCCGCGACGCGGGCGAGGTAGGTTTCCGCGCCGATGCGGAAGCCGATCCGGGCCGACAGCCCCGCCGCCCGCGCCGGGTCGAGCATGGTGCGCAGCGACAGGAACAGCGAGGTGGCGCTGAAGGGCAGGCTCGGGTCGTGGAGCGGCGAGCGCGCCGCCCAGCGGCCGAGGGCCTGGAAGATCGGCTCGCTCTCGGAACCCCAGGGCGTCAGCGCGTAGACTTGGCTACCGGCCGGCGGCGGCAGCCTGAGGCGCACGAGGATCCCCACCGCCTCCAACCCTTCGAGGCGCTGCGTCAGCACGTTGGCGCTGATCCCGGGGAGATCCGCGCGCAGGTCGCTGAACCGCTTCGGGCCGAGCATCAACTCCCGCATGACGAGGAGCGCCCAGCGCTCGCCGACGAGATCGAGGGCGTGCGCGGCCGCACAGGCATCCTCGTAGCGCCGGGACGTTCTCGAACCCTCAGTCACTTTTTCTAACTTCATAGTTGCAATTTATAACTTAATCGGGCATCAGGGTCAAACTTGGCCGTGAGGGCCGGGCGAGGAAGGAAAGTCCGATGCCGCAGATGATCTTCGTGAACCTGCCCGTGCGCGACGTGGCGAAGTCCACGGCCTTCTACGAGGCGGTGGGCGCCACCAAGAACCCGGCCTTCTCGAACGACGACGCGTCCTGCATGGTGTTCTCGGATGTCATCCACGCGATGCTCCTGAGCCATGCCTTCTTCGGCACCTTCACGACGAAGACGATTCCAGACGCGCGCGAGACCTGTCAGGTGCTGATCTGCATCTCGCAGGAGAGCCGCGAGGCGGTCGACGCGATGGTGGCGAGGGCCGCGGCCGCGGGCGGGCGCGCGGATCCCGGCCCGACGCAGGATTACGGCTTCATGTACGGCCGCAGCTTCGAGGATCCCGACGGGCACGTCTGGGAGATCAGCTGGATGGATCCCGTGGCGGCGGCGCAGGGTCCGGAGGCCTACGCCGCGGCGAACGGCTGAGGCGGCATCGAAGGGTCGCGGCGAATCGGGCACGATCGGCCGCCCACTGACGAGAGAGGGAGACCGGCATGTCCGAGCGCGCCAACAGCTTCGTCTGGTACCAGCTCATGACGACCGACACGGGTGGGGCGGAAGCCTTCTACCGCGCGGTCGTGGGATGGGAGGCGCAAGCCTGGGAGGGCGAGGGCGGCCCCTACACGGTGCTCAGCGCGGATGGGCGCCCGGTCGCCGGGATCGCGCCCCTGCCCGACGAGGTGAAGGCGCAGGGCGGCCATCCGGGCTGGAGCGGCTTCGTCGGCGTCGCCGACGTCGAGGCGATGGCGGAGCGGGTGGCCGCGGCCGGGGGCGGCGTGCGCAAGGGCCCCGAGGACCTGCCGGGCGTCGGCCGGTTCGCCGTCGTCACCGATCCGCAGGGCGCGTTCTTCGTCCTGTTCCAGCCGAGCGGGCCCGCCATGGCGGAGGCCCCTGCCGGCACGCCCGGCCATGTCGGCTGGCACGAGCTCTTCGTGACGGACTGGGTTGCCGCCTTCGACTTCTACGCCGGCCTGTTCGGCTGGACGAAGGACCGGGCCGTCGAGCTCGGGCCGATGGGGACCTACCAGACCTTCGCGGCGAACGGGCGCGCGATCGGCGGCATGATGAACCGGCCGCCGAGCCTGCCGGTCTCGGCCTGGGGCTACTATGTCACGGTGCCGGAGATCGATGCCGCCGCCGCCCGCGTCACGGAGCACGGCGGCAAGGTGCTGATGGGTCCGCACGAGGTTCCGGGCGGCTCCTACATCGTGCAGTGCATGGACCCGCAGGGCGCCTTCTTCTCCCTCGTCGCCGCGCGGCGGTGAGGGGGTTCAGGGCGAGGGCGCGGCCGGCTGGTTCGGGTCGGTGAGCTGGATCGTCCAGCTCTTCTGCTCGCCGGTATCGACCTCGAAGAAGCCGTTGCGGTCGTAGCCGCGGGCGAGGCAATCCTCGACCCCGCGGATCGTGAACTCGGCATCCTTGGTGCACATCAGCGAGCGCCCGCTCCACTCGCCGCCGCGCGTGTAATCCACCGCGAAGACGTAGTAGAAACGGGCCGCGAGCGCCCCCTTGAGGAGCGTCTCGCAGGCCTTCGGCGTCAGGTCCCACCACCCTTCCGTGACCCAGCCCTGCGGGTCCCGGTAGCCGAGCGCGACGCCGACCTTGCTCGCCGTCAGGTTGCACATGCGCAGGTCCGCCCGCGCGGGCCCAGCGCCGAGAAGGCAGAGGCCGGCCGCGAGGACGAGACCGAGCGCGAGGCGGGGCGAGCGCACGCGCTCAGCCGACGAGGATGATGCGGCAATCGTTGACATTGGTGCGGGTGGGGCCGGGCTGAACGAGGTCGCCGATCGTCGCGAAGAAGCGCGTCGAGTCGTTGTCGGCGAGCATCGCGGCCGGATCGAGGCCGGCGGCACGGGCGCGCTCCAGCGTCGTCGGGTCGACGAGGCCGCCCGCCGGGTCGGTCGCCTCGCCGCGGCCGCCATCGGTGCCGTCCGTGTCGGCCGCGATGCCGGCGATGCCGGCTTCGCCCTCGAGCGCGATGGCGAGCGCCAGCGCGTATTCCTGGTTCGGACCGCCATGGCCCTCGCCGCGGATCGTGACGGTGAGTTCGCCGCCGGAGATCAGCGCTACCTTGCGGCCTTGCGCCTTCGCCTCGCGGGCGAGGCGCGCGTGCTCGGCCGCCACCTCGCGGGCTTCGCCCTCGAGATCGGGGCCCAGCATGACGGGCTCGTAGCCCGCCTTCCCGGCGGCCGCGGCGGCCGCTTCGAGCGCGTCGATCGGCCGGGCGATGATGCGGTACTCGGCGCGGGCGAAGGCCGGGTCGCCCGCTTTTGGGGTCTCGTTGTTCGGGTCGTCGAGGAGCGCCCTGGCGGCCTCGGGCAGGGGGATGCCGCGGCGCTCGCAGATGGCGCGGGCCTCCGCCAGCGTCGAGGGGTCGGGCACGGTCGGCCCCGAGGCGATCACGGCCGGGTCGTCGAAGGGCACGTCGGAGATGGCGAGCGTCAGGATGCGCGCGGCGTTGCGGGCGGCGAGCGCGAGGCGCCCGCCCTTGATGCGCGAGATGTGCTTGCGCACCGTGTTGATCTCGTTGATCGGCGCGCCCGAGCGCAGGAGGGCGCGGGTGATGGCCTGCTTCTCGGTGAGCGTCAGGTCGCCGGCCGGCGCGATCCAGTTCGCCGAGCCGCCGCCGGAGAGGAGCACCAGCACCTCGTCGTCGGGGCCGGCCTCCGAGGCGATGCGCAGGGCTTCCTTCGTGGCCTCGATGCCGGCGGCATCCGGCACCGGGTGACCGGCCTCGACCATGCGGATGAGCGGCGCCTCCTCCCCATAGCCGTGGCGGGCCACCGCGAGGCCGCTGATGCGGTCGGCCCCGAGCCCGTGCTCCTCCCGGTAGAACCGGCTCGCCACCGCGGCCATGCTGCCGCCCGCCTTGCCGGCGCCGAGGATGATCAGGCGGCCCTTGGGCGGGGGCGGCAGGTGGGGCAGGAGGCAGCGCGCCGGGTGGGCAGCGGCGATCGCCTCGGTGAGGAATCCGTTGAGCAGGCTGCGCAGGTCGGTCGCGCCGGTCTCGTTCGGCGTCCCGGTCGGGGCGGGCGTGGTGGCACTCATGCGGGCGTCCTCGCGCGTCGTGTCGTCTTCTTCTCGTGCGTCCTCGCCCTCGCGCCCGCGTCAGCGAGGGGAGGGCGACGGGCCTCATGTTGCCGTGAGCGCACGATCCTTGATACGTGCTCTGCCCGAGCCTCGACCCGTCGGCAAGCTGGAAACGAACCGGATCCCCCATGCCCGTCCCGCATCCGCCCCACCCCGTCGAGACGGTGCCCGGCGATCCGGCCTGCGGTCTGCTCCTGATCTGCGACCACGCCTCGAACTTCGTGCCGGAGGACATCGTCCTCGGTGTGGCCGAGGCGGAGTTCGGCCGTCACATCGCCTACGACATCGGCGCGGCCGGCGTGACGCGGGCGCTCGCCCGGCATCTCGGCGCCCCCGCGATCCTCACCCGCTTCTCGCGCCTCATCATCGACCCGAACCGGGGCCGGGCCGACCCGACCCTGGTGATGCGGCTCTCGGACGGAGCGGTGGTCCCGGGCAATGCCCGCATCGACGAGGCGGGCAAGGCGGAGCGCGTCGCCCGCTTCTACGAACCCTTCGACCGGGCGATCGACGCGGGCGTCGCGGCGGGCGAGGCGGCGGGCGCCCTGCCGGCCATCGTCACGATCCACAGCTTCACCCCCTACTGGCGCGGGGTGGCGCGGCCCTGGCAGGTCGGCATCCTCTACGACCGGGACGACCGCCTGAGCGCGCCTCTCATCGCCGGCCTCAGGGCCGACCCGGCCGGGCTCACGGTCGGGGACAACGAGCCCTATGGCGGGGGCCTGCCCGGCGACACGATCGACCGGCACGCCACCGCCCGCGGCCTGCCGAACGCGCTCGTCGAGATCCGCCAGGACCTGATCGCGGGCGAGGGCGGCCAGGCGGAATGGGCCGAGCGCTTCGCCAAGCTGCTCGGCCCGATCCTCCGCCACGGCGCTTGACGCGGGCGCCCGCGCCGCCGACCTGAGCGGACACGCCCCATCCAGGAGCAGACCACGATGCCCGAGATCGACCCGAAGACCCAGACGGAGCTGGAGGCCGCCGTGTTCCGGCGCCTCGTCTCGCACCTGCGCAACCGCCCGGACGTGCAGAACATCGAGCTGATGAATCTGGCGGGGTTCTGCCGCAACTGCCTCTCGAACTGGCTGAAGGACGCCGCCGACGAGCGCGGCCTGCCGCTGACCAAGGACGAGAGCCGCGAGCAGGTCTACGGCATGCCCTACGAGGCCTGGAAGGCCCAGCACCAGGCGGAGGCGACCCCCGAGCAGCAGGCCGCCTTCGCCGGGCGGCAGGCCGAGCCGCACTGAGCCCGGCGGGCCCGGCTCGGCTAATCTCCCGGTAAGGTTGCTCGCCTACCACCCCGCGTGAGGCGCCGCGCGCGGCGCGCAGATGGAAGGACTTTCGGAGACATGGCAGCCTCAGCAAGCCCGGCGGTCGACCCCTCCTCGGTCGCCGCCGACCAGCTCAAGAGCTTCATCGAGCGCATCGAGCGCCTGGAGGAGGAGAAGGCGGGCCTCGCCGGCGACATCAAGGACGTCTACGCCGAGGCGAAGGGCACCGGCTTCGACACCAAGGCACTGCGCAAGATCATCTCGCTGCGCAAGAAGGACCATGCCGAGCGCCAGGAGGAGGAGGCGATCCTCGAACTCTACATGCAGGCCCTGGGCATGGCGTAGCCGCGCCCGCTCAGGTCCGGGCGGCCTCGTCCGCACGCACGAGGTCCCGCCATTGCAGCACCAGCCGCTCGAAGGCGGCGACATCCTCGGGCGCGAGGCGGCCCAGCGTGCGCGCCACGTAGGCCTCCTGCGCCGCGATGCCCCGCGAGGCGAGGCCCGTGCCCGCCGGGGTGAGGTGGAGCGCGTGGGAGCGCCGGTCGCCGGGAATCGCGCGGCGCTCGACGAGGCCCGCCTCGACCAAGCGGTCGATCAGCCCCGAGACGTTGCCCTTCGTGACGTAGAGGCGCGCGGCCAGTTCCTGCTGCGTCAGGCCCTCGCGCTCGGTCAGGGTCGAGAGCACGTCGAATTGCGGGATCGAGAGCCCGATCTCGCGCAGTTCCGCCCCGACGGCGGCCGAGACCCGCCGGTTCAGGCGGATGAACCGGAACCAGACCCGGAGCGGATCGACCGGATCCGGCTCGTGAGCCGGGGCTTGGCCCGGACTTTCCATGGCTGTGACACGCGACATCGTGGCCTGCCTATAGCAGACCCGCGGCCGGCGGGCAGCGGGGCTCCCCGAGACAACTGTGGGAGGTTGCGCGCCGGCCTCATCCGCTGTCGGCAGCGGGCTTCCGGAGGCCGCTCTTCCCCGACCGGTACGTGTTCTGGTTGCGGTCCGCGCCGCGGGTAGCGCGGCGGCCGGGCGAGTTGTAGAGCTTGGGTCCCGCCGCGTGCCCCCTCCCGCCTCAGCCAGCCTCGGACAGCGAACCCGCCACCATGCGCCGCCTGCTCATCGAGGAACCCGTCACGCGTGCCGGCGGCCTGTCGCGGCAGGTGGCGTGGCTGGCGCTCCTCGTCACGGGGATCGCGCTCCTGCTCGTCCGCGATCCGCGGGCGGAGACCGGCCCGGCGCTCGCGACCCTCGGCAGCGGGCTCGCCCTCGCCCTCGTCTCGGTGCTGCTCGCGGCCTACGCCTTCCTGCGGGTCTGGCGCGAGGGCGCGCGCGGGCTCGGCGCGGCCTTCGGCGGCCTGTTCCTGGCGCTGCTCGTCCTCGCCTACCCCGCCTACGGGGCCCTGCGCGGCCTGCGCCTGCCGGCGATCAACGACGTCACCACCGACATCGAGAACCCGCCCGCCTTCTCGCGCTCGCGAACCGCCTTTGCCGCCCGCGACGGCCGCTACCCGCCCGATCCCGGGCCGGCCGCGCGCGAGCGGCAGCGCGGCGCCTACCCGCAGATCGCGCCGCTGACCCTCGACATCGACGCGGACCAAGCCTTCGAGCTGGCGCGGAAGGCGGCGATCAACCGGCGCTGGCAGATCGTCGAGGCGATTCGCCCCGGCGGGCGGATCGGCAACGGGCGGATCGAGGCGATCTCGCGCAGCCTCGTCCTGAACCTGCCGGACGACGTCACCGTCCGCGTGCATCCCCGGGCGGACGGGGCGCGGATCGACGTGCGTTCGGCCTCGCGCCTCGCGGGCCGGGATTTCGGCGTCAACGCCGACCGGATCCGGGCCTATCTCGACGAGGTCGCCAACCTCGCCATCGCGGTGAAGTGAGGGTTCGCACGCGATCCGGCTCCTCCGGGGTGCCGGATCGCGCCGCCGATCAGATCCCGGCCCCGGCCCGGTAGCGGCCGTCGAGGCGGGCAGGCCCGTCCGTGAGGACGAGGCCGCGCTCCACCAGATCCTCGAGATGGGCGAAGACGGAGAGGGCCGCGGCCCCCAGCAGCGCCGGGTTGAGCCCCTGATAGATCGCCTCGACGATCCCGCGGATGTCGGCCTCGCCCGCCGCGATGCGGGCGCGGATCGCGGTCTCCCGCTGGCGGCGATGGGCGGCGAGACCCCGAACGAAGCGGCGCGGATCGCGCACCGGGCCGCCATGGCCGGGCCAGTAGACCGTCTCGGACCGCTCCCGCAGCTTGTCGAGGGAGTCCAGGTAGGCGCGCATCGAGCCGTCCGGGGGCGCGACGATGCTCGTCGACCACGCCATCACGTGGTCGCCCGAGAACAGCGCCTCCTCCTCCGGCAGGGCGAAGGCGAGGTGGTTCATGGTGTGGCCGGGCGTCTCCACGGCGGCGAGCGTCCAGCCGGGTCCGGAGACCGTCTCGCCCTCGCGCAGTTCGCGGTCCGGCCTGTGCAGCCTGTCGGCGCTGGCGTCGAGCATCGGCAACTCGCCCTCGGCGAGCGAGCGCGCCGCCCGGTGCGGCCCGCACCCGACGATCGGCGCGCCCGTGCGCGCGGCCAGGAGGCGCGCGCCCGGCGAGTGGTCGCGGTGGGTGTGCGTCACCACGATCGCCTCGACGCTCTCGCCCGCGAGGTCGGCGAGGAGCGCCTCCACGTGGCCCGCATCCTCGGGCCCCGGATCGATCACCGCGACGCGGCCGCGCCCGACCACGTAGGTGCAGGTGCCGCTCGCGGTGAACGGGCCGCCATTCGGGGCGATGCGGCGGCGAACGAGCGGCGTCAGCGCCTCGATCGTCCCCGGCGCGGGCGTAGCACCGTCGAAAGCCGGCTCGGCCTCCGGCCCGCCATTCGTCTCACCCATCGATCGGAACTCGGGTCTCGGCCTCGGGCGGCGTGCCCGGACATCCGCGCGGGCCTACGACATCGCGCCGCCGCGGACAACGGAGCGCCGCTCAGCGGGCGTAGGGCGAGGGCTCGACCACGCGCACCGGGCCGAAGCCGCCTGACGCCCCCTCGGCGCGCAGAGCGCCCCGGAAGCCGTCGCCGATCGCGGCGACGCGGACGATGGTCCCCCGGTCGGCCGCGCGCATCGCCTTCCGGAAGGCGCGGATCTCCGCCTCCCGGCGCAGGACGCCGACCCTGTCCTCGATCGTCCGGGTCCGGGCGGCGGACAGGCCCCGCGCCCGGCGGAAATCGACGAGTTCGAGGGCGCCCGAGCGGGCCGGGCTCACCACGCCCACCGTCGTGCGCATCGCGACCACGTCGCCCCGGCGCAGGGTGCGGTCCTGCGCGATCGGGAAGAGGGGGCCGCCGCCCGCGGGCTGGCAGGAGCAATCCGCGACGCGGCGCTGGCGATAGACGTTCGCGAAGACCGCCCCGAGATAGGGCTGTCCCTTGAGGCTCACCGCGCGGTCGAGGTCGTTCTCGCCGCGGGACAGCGTGTAGAGGCTCGTCGCGGCATTCGGGCAGGCGGCGGCGCAGGCCGCCTCGTGCACCGGCAGGTCCTGGCGCGAGGCGAGATTGCCGAGGGGGAAGAGATAGCCGTCGCAGGCACGCACGCAGACCGTGCGCGTCCCCGCGAGCGCCGAGGCGGCGATCCGGTCCGCGCGGGGCGTGGCGCGGCGTCCGTGCACGCTCCGCCCGCGCAGGTCGGCGAGGCGCCGCCCCTGCTGGACCCAGCGCTCGCGCGGGAGGCGATGCGCCTCGGGCAGGGTGGCGTAGCGCAGCGGCCGGGAGGCGGGCAGGGCGACGCGCTGCGTCGGCTGGGGGCGGAAGAGGTCCTCGAAGAAGCCGAAGATCCCGTTGCGCTCGGAGGCCCGCACGAGGCTGGCGCTGATGACCACGGCTCCCATGCCCAGGATGAGGCCGGCCAGAGCCGTCCCGAGCATCTGCCGAGGCGTGCCGCCGGAGACGAGGAACCGGACCAACCGCACCCTCATCGTCATGGATCTCTCCCCGGACGCCGCCGAATCGTCCGGCCAAGCTCGCGCGGAGCCTATTAAGCGGGGCGACCGCCGCGCGACAATTGCGGAAGACCGCGCAGACTCCGCGACGATTGGTCGATCCTCGACGGAACAGCAGCCCGGGCGGGCGCAAGACTGCGCGCAACACTACGGATGTCCACCCCGCAACCGGACCTCGGAGACTGAGCGAGGGCGCGAGACACGGGGATCGCGCGCACGAAAAAGCCGCCCGGAGGCGGCTTCGAGAGGATCGACGAGCCCGGAGGCCGCTGGGAGAGGGCGCTCAGCGGCGGTGGGCCGGGTGGCGACGCACGCGGACGGGCACCGGCTGCGGAGCGGGGGAGGGAATCACGCCACCGAGCAATCTCTCCACGCCCTTGAGCGCGGCATCGGCCGCCGCGGTGGCGGCCTCGGTGAAACGCTTGGCGGCGGTGGCGAAATCTCTCATCGCGGAGCTCACATTCAGGGCTCGTTTCCGGGGACCGTCTACGAACGCGAAGCTGGCCGGCCCTGTTCCGGGCCGCAGCACGCGGTCGTGCGGTGCGACACTCAAGATGAGAACCGAACGCGCCCGGCGGGAGGGCCGGAGGCGATGCGCCGCAGCCCTCCGTGATCAGGCTGGGGCGAGGCCCAGGCACGCGGGCCGCCGGCAAGAGATCACCCCCGCGAGCACTCGGGGGCGCGCAGAGGAACGGATTCGAAAACTTGGCGTTATTGCCTTCAGAAGGTGACGGCTCAGCCCGCACCACGCTTGAGAAGGAACACGCAAATGCTCGGATGGGCCGTAACGTTTCTTGTCGTGGCGCTCGTGGCCGCGCTCCTCGGCTTCGGCGGCATTGCCGGCACGGCGATGGAAGCCGCCAAGCTCGTCTTCTTCGTCGCCATCGTGCTGTTCGCGATCTCGGCGGTGATCGGCCTGATGCGGGGTCGTTCGCCCACCCTGTAACCTCGGTGACCCAGCGCAGCCTGCAGTGAGCGGCCGCGCGAAAGGCCGCCTCGCCGATCAAGGCGGGGCGGCCTTCTAATTCGAGGGCGGCTTGGCGCGAGAAGCGCCTCAGGCCTTGTCGGGCTCGGAGGCGTCGAGACGCGCGATCAGATCGCGGAAGCGGTCGGGCACGGGCTGCTGAATCACGGCGTCGTACATTGCCCGCAGATGATTGCCGATGCGCCGCTGCGTCTGCTCGCTCAGACCGGCTCCCGAATCCTGACGTCTGGAATCAGAGGCGCTTCCGCCACGCGCCTTCTCTCCGCCGCCCCGCTCCGGACGGTCCCCGGCACCACCATCATCGTTCATCCACAGGTCCCCTTGACGCCGCAGAGCGGCGCCGCCGCGATTGTTTTGCGGCTTGACATACGTCATGGCTGCTGCAGCAACGCCGTGACACACAATCGGTTCCGCCCACCCGGAACGGAGTCGGACCGTCCGCGTTGGGGCGGAGGCTAGCAGAAGAACGGCAAGGCCCAGGGGATCTTATGTCGACATCGCAACTCGTCGTGCAGCACCTGCCCTATCTGCGCCGCTACGCGCGCGCGCTCACGGGCAGCCAGGTCGCTGGCGATGCCTACGTGGCGGCCACGCTGGAAACGCTGGTGAACGAGCCCGAGACGCTCGGCCGGAGCTCCAACGTCAAGGCCGACCTGTTCCGCGTCTTCACCCGGATCTGGAACTCGCTGTCGGTGAATGGCCAGAGCGAGCAGGTCCAGCACGATCTGCCCGCCGAGGTTCGGCTCGGCCAGATCACGCCGCTGCCCCGCCAAGCCTTCCTGCTCTCCTGCCTCGAGGGCTTCTCCGAGGAGGATGCCGCGATCATCCTCGACGTCGACGTCTCGGAAGTGCGCGACCTCGTGGACGAGGCGGGCCGCGAGCTCGCCGCCGACATGGCAACCGAGATCCTGATCATCGAGGACGAGCCGCTGATCGCCATGGACCTCGAGGCCCTCGTCGAGGGTCTCGGCCACAACGTGATCGGCGTCGCCCGCACGCGCACCGAGGCGATCAAGCTCGCCGGCGACAAGCGGCCCGGCCTGATCCTCGCCGATATCCAGCTCGCCGACGGCTCGTCGGGTCTCGACGCGGTCAACGACCTCCTGAAGACCTTCGAGGTTCCGGTGATCTTCATCACCGCCTACCCGGAGCGGTTCCTCACCGGCGAGCGCCCGGAGCCGGCCTTCCTGATCGCCAAGCCGTTCCAGCCGGCCAACGTCTCGGCGGTGATCAGCCAAGCGCTCTTCTTCCAGCAAAGCGCCCGCCGCCGGGAAGCCCGCACCGCCTGACCCAGCGTCGATCGGGACCACCGACAGCAGCCCCGGCCCGCAAGGCCGGGGCTTTCGTTTGCGCGCTCTCTCCTGCGTCGGCCCGGGCGCCGGGGCCAAGTCCGCAAGAGTAGGCGAGCGCGCAAGAAAAAACGGGCCGGAGGGATCCGACCCGTTCGAAGGTTCCGGCCAATGCACAAGGGGAATGCGGGGAGGACCAGGTGGCCGGGTGTCATGCTAACGGCCAGGGAGCGGCCAGGTTCCGGACGCATCCCATTTTTCCGGTGGTCTGCGGCATTTCCGCCACAAGGATGCCTGTGGAAGACGGTGGACGGGGCCTGCGGCGCAGCGGGTCTGATCGGCCGAATACTCACTCTGAGCTAGACGATCGCAATTAAGGAACCGGTTACCCCCAGCACGCGTTGTCCCGACATCCTGTCAAGCTCCCATCGGAGATCCCGACGATGCTTCGGTCCGGCTTCATTCTCGGCGTGAGTGGTCCGGCTGTCGTCTTGACCCTGCTCGTCCACCCGATGGTGCGGCACAAGGCCGACACGTGGAGCACGGTCCCCACGGCTCAGGCGCAACCCGTCGCCGCCTCGGAGTCGAGCGCGATCGTCCTGCCCGCGCCCCTGCCGGGCATGCGCCCGGTCTCCACGGCGCTGAGCCCGATCCGCTTCGCGACGGCGCCCCGCCCCGCGGGCCAGAGCCCGACCGGCCCCGCCGTCTCGCAGCAGCAGGGAACCGAGATGGGCGAGCAGGCACCGATCCGCCCCCGTCGCATGCGCGACGGCTGCGAAGGCGCGCTGAGCTCTCTCGTGGGCCCGGAGGCGCGGCGGATGGTCCCGGGCCGCTGCATCGCCTAGGCGAGCGGGCCGCCCCCAGGACGCAGCCAACTCAGACTCATGCGGGGGGTCAGGCCGTCGGCACCCGATCTAGAGGAACGAAAAACCCCTCGCCGGTGACGAGGGGTTTTTCGTTTTGGTGCTCGCCGGGATGGCAGCGAGGGTGAGGCCGCGCCCGAGAGGGCGGGCGCCACCCCCGCGGAAGTCCTACTCCGCGCCCCCGCGGCCCGTGCCGGTCGACTGGCCGCCCTTGCGGCCGGCGGACGACGCGAGTTCCCGGTCCTGCGAGAACGAGCGCTTCTCGGCGGGCACGCTGCGCCCGCCCTTGCTCGCGATCTCGCGCTGGCGTTCGAGGTCCATCGAGGCGAAACCTCGCTTCGAAGTCGAATTTCCAGTTGCCATCAGCGCCTCCTCAGGCTTTGCCTCACACGAGGGTCAACCTTCACCAGTAACCGATGGTTCCTCTGCTCGATCGTCGCCCCGTGAGCGGCAACCCCGAACCTTCCGATGCGTTGTGCGGGCAGAACCGCGCGGCCCAAATATTCGCCCCCTGCAGCACTGGGTCATTTTGGGTCAGTCACGGCCGCGCAGAGATGAAGGCATGACATGACAAATCGCGAGATGGCGAAGGGCGCAGCCTCGGCAGATCCCGCCGCGGCACCGCGACCGAACGAGCACCCGCTCCCGCCCATGCCCGCCCCCGAAGACAGCAGCACGCCGACGACCCGCGAGGAGCCGGTCGACTCGCCCCAGCCCAATGCCAGCGCCAAGCGGGCCCCTCCGACCCCGACCCATCCGGGCCTCGCGACGGACCGGACCTGACGCCCGGCTTCAGGCCCCGCGACGCCGCCTCATCCGGGAGAGGATCAGGATTCCGCCCGCGATGGCGACGAACGTGGCGAGCGCGGCGGCCACCAAGAGGCGGCGGACCAGCGGCGTGTAGAGGCCGGTCGCCGCATCGAACCCGTAGCAGAGCAGGGTGAACCGGTCGGCGAGCGTGCCGACCCGCCCTTCCCCCGCCTCGACGATTGCGAGGCGGAGGTCGCGCCCGTTCATCGCCAGCGGCGAGAGGACCCGCGCCAAGCGCCCGTCGGGCGCGAGGAGCAGGGACGCGGCGGGGTGGGCGATCGCGTCCGCCCCAGGGTCCCGGATGAAGCCGTAGCCGAGGGCGCCCGTCAGCCGCTCGATCGTGGCCTGATCGCCGACGAGCGCGCGCACGCCCTCGCCGAGAGCCGCACCGGCGCCGTCCCTGTCGAGGAGGGCGCGGGCGGCGGGCGGCCCGTCCCGCGGATCGAGCCCGACGAGGATCAGCGATATGTCGATGCCGGGCCGCAGGCCGGTGGCCCGCAGCGCCGCCGCCGACAGCGACACCATCGGGTCGCAGACGTTGCCGCAGGTATAGTCGACCGGAAGGAGCAGGGCAGGGCGCCCACCGAGCGCGGCGCCAAGGCCGATCGGGCGCTCTTCGCGCGCCTCCGTGAAGACGAGGTCCGGGGGAACGCGCGCACCGGGCGGCGGGGCGACGGCGACGCTCGCCATCTCGGCCCGGGTGAGGCGCGCCTCGGCAGCCGGAGCCAGGCCGCAGGCGAGGGCGATGAGGAGGGCGCGAAGGCGCCTGTGGCGAGGCCGGGCGCGTTCTGACGCGACGGGGGCCTCTGGACAAGGGGCGCGCAACCCGCATGGATACGGGCCCTCTTCGATCTCGTGAGACGGACGGTTCGGCCTTGGCGCGTCACGGAGCAGCATCATGACCCTCGACGCCGAGGTCCTGTCCCTCAGGCAGGTGCCGCTGTTCCGCGAGGTGGAGCCGGCACGCCTGAAGCTCCTCGCCTTCACGAGCGAGCGCGTGCATTTCGAACCGGGCCAGCGCTTCTTCGCACAGGGCGACATCGCCGACGCGGCCTACCTGATCCTCGAGGGCAGCGCGGCGGTGTCGATCGAGGGCGCGCAGGGGCCGTTCCGGCTGGCGCTCCTTACCGAGAACGCCCTCGTCGGCGAGATGGGCATCCTCGCCGACCAGCCGCGTTCTGCCACCGTCACGGCCGAGACCGCGACGACGGCGCTCCGCGTCGACCGCGGCGTCTTCCTCGAACTGCTCGGGCAGTTCCCGCAGATCAGCATCGCCGTGATGCGGGAACTCGCCCTGCGCCTGGAGCAGACCAACCCGGCCCTGGCCCAGAGCCGGGGCTGAGATCAGCGGTACTTCCAGCCCCACTCGCCGTAGATCGGGTAGCCCCGGCGATAGGCCTCGTACTCGGCGCCCCGGTCGTTCGGGCGGTAGCCGTTGCGGTAGGCGTAGGGGCTCGGCTCGATGTAGCTCGGGTTCTGCAGCTGCTGGCGGAGGTAGCCGTCGCCCTCGCCCGAGGAACCGCCGCCGCGCGCCTGGGCGGCGCCCGCGGCAAGGGTCAGGGTGGCTGCGGCCACCAGGATCGTCCGGATCATCGTCGTCTCCGATTTCATCTGGTCGGACAACGATATGGGGACGGCGACGGTTGCTGGCCAGGATGGCCGGCGGGGCGCGAAATGCGCCCCCTCACGCGCTCGTGTAGGTCACACGCTCGTGTAGGTGATGAACTCCATCAGGGAGCCGTCCGGGTCGCGGAAATAGACGCTCGTCCCCTCGCCGGCCGCGCCGTTGCGGGTGACGGGTCCGAGCTCGACCGGAACGCCCTGGGCGGCGAGATGCGCCATCGCCGAATCGATGCTGCCCGACCACCGGAAGCAGAGGTCGCTGTTGCCCGGCATCACCGGCTTCTCGGCCCGCGGCTCGCCGATCTGCCCGGGCCCGTGGACGTTCAGCTGCACGCCTCCGAAGCGGTAGGCGAAGCCGCGCCCGACCGGGATCACCTCGGCACCGAGGACGTCGCGGTAGAAGGCGGTCGAACGGTCCCAGTCCGAGACGTGGATGACGCAATGGTCGAGGTGGATCGCAGGGCGGAGCGCTTCGTCGGGACCGGTCCCGGCGTCGATCGGCAGGGTCTGCGTGTCGGCCATCGGACGCCCCGTCTCGCTGTCCTCGATGACCGGGAGATAGGGCGGCCGGCGCGGGGCTGCGAGCGGTTCGGTACCCTCGCATACGGTCGATCCCGAAACCGTGAGCGCCGCGGGCGGGCAAGGCCATTGGCCACGCGATGCGGCGCAAAAGTCACATCGGATCCGGGCCGGAGGGGTTAGCAAGGGCCGGATCGAGACGAAACCAGCATGGGGGGCGCATGAACCGCCGCATCCTGATCGCCGCGATGTTGATCGCGCCGCTCGCAGCCTGCAACAGCCGCGGGCCCGTCAACATGGCGGCCGAGGACGATTCGGCCTGGTACATCGGGTCGATGCCCGACAAGCCCTACGACGTGCCGCTTGTCGACAAGTCGCGGCTGGACCCGAAATACCGGCGGCAGATCGTGCGCTACGGCGGCCCGGAGAAGCCCGGCACCATCGTGGTCGACATCGACAACCGCCAGCTCGCCCTGGTGCAGGAAGATGGCACCGCCGTGCAGTACGGAGTCGGCGTGGGCAAGCTCGGCTTCTCCTGGAAGGGCGAGGCGCGGGTCGGCCGCAAGGGCGTCTGGCCGGATTGGAGCCCGACCACCACGATGGTCTCGCTCAACCCCGACCTGCCGCGCACCCGCAAGGGCGGCCTCGACAATCCGCTCGGCGCGCGCGCCCTCTACCTCTACCAGGGCAACCGGGACATCCTGTTCCGCATCCACGGCACCAACGAGCCCTGGAGCATCGGCGAGCAGCTCTCCTCGGGCTGCGTGCGCATGCTCAACGAGGACATCGTCGACCTCTACGAGCGGGTGCCCGTCGGCACGACGGTACTCGTCAAGCGCAACGGCAAGTACCGGGTCTGAGCGGCGGGCGCTCTGTCGCGCAACCCGGGGACGAGATCCATGACGATCACGATCGCGAAGCTGCAGCCCATCCTCGCCATCGCGGCGGGCGCGCTCATCCTGCTGCGCCCGCAGCTCCTCCACTACATCGTCGCCGCCTACCTGATCCTCGTGGGTTTGATTGGCCTCGGCGTCTTCCGCGCTCTATCTTGACGGTGGCGGCCCGCGCGTCGGGCCGCGGCCGCCGGCTCGACCGGCCGGTGACAGGAGGCGGGGAGCGTCAATCCCTGCGCAGTGCGAAGCTGTGCCGTTCGTCTTGCATTGCAGCAGGAGATGGTCCACCCCGCCGCCACAAGCTCGGGGCTGTCACAAATCTGCGAAGTGGACGGGATCGATATGGCGACCGACGGCACGACGAAGTGGGTCTACTCGTTCGGCGACGGCAAGGCCGAGGGTAAGTCCGCGATGCGCAACCTGCTCGGCGGCAAGGGCGCGAACCTCGCCGAGATGTCGAATCTCGGCCTCCCCGTGCCTCCCGGCTTCACCATCACCACCGAGGTCTGCACCTATTATTACGATCACGGCAAGCAGTACCCGCCCGAGCTGAAGGATCAGGTCCAGGCGGCGCTGGCGCAGGTCGGCGCGCTGACGGGCAGGACCTTCGGCGACGCGGCAGCCCCGCTCCTCGTCTCCGTCCGCTCCGGCGCGCGCGCCTCGATGCCGGGCATGATGGACACGGTGCTGAATCTCGGCCTCAACGACGAGACGGTCGAGGCGCTCGCCCGCGGCGCCGGCGACCCGCGCTTCGCCTACGATTCCTACCGCCGCTTCATCACCATGTACTCGAACGTCGTGCTCGGGGTGGAGCACCACGCCTTCGAGGAGGCGCTCGAGCATTACAAGGAAGGCAAGGGCCTCAACCTCGACACCGATCTCGGCGCCGAGGATTGGAAGCACCTCGTCGGCACCTACAAGGAGATCGTGCGGCGCGAGCACGGCTCGGACGTCCCGCAGAAGCCCGAGGACCAGCTCTGGGGCGCGATCGGCGCCGTGTTCAATTCGTGGATGATCCCGCGCGCCAAGAAGTATCGCGAGCTGAACAGCATCCCGGAGAGCTGGGGCACCGCCGTCAACGTGCAGGCGATGGTGTTCGGCAACATGGGCGACACGTCGGCCACCGGCGTCGCCTTCACCCGCAACCCGTCGACCGGCGAGCGCGCCCTCTACGGCGAGTTCCTGATCAACGCGCAGGGCGAGGACGTGGTGGCGGGCATCCGCACGCCGCAGGACATCACCGAGAAGGCGCGCATCGAGGCGAAATCCGACAAGCCCTCGATGGAGCGCGCGATGCCGGAGAGCTTCGCGGAGCTGACGCGGATCTACGGCATCCTCGAGAACCATTACCGCGACATGCAGGACATGGAGTTCACCATCGAGAGCGGGAAGCTCTGGATGCTCCAGACCCGCAACGGCAAGCGCACGGCCAAGGCCGCCCTCAAGATCGCGGTCGATCTCGCGAGCGAGGGCCTGATCAGCCACGAGGAGGCGATCGGCCGCGTCGAGCCCGGCGCCCTCGACCAGCTCCTGCACCCGACGATCGACCCGAAGGCCGAGCGCAAGGTGATCGCCTCGGGTCTGCCCGCCTCGCCGGGCGCGGCGACCGGCGAGATCGTGTTCAACTCCGAGGATGCCGAGGCCGCCCGCAAGGCGGAGCGCAAGTGCATCCTCGTGCGCATCGAGACGAGCCCCGAGGACATCCACGGCATGCACGCCGCGGAGGGCATCCTCACCACCCGCGGCGGCATGACGAGCCACGCGGCGGTGGTCGCCCGCGGCATGGGCAAGCCCTGCGTCTCCGGCGTCGGCACGATCCGCATCGACTACAAGGCTGGCACGCTGACGGTGGGCGGCGTCACGCTGAAGGCGGGCGACCGCATCACCATCGACGGCTCGACGGGGCAGGTGCTCCAGGGCGAGGTGAAGATGCTGGAGCCGGAACTCTCCGACGACTTCGCCACCCTGATGGAATGGGCCGACGCGGTCCGCACCATGAAGGTGCGCGCCAACGCCGACACGCCGACCGACGCCCGCACCGCCCGGAATTTCGGCGCCGAGGGCATCGGTCTCTGCCGCACCGAGCACATGTTCTTCGAGGGCGACCGCATCGTCGCCGTGCGGGAGATGATCCTCTCGGACGACTTGGACGGGCGCCGGCAGGCCCTCGCCAAGATCCTGCCGTATCAGCGCCAGGACTTCCTGGAGTTGTTCACGATCATGTCGGGCCTGCCCGTCACGATCCGCCTGCTTGACCCGCCGCTGCACGAGTTCCTGCCGCACACTGACGCCGAAGTGGCCGAGGTCGCGGCCGGCATCGGCGTGCCGGAGGACAAGCTTCGCCACCGGATGCGCGAACTCTCCGAGTTCAACCCGATGCTGGGATTCCGCGGCTGCCGTCTCGCCATCGCCTTCCCGGAGATCGCGGAGATGCAGGCCCGCGCCATCTTCGAGGCCGCGGTGCAGGCCGCCAAGGATACCGGCGCGCCCGTCACCCCCGAGGTGATGGTCCCCCTCGTCTTCACCAAGGCCGAGTTCGACATCGTCAAGGCTCGCATCGACGCCATGGCGAAGGCCGTCTCTGAGGAAACCGGCGCCACCGTCGATTACCAAGTGGGCACGATGATCGAGCTGCCCCGGGCCGCACTCCGCGCCAACGAGATCGCGGAGACCGCGGAGTTCTTCTCCTTCGGCACGAACGACCTCACCCAGACCGCGCTCGGCATCTCCCGCGACGATGCCGGCACCTTCCTCGGCGCCTACACGCAGAAGGGCATACTCGCCGCCGATCCCTTCGTGACGATCGACCAGGAGGGCGTTGGCGAACTGGTGCGGATCGGCGCCGAGCGCGGCCGCTCGGTGCGGGCGAACCTGAAGCTCGGCATCTGCGGCGAGCACGGCGGCGACCCGGCCTCGATCGGCTTCTGCCAGGAGGTGGGGCTCGACTACGTGTCCTGCTCGCCCTACCGCGTGCCGATCGCCCGGCTCGCCGCGGCGCAGGCCGCCCTCGACGCCCGCTCCGGCGGCGAGGGTTAAGGACCGCCCATGCCCTCGTGGAATACGGGGAAAACCCGTGCTCCACAAAGGGCTTGCGGTTGATTCCTTAACCCCTTTCTGAGATCCCGGCGCCTGGCTTCTCGCCCTGCGCCGGGCAGTGCGAAAAACCGATCGAAAAATTCCCGTCCGACAGCGAACCGAGGGCGCATCGGCACGTTAGGTGCTTGCGACGGACTGCGACGCGCGAGCGTCGCCCGGTCCGCCCGGGCGAAGCCTCCCGCGGGAACGACGGCCATGAACGACCCGAGCCCGACCCCCCTCTATATTGGCGAAAATTCCGGCACCGTCCCGATCCATCGGGCGGTCGAGAAGGCGTATCTGTGGGTGCTCGCCGCCCTCGGCGGCACGGCCGCCGCGGGCCTCGTCGTGTTCGCGGTGGCGACGCAATGCGGCAGCGACGCCGAGCGCATCGCGAACGCGACGGGCAGCGGCTATCTCGAGACGCTCGTCACGGCGCTCGCCGCGAACCACGGCCGCAAGCCGCTCTGATCCGGCCGGACGCTCCCCCTCCCTGACACGGCCCGCAGGCCGGCCTCCCGGCGCGGGCTAGCGCTGGCCGGGCACGGCCCGCATCGCGGAACCCGAGAAGCGGCCGGTGGCGAGATCCTCGGCCTGCCCGTTGCGGGTGAAGCGCGTCGCCACGAGGCTCGCGGGTTCGGCCACGAGGACGGGCGGGGCGGCGTTCGGCACGGGCCGCGCGAGCGTCACGTGCACGGGCGCGGAGCGCGGTGCGGAGGCGGGGCCGCCCGTCGCGGAGACCGCCTCGAACAGGGCACGCAGCTGGGTCTTCTCGTCCGCATCCGCCGGCACCAGGCTGGCCTTGCGCGCCGGTGCGGGAGCCTCGGCCGGCGCGGCCTGCGCCATGCCGACCACGCCGAGGCCGGCGAGCTGGACCGGGCGGGGCGGCGGCAGGGGCATCGACAGCGCCTCCGCTATTGCGGCGAACTCGGCCGGGCGGCGCGGCGGCAGGGGCGCGGCGAGCGCGACGGCGGCGTCCGCCTCCGGCGCGGGCTTCGCCGGTGCCTCGGCAGTGAGCAGGCTCTGCGCGTCCCGCCCGTTGCGCTGGAGCAGCGAGCCGCGCAGCGCCTCGCTGGCATTCGGCGCGGCGTAGGCGAGGGCGGCCCGGGTGCCCGTCATGTCCTCCGGATCGGCGCTCGCGACGGCGACGACGGGCTTTGCCCGCCGCGACGGAGCGGGGGCCGCAGGGCTCGGGGCGGGCTCTCCGCCGCCGCCTCCGCCGAACAGGCCGGCGAAGAAGCTCTTGATGCTCGGCCCCTCGTCCTCCTCGGCCTGCGCCACGGCGGTGACGCCGAGCACCGTGCCGCCGCGCGCCAGGATCTCGGCGCGGGCTTCCTCGTAGCGGGCCAGCGGCCGGTTGTCGGAGGGGAGGTGCACGGTCTTGCCGTCCGGGACCAGGCGGGCGAGCTGGTCGTGCGTCATCCGCGGCCAGGAGCGCACGGAGCCGACGTCGAGATGCACGAAGGGCGAGCCCGCCCGGGGATACCAGCCGACGCCGCCCCGCTGCATGCGCATGCCGATCCCTCGGATCTGATCGATCGAGACGTCGGGCAGGTAGAAGTCCATCGCCTTGCCCAGCATGTGCTGGCTGAACTCGGCGACCGCGCGGGAGCGGCGGCGCAGCATCGCGTTGGTCCCGGGCGAGCGGTAGGCCGAGACGATATGGATCGCCTCCGAGGAGCCGAGCTGCCGGTAGGCTTCCCACACGGTGTCGAACAGGCGGGGATCCATCTTGGTCTTCTCGTCGACCCGCCAGTCGCGCAGGAGCCAGTTGAGCTGGTCGAGGCCGGCCCGGTCGTAGCGCCCGTCCCGACGGAACGTGATGGTGGCGCTTTCCTTGGTGTGGGTGTGGAAGATCGTGAGCGAGCGCGTGTCGCCGTTGGCGACGGCGTCCTGCGTGCCGCTGGTCCCACCGAGGAGGGTAAGGGTCAGCGCCGAGACGGCCAGCGCCGCGCGTCGGAGGGGTGTCGTGCTGTGGGAGCGGAGGGCGGCGTGACGGGGGTTCGGGGCCGGTTTGGGCCCGGCTCTCAGCAGCCTACGCACGATGTCCTCACCCCTTGCCAGATGCCGCGCCGGGCGCGGACGTCATGGTGAACGCAGGGTTGCCGAAAACCGTAAAGGCCGGGTTATCGGGTCCGCAGGCTGATCACCGTCGGGTCTTAACCGCTAAGGTGCAACCGTGGCGAAAAAGGGCCGACAAGAGCGCTGGCGCACGCGGACCTTGTGGATCCGCGGGCGTTTCGTCCCGGGGCGTACCGAGTTCAGGCGCAGACGCGGGCCCGGTCGGCGCCGGAACCCGGATGCCGGTCGCGTTCCGGCGTCCCTCCGCCGCGATCGCGGCCCCGGATCACCACCACCCGCGCGAGACGGGAGCCGAGCGGGGCGTCCAGAGGCCCGGCTCGCCGAAATCGGCCGGCGCCTGCGCGGATCGGGCGGTCCGCCGGGGAGCCCGGGGGGCGTGCTCGACCGCATGCTGCGGCTTCGGCTTCGGCATCTCGGCAGCGCGCCGCTTCGGCTCCGCCGGAGCCCGGGCGACGAGGGCTGCCCCGCCCGGCAGGCCGAGGGCCGCGCGCAGGCGGGCGTCGACGCCGTAGAGGTCGGGCAGGGTCCGGAACTGGCCGGCATCGTCGATGTAGGCCGTGAAATAGGCGAGGTGGACGGGCAGCTTCTCGGCGAGCCGGATGGTGCGCTCGCCCTTGCCGATGAGCTTCGTCAGACGCTCGCTCGTCCAAGCCGCGGGCAGGACCGAATCGGCAAAGCGGAAGGGATCGTCGACGCGCACGCAGCCGTGGCTCATCGCCCGGAAGGAGGCCGAGAACAGCGAGCGGTTCGGCGTGTCGTGCAGGTAGACCGCGTGGTTGTTCGGGAACAGGAACTTGATAAATCCGAGGGCGTTGCGCTCCCCCGGCGGCTGGCGCACCGAGATCGTGTTGCCGCGGCGCACGACTTCGTAGCCGCGCCGCGCCGCGTAGTTCGGGTCGCGGGCGAGGCCCGGCAGGAACTCGTTCTTCAGGATCGAGGGCGGCACGTTCCAGGACGGGTTGACGACCGCGTATTCCATCATCCCGGAGAAGATCGGCGTGGGCGATTCCGTCTTGCCGACGATCACCCGGGTCTCGTCCCTGAGGACGCCGTCGCGGAACACCCGCAGGCGGAACTCGGGGATGTTGACCATCACGTAGTCGCGCCCGAGGGCCGGCAGCCAGCGCCAGCGCTCCATGTTGACGAGGATCTCGGCCTCGCCCTCCGCCCGGACCGGCTTGGCGTCGGGTGCGCCGAGGGCCGCCACCGTCTGGGGCGTGAGGTCGCCGCTCGCGGGCAGGCCGCGACGCTTCTGGAAGGCCGCCACCGCCGCGGCGACGCCCGAATCGTAATCCTCCGGCTCCCCCGGAGCAGCGTCGAGGGTTCCGCCCCTTCGCGAGGCGAGGCCGAATCGGGCGCGGATGAGGGGCACGCGCGGGTCGCGCATGCCGAGCTTCAGGACGGGTCCCGGCGGCAGCGCCGCCGGCGTGCCGGCGGGCGCGCGCTCGCGGATCGCGGCGAGCCGCGCCTTCAGGGCGCGGTAGCCGGCCCCCTGGGGATTGTAGCGCTGCAGCAGGTCGCCCGCCGTCTCTCCGCCGCTCGCGATCGGGCCGAGCACCGCGTCCGCCGCGGGCAGATCGAGCGTCGGGGTGATCAGGCGCGAGAGCGAGGTCGGGTTCACGCGCCCGCCCCGCGCGTCGCGGGCATAGAGGGCGATCGCCGCCGAGAGCTTGAGGTCGGCCTCCGCGATCTCGGCCTCGGTCTCGGGGCGGGTCATCACGCCGAGCACGGGCACGGGATAGGCGGCGGGATCGAGCCCGTCCTCGCCCGCGAGAGCGAGACGCGCGGCGGCGGCCTTGGCAGCGGGCGTGAAGGCGCGCTCCGCGATCCAGACCGGCTTGAAGGCGCCGAGCGCGTAGAAGGCCTGGATCGCCTCGCGCTCCTTCGCGGTCAGGCGCCCGAGCAGGGGCGCGGGGTCGGCGAGGCGTGCGGCCACGGCCGCGGCCTGCGGATCGGCCGGGGGAGGGGGCACGGCCGGCGCCGGGGCCTCGGCGGTTCCTTCGGGCTTGGCCGGCTCGGCCTGCGGGGCGGACTCGCCCACCTCCTTCGGCCCGGCGGTCGTCGCCTCGGCCTTCGGCTCGGCGGGATCCGGCCTCTCGGCGAGCGCGTCGGTGCGGACCGGGTCCGGCGTCGGCGCCGCCTCACGGGTGGGCGCCGCCTCGAGGGTGGGCGCGGCCGCGGCGGGCGCCGCCTCCACCGGGTGCGCGGCCTCCGGCTGGATCTCGGCGGAAGCCGGCCGGAGCTGCGGCGCCGCAGCCGCCAGGACGGCCAGGGCGAGGGTGGCAGAGCGCGACAGGCTCATGGCTGCTCTCCGGGACATGCGGCCGAGCCGCCAAGCCCTTCGTAGGGTTATGGTCTCAAGCCCGGCCGTGTGCAATCGCACGGGCCGGACGCCGCCCTCAGGCGGCGGCCTCCTCGGACCCCTCGTCAAGGCCGAGATCCTTGAGCTTGCGGTAGAGGGTCGATCGTCCGATCCCGAGGCGGCGCGAGACCTCGGACATCCGGCCGCGGTAGAATTGCAGGGCGAAGCGGATGATCTCGGCCTCGAGAGCCTCCATCGTCTTCATCTCCCCGGTATCCTCGACGACGAGAGACATGGCGTGGGGGTCGCGCACCTCGACGCGCACGATCTCGCGCACGGGCTCGGGCGCGCCGGTCGAGAGCATCGGCTGGCTGGGCGCGGGCGGGATGCGCACGTCGAAGCCGTCGACCTGGGCCGCGATCTGGGGAAATTCCGAGACGGTCAGCTCGTCGCCGTCGGCGAGGACCACGGCCCGGAACAGGGCGTTCTCGAGCTGGCGCACGTTGCCGGGCCAGCCGTAGCGCGTGAGCAGCGCCATCGCCTCCGGCGTCACCGAGCGGACGCGCTTGCCTTCCTCGGCCGCGAAGCGGGCGCAGAAGGAACGCACGAGGTCCGGGATGTCCTCGCGGCGCGCGCGCAGCGGGGGCAGAGTCATCGGGAAGACGTTGAGCCGGTAATAGAGATCCTCGCGGAAGCGGCCCTGCTTGACGAGGTCGAGGAGCGAGCGGTTCGTCGCCGAGACGAGGCGGATGTCGACCCGCACGCTGCGCTTGCCGCCGACCGGATCGACCTCGCCCTCCTGCAGAGCGCGCAGGAGCTTGACCTGCGCGTCGAGGGGCAATTCGCCGATCTCGTCGAGGAAGAGGGTGCCGCCCGACGCCTCGACGAACTTGCCCACATGCCGCTCGGTGGCGCCCGTGAACGCGCCCTTCTCGTGGCCGAACAGCGTCGACTCGACGAGGTTCTCGGGGATCGCCCCGCAATTGACGGTGACGAAGGGCTTGCCGCGCCGCTCGCCCGAGCCCTGGATGGCGCGGGCCAGCACCTCCTTGCCGACCCCCGACTCGCCCTCGATCAGGACCGGGATGTTCGACTTCGCCGAGCGCTCGGCCAGCCGAATCACCCGGTCCATGTCCGGGCTCTTGGAGGCGAGGTCCTTGAAGGTGAGCGCACCCGATGCCCGGCGGCGCATGCGCCGGACCTCCTCCTCGAGCTGGTCGACCTTGAGGGCGTTGCGGATCGAGACCTGAAGCCGCTCGGCGCCCGCGGGCTTGACCACGAAATCGACGGCCCCCGCGCGCATGGCGTTGACCACCGCGTCGATCGAGCCGTTCGAGGTCTGGACGATGACCGGCGTGTCGAGCCCGCCCTTGCGCATCTCGGCTAGCACGCCGAGCCCGTCGAGGCCCGGCATGACGAGGTCGAGCAGCACCACGTCGATGCCCTCGCCGGCCCGCAGGAGGGCCAGCGCGTCCGCCCCGTTCTCGGCGACCAAGGCCTCGAAGCCGAAGCGGCGCACGGCCGCCTCGGCGAGGCGGCGCTGCACGGGATCGTCGTCGACGATGAGGATCGTAGTCGACATGGGGGCTCCCATCCGTGGCGGCGCGATCGGACGGGCGACGGGATCGCAGGCTCCCGCGCCCGGCCGTCCGGCGCCCTGTTTCGTTTCGAGCCGCAGGGTCGCGCAAAGGCGTAAAGTCCCGCTTAACGACGTTGCACGATTTCGCTGTGGGCCGTTCCGGCGGCCGGAGGCCGGGCACACGATGGCGTGCGACGCCGTGACCGTCGCCGGCCGCACCGAGGCATCGGTTGATCGTGGGCGGTCCGCGCTCGATATCAGGGGGAGCGGGGCCGGATCGCCCCGCGAGAAGGAATCACGAATCCATGCCGAGCCGAGCCGTCGCGCCTGTCCTGATGCCGGAGCCGTCGCGCAATGTGGACGGGGCGCACGCGGCCCGCGCCGCCGCCCACGCGCTCGACCTTGGCGCCCTGCCCGAATGGGACCTCTCCGACCTCTATTCCGGCATCGATGCGCCCGATTTCCGGAACGACCTCGCCCGCGCCGAGAGCGAGTGCCGCAGCTTCTCGGAGCGCTACGCCGGCCGCATCGCCGATCTAGCCGCCGGGCCCGACGCCTCGGGGGCGCTCGGCGAGGCCGTGCGGGCCTACGAGGGAATCGAGGAGCTGCTGGGCAAGCTGATGTCCTATGCGGGCCTCGTCTATTCCGGCGACACCACCGACGAGCGGCGCGCCAAGTTCTACGGCGACACCCGCGAGCGCCTGACGAACGCCTCGGGCGACCTCCTGTTCTTCGCCCTCGAACTGAACCGGGTCGACGATGCGGTGATGGATGCGGCGATGGCGGAGGGCCCGCTCGCCCACTACGCGCCCTGGATCGAGGATCTGCGGCGGGAGAAGCCGTTCCAGCTCGAGGACCGGATCGAGAAGCTGTTCCTCGAGAAGTCGGTGACCGCGAACGCCGCCTGGGACCGGCTCTTCAACGAGACGATCGCCGCCCTGCGCTTTCCCGTGCGCGGCGAGCCGCTGACGCTGGAGCCGACGCTCAACAAGCTGCAGGACCCGGACGGTGCGGTCCGCAAGGAGGCGGCGGGCGCGCTCAGCGAGGTGTTCCGGGCGAACCTGCGCATCTTCACGCTGATCACCAACACGCTCGCCAAGGACAAGGAGATCTCGGACCGCTGGCGCGGCTTCAAGGATGTGGCCGACGCCCGCCACCTCGCGAACCGGGTCGAGCCCGAAGTGGTGGCGGCCCTTGTCGAGGCGGTGCAGGCGGCCTATCCGCGCCTGTCGCACCGCTATTACCGCCTCAAGGCGAAGTGGTTCGGCGTCGAGGCGCTGCCCTACTGGGACCGCAACGCGCCGCTGCCGAAGGTCGAGCAGCGCACGATCCCCTGGGCGGAGGCGCGCGACACCGTGCTCGACGCCTACGGCGCCTTCTCGCCGCGGATGGCCGGCATCGCGAAGGACTTCTTCGACCGCCGCTGGATCGACGCGCCGACGCGTCCCGGCAAGGCACCCGGCGCCTTCGCTCATCCGACGGTGCCCTCGGTCCACCCCTACGTGCTCGTCAATTACCAGGGCAAGCCGCGGGACGTGATGACGCTCGCCCACGAGCTCGGCCACGGCGTGCATCAGGTTCTGGCAGGCCCGAACGGCGCCCTGATGGCGCCCACCCCCCTGACCCTCGCCGAGACGGCCAGCGTGTTCGGCGAGATGCTGACCTTCCGGCGCCTGCTCGCCGGGACGACGGACACGGTGCAGCGCCGCGCCATGCTCGCCGCCAAGGTCGAGGACATGATCAACACGGTGGTGCGTCAGATCGCGTTCTACTCGTTCGAGCGGAAGGTCCATCTCGCCCGTCAGGCGGGCGAACTGACGGCCGAGCAGATCAACGCGCTCTGGATCTCGGTCCAGGCCGAGTCGCTCGGGCCGGCGATCACGCTCGACGCGGGCTACGAGCCCTTCTGGGCCTACATCCCGCACTTCATCCACTCGCCCTTCTACGTCTACGCCTACGCCTTCGGCGACTGCCTCGTGAACTCGCTCTACGGCGTCTACGCGAAGGCTGAGGAGGGCTTCGTGGACCGCTACTTCGCACTGCTCGCGGCGGGCGGCTCGAAGCCGTACGGCGAACTCCTCGCCCCGTTCGGGCTCGATGCCAGCGACCCCTCCTTCTGGCAGATCGGCCTTGGCATGATCGAGGGCATGATCGCGGAGCTCGAGGCGATGGAGGGGCAGGGCTGAGGCCCAGCGCCGCCACCCTCGAATTTGGCGCGACCCGAAGGAAATGTTATACTTTCCGTATAACAACCCACGGGTGCGCCGATGAAACTGGAAGTGAAGAAGATCGGCAACTCGACCGGCCTGATCCTGCCGCGCGAGTTGCTGGGCACGCTGAACTTGGCTCAGGGCGACTGGCTCTATGTCACGGAGAATGCGGACGGCTCCGTTCGGCTGTCGCCTTACGATCCGGCTTTCGAGAAAGGCATGCGGATCGCTGAAAAGGCGATGAAGACGTACCGGAACGCCCTGTCCGAACTTGCCAAATGAGCGAGATCGTCTGGCTGACGAGCGACCTCGTCCAGGCGATTCACGCGCATCAGCTCAAGCTCTTCGGTGGCCCGCCCGGTCTGCGCGACCTGGGCGCCCTCGAATCGGCGCTTGGCCGTCCGGTCAATCGCGCCGCCTACGGGGAAGCCGACTTGGCTGAGCTCGCCGCGGCCTACGCCTTCGGCCTCGCCAAAAATCATCCGTTCGTCGACGGCAATAAGCGTGCAGCCCTGCTCGCGCTCGTCACCTTCCTCGGGCTGAACGAGATCGATTTCGTCGCGGACGAGGCGGAAGCCGTTGTGATGATCCTCGGCCTCGCCGCCGGCGAGGTCGACGAGACCGGCCTCACCCGCTGGATCCGCGACAACTGGCCGGCGGCCTGAGGCGGGCCGCGGAGGGGGGAGGGCGCGGCGCGCCGCCCCACCGCCCTGGCAGCGAGACGGGTTCGGCTTATCTCCGGGTCTGATCCCCGAAGACCCGTCAGAAGAACCCGATGGCCGAGATCGACCGCGAAGCCAACCGCTTCTCCGCCCGCGCGAGCCGCTACGCCCGCGTCGGGGCCAATGTGGGCGGCGTCGCCGCGCGGATGGCGGGCGCGCGCCTGTTCGGCAAGGAGGGCACGACCAACGCCGCCGCTCTCGCGCAGGCCCTCGGCGGCCTGAAGGGCCCGATCATGAAGGTGGCGCAGCTCCTGGCCACCGTGCCGGATCTGCTGCCGCCCGAATACGCGGCCGAGCTGCAGAAGCTGCAGGCCGACGCGCCGCCGATGGGCGCCGCCTTCGTCAAGCGGCGCATGATGGCGGAGCTCGGGGCCGACTGGCAGTCCCGGTTCGGCAGCTTCGACCTGAAGCCCTCGGCCGCGGCCTCGCTGGGACAGGTCCACCGGGCCGTCTCGAAGGAGGGGACTCGGCTCGCCTGCAAGCTCCAGTATCCGGACATGCAATCCGCGGTTGAGGCCGACCTGAAGCAGCTCGAGGTCGCCTTCGCCCTGCACCGGCGCATGAATTCCTGGCTCGATACCCGCGAGATCGCCAAGGAGATCGGCGCCCGCGTGCGCGAGGAGCTCGACTACGCCCGCGAGGCCAAGCACGCCGCCCTCTACGGCGGCGTCCTGCGGGACATCGACGCCGTGCGCGTGCCCGACGTTCATCCCGACCTCTCGACCCGCCGTCTCCTCACCCTCGGCTGGCTCGACGGCGACAAGATCCTCGGCTTCGCGGACAGCCCGGTCGAGATCCGCAACCGCATCGCCCAGGCGATGTTCAAGGCGTGGTGGCACCCGTTCAGCCGCGCCGCCGTGATCCACGGCGACCCTCATCTCGGCAATTACACCGTCTTCTCCGAGGGCGGCGAGGCCCAGGGCATCAACCTGCTCGACTATGGCTGCGTGCGCATCTTCCATCCCCGTTTCGTCGGCGGCGTGGTCGATCTCTACCGGGGGCTGCTGACGCAGGACGAGGCGCGCATCGTCCACGCCTACGAGGTCTGGGGCTTCAAAAACCTCAATCGTGAGTTGATCGAGATCCTCAACATCTGGGCCCGCTTCATCTACGGGCCGCTGCTGGAGGATCGCACCCGCACCGTCGCGGACGGGGTCAAGCCCGGCGAGTACGGGCGCCGGCAGGCCTTCGAGGTGCATCAGGCGCTCAAGGAGCGCGGGCCGGTGACGGTTCCCCAGGAATTCGTGTTCATGGACCGCGCCGCGGTCGGCCTCGGCGCCGTGTTCCTGCATCTGCGCTCGGAACTGAACTATCACCAGTTGTTCGAGGCGGAGATCGAGCACTTCTCCCTCGACGCCCTGGCCGCGCGGCAGGGCGAGGCGCTCGCGGCCGCGGGCCTTCCGAAGCCGGATTAGGCTCGGCCCCCAGCCGTGCCGCCGGCGCGCTTTTTCAGGGCGGAACGCGCGGAACGGACTGGACAATTTCTCTGGTATACCAGAAACTGCGCCGCAGGGATGGGGCAGCGGCGCATGCCGATTGCGACGCGTTAGACCTTGCGTTAAATCCGCTCGGGACCAAGCAAGACCACGTCAAGGGGACGAGCGCACGATGGCCGATACGAAGACTTTGTCCGGGGTCCGGTACAGCCCGGCGATGGACGAGAAGACGCACGAGCAGACGTATCGGGGATTCGTACGTTTCGTCGAGATCGCCACCGGCGTGGTGATCTGCTGGGTCCTGGCACTGGCCGTGGGCGGCATCCGCGAGGCGTGGCTCACCGCGATCCTCGGCGTGGTCCTGTCGAGCGTGGCCGGCGCCGTCGGCGCGCTTGCGCCGGGGATCGGCTGGAAGGCGCCGGCGGCGATCGGCCTGTTGCTTGCCTTGTACCTCGCCTTCGCCTGAATCCAGGCTCGGTGTCGGACGGCCGACAGTTACATTGTTCGCATTTTCATCAGACTAACCGGGCCACCCGCCTCGTCTTGCTGCGCCGAATCGCAGAAGGGGAGGCGGTCAATCGAAGGGGAATTCCTGAATGCGCATCGCTGTGCTGTCGGAGGCGGATCCCGCGGAAACGCGGGTCGCGGCGGTGCCCGAGACGGTCAAGAAATTCATCGGCCTCGGCGCCGATGTGGTCGTCCAGTCGGGCGCCGGCCTGAAGGCCGGTGTTCCGGACGGCGAGTACGAGGCGGCCGGCGCCACCGTTGCGCCCTCCGCCGAGGAGACCGCGCGGGACGCCGATCTCGTCCTCAAGGTGCGCCGCCCAGCCGCCGAGGAGCTTCCGCTCTTCAAGAAGGGCGCCGCCGTCGTCGCCATCATGGATCCCTACGGCCGTGAAGCCGAGCTGAAGGCGATCGCCGATGCGGGCGTTTCCGCCTTCGCGATGGAGCTGATGCCACGCATCACCCGCGCGCAGGTGATGGACGTCCTCTCCTCCCAGGCGAACCTGGCCGGCTACCGCGCGGTGGTCGACGGCGCCGCCGAGTACGGCCGCTCCATGCCGATGATGATGACGGCCGCGGGCACCGTCCCGGCCGCCCGCGTCTTCATCATGGGCGTCGGCGTGGCGGGCCTCCAGGCCATCGCCACCGCTCGCCGCCTCGGCGCCGTCGTGACGGCCACCGACGTGCGGCCCGCCACCAAGGAGCAGGTCGAGTCCCTCGGCGCCAAGTTCGTGGCGGTCGAGGACGACGAGTTCAAGCAGGCCGAGACCGCGGGCGGCTACGCTAAGGAGATGTCGGCCGAATACCAGAAGAAGCAGGCGGAGCTGGTCAAGGGCCACATCGCCAAGCAGGACATCGTGATCACGACGGCCCTGATCCCGGGCCGCCCGGCGCCGAAGCTCGTCTCCGAGGAGATGGTCGCCTCGATGAAGCCGGGCTCGGTCCTCGTCGACCTCGCGGTCGAGCGCGGCGGCAACGTCGCGGGCGCGAAGGCGGGCGAGATCGTCACGACCGACAAGGGCGTGAAGATCGTCGGCCACACCAACGTGGCGGGGCGGCTCGCCGCGACCGCGTCGGCCCTCTACGCGCGCAATCTCTACGCCTTCCTCGAGACGCTGATCGACAAGGAGACGAAGGCGCTCGCGATCAAGTGGGACGACGAGCTCGTCAAGGCGACGAACCTCACCCGCGACGGCGAGGTTGTGCACGCCTCGTTCCAGCCCAAAGCAGCCTGATCCCGCCGGAGACACTCCCGATGGCAACCCTTCCCCCCGACCAGGCGGTCGATCAGACCCGCGTGCTCGCGGACACGGCGCGCGCCGCCGCCGAAGCCGCCCGCCGCGCTGCCGACCAGGCCGCCTCCATCGCCGACGGCCTCGGCCACGGCGCCGCCGCCATGACGCACGGCGCGGTGGACCCCACCGTGTTCCGCCTCGCCATCTTCGTGCTCGCGATCTTCGTGGGCTACTACGTGGTCTGGTCCGTGACCCCGGCACTGCACACGCCGCTGATGTCGGTGACCAACGCGATCTCGTCCGTCATCATCGTCGGCGCGATCCTCGCCGCCGGCGTGCCGCTCGTCGAGCACGGAACCGGCTGGGCCCGCTTCTTCGGCTTCATCGCCATTATCCTCGCCAGCGTGAACATCTTCGGCGGGTTCCTCGTCACACAGCGCATGCTCGGCATGTACAAGAAGAAGGCCTGAGGCGATGTCCGAGAACGTCTCATCCCTTCTCTACATCGTCTCCGGCGTCCTGTTCATCATGGCGCTGCGGGGGCTCTCGCACCCGACCACCTCCCGGCAGGGCAACCTGTACGGCATGGTCGGCATGGGGCTCGCCATTCTCACCACGCTGGTGGGCCATCCGCCCGCGGGCTTCAGCGCCTGGATCCTCGTGCTCCTCGGCCTCGCCATCGGCGGCGGCGCGGGAGCGGTGATCGCCAAGCGCGTGCCGATGACGGCGATGCCGCAGCTCGTCGCCGCCTTCCACTCGCTGGTTGGCCTCGCGGCGGTCTTCGTCGCGGCCGGCGCCCTCTACGCGCCGCAGGCCTTCGGCATCGTCGAGGGGGGCCACATCCACGGCCAATCCCTCTTCGAGATGGGCCTCGGCGTCGCCATCGGCGCCATCACCTTCACGGGTTCGGTGATCGCCTTCGCCAAGCTCGACGGCCGGATGTCGGGCAAGCCGATCATCCTGCCCCAGCGGCACGCGATCAACATCGCGCTCGCCATCGCCCTCGTCGCGCTGCTCGCCGTGTTCATCGGCAGCGGCAGCAAGGTGGTGTTCTGGCTGATCGTGATCCTGTCGCTGGTGCTCGGCGGCCTGCTCATCATCCCGATCGGCGGCGCCGACATGCCCGTCGTCGTCTCGATGCTGAACTCCTACTCGGGCTGGGCGGCCGCCGGCATCGGCTTCACGCTCGGCAACCTCGCGCTCATCATCACGGGCTCGCTCGTGGGCTCGTCGGGCGCGATCCTGTCCTACATCATGTGCCACGCGATGAACCGATCGTTCTTCTCGGTCATCCTGGGCGGCTTCGGCGGCGACTCCGCCGTGGCCGGCAGCGGGCAGGTCGAGACCCGCCCCGTCAAGCAGGGCTCGGCGGACGACGCCGCCTACATCATGAAGAACGCCGAGCGCGTGATCATCGTGCCCGGCTACGGCATGGCGGTGGCGCAGGCCCAGCACTCGCTCCGCGAGATGGCAGACCTCCTCAAGAAGGAGGGCGTCGACGTGAAGTACGCCATCCATCCGGTGGCGGGCCGCATGCCGGGCCACATGAACGTGCTGCTCGCCGAGGCGAACGTGCCCTACGACGAGGTGTTCGAACTGGAGGACATCAACGGCGAATTCCCGCAGGCGGATGTGGCCTTCGTGATCGGCGCCAACGACGTCACCAACCCGGCCGCCAAGACCGACAAGACCTCGCCGATCTACGGCATGCCGATCCTCGACGTGGAGCGGGCCAAGACCGTGCTCTTCATCAAGCGCGGCATGGGCTCGGGCTACGCGGGCGTCGAGAACGAGGTCTTCTTCCGCGACAACACCATGATGCTGTTCGGCGACGCCAAGAAGGTCGTCGACTCGATCCTCAAGAACCTCTGACGGCAGCCCTTCGGGCACGGAACCGGGCGGGGCGGGCGCGCGAGCGTCCGCCCCGTTTCCGTTCCGGGTCCGGCACCGGACGGATCATCGCGGATCGGCTCGCGTTGGCGTGGCACCTCGCCCGACCACCGCAGGAGCCTGATGACCGCTCTCAGACGACGGGATCTCCTCGCTGCCGGGATCCTGACCCTGGCGCTTCCCCGCCCGGCTCGGGCGGCCCCGGTGGTGCGCGTCCTCGACGCGCGCTTCGCGTCCGTCGTCGATCCCACGGCCCGGCTCGAGACCGTCTACGCGGGCGGGCGCTGGTGCGAGGGGCTCTGCCCGGCCCCGCATCTCGGCGGCCTCGTCTTCAGCGACGTGAAGGCGAACCGGATCTGCATCCTCGGTGACGACGGCCGGGCGCGGCCGTTCCGCGACCCGTCGAACAACGCCAACGGCAACACCCTGGACCGCGAGGGCCGTCTCGTCACCTGCGAACATCGGGGGCGGCGGGTCGTGCGCCGGGAGCCGGACGGAGAGCTCACCGTGCTCGCCGACAGCTTCGCGGGGCGGCCGCTCAATGCCCCGAACGACGCGGTGCTGGGGCCGGACGGCGCGATCTGGTTCACCGATCCCGTCTTCGGCATCCGCCTGCCCGACGAGGGCGTGATGGCGGAGCCGGCGCAGAGGGCGCGCCGGGTCTACCGGGTGGCGGAGCCCGGCCGCGTCGAGGCGATGACCGACGCCGCCGACCAGCCGAACGGCCTCGCCTTCGCGCCGGACGGGCGGACCCTCTATCTCAGCGATGCGGGCGCTGCGCTGCAGCCCGAGGGCGCGCGCACCATCCTCGCCTTTCCGGTCGGGCGCGGCCATCGGCTCGGGCCGAAGCGGCCCTTCGCCGAAGTGGAGACCGGCGCGCCGGACGGCCTCGCGGTCGACGCGCAGGGCCGGCTCTATGCGGCCTGCGAGGACGGCGTGCGCGTCTTCGACCCGGACGGCACCTGGCTCGGCCGCATCGCGACGCCGCGCGCCGCCGCGAACCTCGCCTTCGGCGGACCGGACGGGCGCCGCCTGTTCGTCGCGGCCGGCTCCTCCATCCACGCCATCGACCTGACGGCGGCCGGCGCGCGCCGCGCCGGCTGAGACCACGAGAGGACGTACCATGGCCCTTGCCCGCCGCGACGTGATCGCGCACGGCCTGACCGCTGCCGCCGCCCTCGGCCTCGCCCGCCCTGCGGAGGCCGCCCCGGCGGGCGGCACGCAGGCCGCCACGAGCCGGAGCGCGGGGGCGATGGAACTCGCGCTCCTCGCGCACGCCCCGTCGACCCCGACCGGCCTCGCGATCTCCCGCTCGGGCCGGGTCTTCGTGATGATGCCGCGCTTCGACGCCAAGGTGCCGATCACGGTGGGCGAGGTCGCGCGGGACGGCTCGGTCCTGCCCTATCCGAGCGAGCCCGCGAACCGGCCGGACCCGACGAACCCGCAGACGAGCCTGCTGCACGTGCCGAACGGCGTGTTCGACCGCGACGACACGCTCTGGCTCCTCGATGCCGGCCTGCCCGAGGGCAAGGGGCCGCCCGTGCCGGGGGGCGCGAAGCTCGTCCAGGTGGATCTTGCCGAGAACCGGATCCGCCGGATCGTGCCGCTCGAATCGGGGATCACCCCGTCCTCCTCCCTCAACGACCTCCGGGTCGACATCCGCGAGGGACGGGCTGCGGCCTACATCACCGATCAGGGTCAGGGGGAGGAGGGCGCGATCCTCGCCGTCGACCTGAGATCCGGGCGCGTCGTGCGGCGGCTCCAGGGCCATGCCAGCACCCGATCCCAGAAGAACCTCGTCAAGTTCGTCGAGCACCAGCCCGTGATGCTGCGCCCGGAGGGCGGCCCGGAGAAGCCCGTGCAGGGCGGCGCCAACGGCATCGCGCTGAGCCCAGACGGGCGGCGGCTCTACTACGCCCCCCTGATCGGGCGCCGCCTCTACGCGGTGGATGCGGCCTCGCTCCTCGATCCGGACGCCACCGACGCCGAGGTGGCGGCCGGGGTCGAGGATCTCGGCGAGAAGGGCATGACGGGCGGGCTCACCACCGATGCCGAGGACCGCGTCTATCTCACCCTGCAGGAGCAGAACGCGGTCGCCCGCCGCCATCCGGACGGGCGGATCGAGGTGATCGCCTCGGACGAGCGCCTGATCTGGGCCGACACGTTCTGGATCACGCCGGACCGCTGGCTCTACGTCTCGGCCGCGCAGGTGAACCGGCGCCCGGAATACAATGGCGGCGCGGATCTGCAGAAGCCGCCCTACGCGATCCTGCGCGTGCGCATCGACGCGGACCCGGCGGGATAGACCCCCTGTCTCATGCGGGGGAGCCTGTCGCTTTCGGGCGGCAGCGCCCGGCCGCGGTTGCGGCTATGATGACCCCGTGTCCGCCACAGCCATGCCCGATCCACGCGCTCTCCTCGATGTGACTGCCTCCCTCCTCGGACGGTGCTGGCGGGAGCGCTGTGCCGCCCAGGCCACCGAGCATCACGCGCTGACCATGACCCAGGTCCACGGCCTGCCGGATCTGCTCGCCCGCGTGCTCGCGGGCCGCGGCGTGCGGCCGGCCGAGGCGCAGGGCTACCTGCAGCCCCGCCTGCGCGACCTGATGCCCGATCCCGACTGCCTCCTCGACATGGAGGCCGCCGCCGCGCGGCTCGCCCACGCCGTGCGCCGGGCCGAGACGGTGGCGATCTTCGGCGATTACGACGTCGACGGGGCCGCGAGCACGGCCCTGCTCGCCGATTACCTGCGCGTCCTCGGCGTACCGACCCGCATCCACATCCCCGACCGGATCACCGAGGGCTACGGGCCCAACGCCGAGGCGGTGCGCGCGCTCGCGGCCGAGGGCGCGAGCCTCCTCGTCACGGTCGATTGCGGCACGAGCGGCCACGCCCCCCTCGAGGTGGCGCGGGAGATCGGCCTCGACGTCGTCGTCCTCGACCATCACGCCGCCGCCGAGACCCTGCCGCCGGCCCGCGCCATCGTGAACCCGAACCGCCTCGACGACCTTTCCGGCCTCGGCCATCTCTGCGCGGCGGGCATCGTGTTCCTTACGCTGGTGGCCCTCAACCGCACCCTGCGCCGGGAGGGCTTCTTCCGGGATCGCGCGGAGCCAAGCCTGCCGGACGCCCTCGACCTCGTGGCGCTCGCGACCGTGGCCGACGTGGTGCCGCTCGTCGGCCTCAACCGCGCCTTCGTGGTGCAGGGCCTCACCGTGATGCGGGCCCGCGGGCGGCGGGGTCTCGCCGCCCTGTTCGATGCGGCCTCCCTCGCCGAGGCGCCGGAGGCGTGGCATCTCGGCTACCTGATCGGCCCGCGCATCAATGCCGGCGGCCGGATCGGCGACGCCTCCCTCGGGGCGAAGCTCCTCTCGACGCAGGATCCGGCCGAGGCGGCCCGCATCGCGGCCGAGCTCGACCGGCTGAATCGCGAGCGGCAGGTGATCGAGGCGGAGGCTGTCGCGGCAGCGGAAGCCGAGATGGACCGGGCGCTCGGCCTCGATCCGGACCGGCCCGTGCTCGTCGCGGGCTCGCCCGACTGGCATCCGGGTGTGGTCGGCCTGATCGCGGCCCGCCTCAAGGAACGCTTCGGCCGGCCCGCCTTCGCCTTCGCGCTGCGCCCGGACGGAAGCGCGGTCGGCTCCGGCCGCTCGATTCTCGGCGTCGATCTCGGGCAGGCCGTGCGCCTCGGCGTGGAGGCGGGGCTCGCGCGAAAGGGGGGCGGCCACGCCATGGCGGCGGGCGCCACCATCGCGGGCAGCGATCTCGCCCGGTTCCAGGCGCATCTCGCCGAGACGCTCGGCACGACCGTGAAGACGGCGCGCGCGGCGGAGGCCCTCCTCCTCGACGGCACGCTGAGCGCGGGCGGCGCCACGGCGGAGACCGTGCGGCTGATCGGGCGGGCGGGGCCCTTCGGCTCGGGCTCCCCGGAACCCGTCTTCGCCCTGCCGCGCCACCGGGTGGTCGATGCCGGCCTCGTCGGCAACGGGCACGTGCGGGCGCGCCTGCGCAGCCGCGACGGGCAGGCGATCGGCGCCATCTCCTTCCGGGCCGCGCAGGGGCCGATCGGCCAAGCCCTCCTCAACGGCATCGGCCGGGAGTTCCACGTGGCCGGCACCCTCGCCTGCGACCGCTGGCGCGGCGCCGAGCGGGCACAGGTGCGAATCTGCGATCTCGCGCCGTGCGGATGAGGGGCAGGCAAGCCGGTTGACACCCGCTTTGCCCCTCATCATAAGGGCCGCACGCGGCCTTGAGGGCCGGCAGTTTGGGGGAATGTCCCGAGCGGCAAAGGGGGCGGACTGTAAATCCGCTGCGTAAGCTTCGTAGGTTCGAGTCCTACTTCCCCCACCAAGCATCTTCACGGATCGCGATCGAGGAACCGGCGCCTTCTCAAGGGCCGACGGCCGTGCTAATCGGCCCCTCGCGCGGGTGTAGCTCAATGGTAGAGCAGCAGCCTTCCAAGCTGAATACGAGGGTTCGATTCCCTTCACCCGCTCCACCCGATCCCTGCCTTCCGCGCTAATCCGTCGACCGGCCGCCTCGCTTCGATCGCGGGCGGTGGGGCGGTCACGGCACTTGCCGGCTGCGCGCCCGTGACGCGCGTGGCGCCCGCCTCATGCATCCCCTCCTGATCAAGCTCGGCCTGCGCTTCGAGCAGCCCGCCGACGAGCGCGATTTCGTCCGGCATTTCACGCTCGACGATCTCGGCCGCACGCGGGCCGCGATGCTGCTCGGCGCCTTCGTTTACTGCGCCTTCTCCGTCTGGGATTGGATCCTCGATCCCGCCGTCTGGACCACAACCCTCGCGATCCGGCTCGCGGTCGCCGGGTTCGTGCTGCTGCCGCTCACGGCTGCCCTCGGATCGCGGCCCGCGCAATCCTGGGCGGAGCCGATCTACCTCGCCTACTGCGCTGTGCCGGGCTGCGTGCTCAGCCTGATCTACCTCCGGCTCGAACCCGGCTTCGACCATGCGGCCGCAGGCATGATCATCGTCATCCTGTTCGTCTCGACCCTGCTGCCGCTCCGCCTGACCTCACTCGCCGCCTTCTGCGTCCTGACCTGGACCTGCTTCGCGCTCTGCGAGTCCTTCGCCGTCCACGAGCGGGCCGGCATGCGCTTCGTGAACAATTTCGAGATCGGCATGGCCTACGCGCTCTCGCTCTACGCGGTGGGCGCGCGTGAAGTCCGGGCAAGGCGCCAGTTCCAGACGGAGCGCGCCCTGCGGCGCGAGATGGAGCGTTCCGAGAGGGCGCTCGCCGAGTTGCGGGATGCCCAGGCCCATCTCGTCCAGGCCGAGAAGCTCGCCTCGCTCGGGCAGCTCGTGGCCGGCGTCGCCCACGAGATCAACACGCCGCTCGGCCTCGCGCTCACTACCTCGACGGCCGTCGAGGGGGACCTGAGGCGGCTCGTGGCGACCGTCGAGTCGGGCCAGGTTCGCCGGTCGGACCTCACGCAGGCCATCGCGCGGCTCCGGGAAGGGATGGGGCTCCTGTTCGCGAACCTCACGCGCGCGGCCGATCTGGTGACCAGCTTCAAGCAGGTGGCGGTCGATCAGGCCAACGAGGAGCGGCGCTCGTTCGAGCTGCGTCCCTGGCTCCATGAGCTGATGAGCACCCTCGGGCCCCTGCTGCGCCGCAAGGGTCACGCGTTGCGCATCGCCTGCGAGGATGCGGTGATCCTCGATTCCTACCCGGGCGCGCTCGCGCAGGTGATCAGCAACCTCGCCCTCAATGCCGTGATCCACGGTTTCCCCGAAGGCCATGCCGGCCATCTCGACCTGTCGGTCTCGCGGACGGAGGAGGGCGGCCTGCGCCTCGTCTTCCGCGACGACGGCGTCGGCATCCCGGCGGACCAGTTGCAGAAGGTCTTCGAGCCCTTCTTCACGACCCGGCGGGACCAGGGCAGCACGGGCCTCGGCCTGCACATCGTCTTCAACCTCGTCGTCTCGAAGCTGCAGGGACGGATCGAGCTCGCGAGCGGGACCGGAACCGGAACGCGCTTCACGATCACCCTGCCTCTCACCCTCGAACGGGTCCGCGAGCGGGAGGAACGGGCGACCCTGTGATATCCTCCCCGCCCGATCGGCGCCTGGATCGGGCTCGCTCAACGACCGGAGGTTGAAGATGAGTGACGGATATCCATCGATGACGGCCCTGTTGGGCCTCCTGGCCCTCGCCGGCTACCAGAACAGGGACAAGATCGCCGAGTTTCTCGGCGGCCGCCCGCAGGGCGACCCCGCGCCTGCCGGACCGGCGGGACATCAGGGCGGCTCGGGGGCCGGCTTGGGCGGAAGCCTGGGCGGGGGTCCGGGCGGCGGCCTGGCCAGCGGCTTGGGCGGGCTCCTGGGCAGCCTCGCGGGCACCTCCGGCGGCAGCGGCGCGGGCGGCTTCCTGCACAGCGGCCTCGGCGAGATGCTGGAGCGCTTCCAGCAGGCCGGGCATGGCGCCGCGGCGCAATCCTGGGTGAATACCGGCCCGAACCAGGAAATCAGCCCGCAGCAACTCGAGACGGCGATCGGCCCCGACGTTCTGGCCACGCTCACGCAGCGGACCGGGCTGTCGCGGGACGATCTGCTCGCGCGCCTCTCGCGGGATCTGCCGCAGGCGGTCGACCGGTACACCCCGGACGGACGGGTGCCGGCCCGCTAGCGGATCCTCCGCCCGCGGGCCGGCCCGCTCACGCCACCCGGGTCGGCCGGGACGTGAGCTGCGCCTGCAGGCGTCCGGCTTCCTCGGGGCCGAGTGCGAGCACGAGCCTCACCGCTTCCTCGACGAAGGCCGAGGGCGTGGTGCCGGCCCGCTTGGCCGCACGGGCCACCGCGAGCCCGAGGGCGAGGTCGATCTGTACCGGTGCCGTTCGGCCCACCGCCTCCATGGCGGCCGGCACGGGCGGCGGGACCGGTGCGGGTTGCCGCGGCAGCCCGCGCGCCTCGCGCCGCCCCTGCGTGGCCAGGCGGTCCGCACGCTCGTTGAGCGGATCGCCGGCATGGCCCCGTACCCAGGTCCAGCGCACGTCGCGGCGATTCGCCAATTCGTCGAGGCGCTTCATCAGGTCGACGTTCTTGACCTCGCCGGTGGTCGTGCGCCAGCCCTTCGCCTTCCAGCCGCGCATCCACTCGGTCACGGACTTGACCACGTACTGGCTGTCGCAGCGCATCTCGATCGGCGCACCCTCCGGAAACTGCTCCAGCGCCCGGATGGCCGCCGTCAGCTCCATCCGGTTGTTGGTGGTGCCCGGCTCGCCGCCGCAGAGTTCCACCGCACCCTCGGGTGCCGCGATCACGACACCCCATCCACCCGGCCCGGGATTGGGGTCGCAGCCCCCATCGGCATAGACAACGGTTCGCATGGACGCGTGATCCTTCGGAAACGGGGTCGGCGCCGGATCTGCCGGATGCGGTTCCGGCGCGGCACCTCCTTGCTAGCCGCAGGCCGGAAACGAATGGTTGATCACGGCCGCGGTCCCGCGATCCTCCGCCGCTCGCCCGGCAACGCTTCGTTAACCATCGTGAACCGATCCTGGCGCATCTGCAGGGGATTCGGATCACGATGCCGTCCACACCGCTCCGACCTACAGCCACAGCCCTCGCGCGCGACCCGATCCCGGTCGAGCTGATCGCGGCGCTCTACCGCGCCAGCGCGAGCGACTTCGCCCGCCTCGTCGCTCACATGCCGGAATACGGCCGCGCCCGGATCGCCGCCTACTGCGTGGAGCGCGAGCGCCTGCACCAGCTCGGCGTGCGCCTCGCCGCCACCTGTGGGGAGGCGGCGCTGGTCAAGGCCGCCGGGGCGGAGGTCGGTGCGGCCCTCTTCGCGCATGCCCGCAGCGAGACGGCGGAGCCTGAGGCCGGCCCGCTACCCGCGCCGTCACACCTGCAGATGATCGACCTGTCCGGCGGCGCGACGGAGCAGGCCCCGCAGGGCCGCGCCAGGGCCGCCTGACGCGGCCCGGTCGTCCTTCCGGATCTCGGCGTCGATGCCGGCAGATCGGCTCGGGAGACAGAGAACCCGCGCTCGATCCGTCGACGTCGAGGCGTCCTCGGAACTCTTGATGGATCCGCCGAGCGCCTACCGGAGACCGCCGGACGCCACGATGACCTCACCGGTGATCCAGCGCGATTCGGGGGAGGCGAGGAAGACCGCGAGCGGGGCGATGTCCTCCGGCTGGCCCGTCCGCCCGAGCGGCGTCCTCGCCACCATGTCGCGCTCCATGTCCGAGCCGATCAGCCCCAGCGTGTGGACGCCCTCCGTCACGACGACGCCGGGCGCGATCGTGTTCACGCGGATCCGGCGCGGTCCGAGCTCCTTCGAGAGGACCTGCGTGATCGAGGCGACCGCCGCCTTCGTGGCGGTGTAGATGGCCGTCGACGGCGGCGCGAGCTCGGTCGCTGCGGAGCCGATATTGATCACGCTGCCGCCCTCGGGGCCGAACTGCCTGATCGCCTGCTGGGTGGCGAGCAGGAGCCCCAGCACGTTCGTGTCGAACTGCCGCCGGTATTCCGCCTCGCTGAATTCGTCGATCGTGGCGAAGCGATAGACGCCGGCATTGTTCACGAGGACGTCGACGGGGCCCAGGAGGCGCTTCGTCTCCGCGAACAGGTGCTCGACCTCCCCGGCCTGCCCGACATCGGCACGGATCGCGACCGCCCGACCGCCCGCCTCCTCGATCTCGCGGACGACGCGCTCCGCACCCTCCGCGCTCGAAGCGTAATTCACCACGGTTGCGGCCCCTTCGGCCGCCAGCGCCTTCGCGATCCCCGCGCCGATGCCCTTCGAAGCGCCGGTGACGACCGCTACCTTGCCTTGCAATCTCGCCATGACCCGTCTCCTGCCGCCCCTCCATTCGATATTTAGATGATCATCGAATTGTTGCCTGTGCGGAGCGGCACCCGGCCGCAGGCGCTCAGATCTCCGACAGGCGCGCCAGATAGGCGCCGAGGATATCACGCTGCAGCACGAGATTGGCGAACTTGCCCTCGCGCCGGATCTCGATCAGGCCGGCGGTCTCGAGTTCCTTGACGTGGTGCGAGAGGGTCGCCGGGCTCACGTTCTGGGTCTCGTTCAGGCTGCTGCACGGGCACAGGCCGCCGTTGAGGCCGAGCTGCTTCAGGATCTCGTAGCGCCGCGGCTCGGCGAGGGCGCGGGCGATGCGGGCGAATTGGCGATCCGTGAGCGGGGGTGTCGGAGGCGATCCCATGGCGGAGGACGCATAGAGCACGAGGCGGGGCAGGGAAATCCCAGCCGCCGGTGAACCGCACACGATGACACGGATCTCGAGCGCGCGATGCGCCGCCGGAGCCGCAGGCTTCCCCTCAAGTCAGAAATTCGGCGAGGGCGGCGAGGACGAGGTCGGGCCGCTCCTCCTGCAGGGTGTGGCCGCAATCGAGGGCGTGGCCGCGCACGTCGAGCGCCTTCTCGCGCCAGGTCGCGAGGACGTCGTAGCTGCGCCCGACCGTGCCCTTCGCGCCCCAGAGCGCCAGCAGCGGCACCGCGATGCGCCTGTCCGCATCGGCGGCATCGTGCTCCAGGTCGATCGTCGCGGCGGCCCGGTAATCCTCGCAGATGGCGTGGCGCGTCGCCGGATCGCGGTAGACGCGCAGGTACTCGGCGAACAGGTCCGGGCTCGGCACGCCAGGGGTCTTCGACTGACCCTCGGCATGGGTGCGCAGGAAGTATTCCGGATCCGCGCCGATCAGCCGTTCCGGCAGAGGCTCGGGCTGGATCAGGAAGAACCACCAGAAATAGGCGGTCGCGAACGCCTTGTCGGTGCGCGCGTACATCGTCGCCGTCGGAGCGATGTCGAGCACGGCGAGCCGCGCGACGGCGTCCGGATGGTCGAGGGCGAGGCGGTGGGCGACGCGCCCGCCGCGGTCGTGGCCGATCACCGCGAAGCGCTCGTGTCCGAGCGCCCGCATGACGGCGAGCGCGTCGCGCGCCATGGCGCGCTTGGCGTAACCGGCATGGCGCTCGCCGCCCGGTGGCTTCTCGGAATCGCCGTAGCCGCGCAGATCCATTGCGACGACGCCGAAGCGCTCGGCGAGCACGGGCGCGACCGCGTGCCAGGTGGCATGCGTCTGCGGGTGGCCGTGAAGCAGCAGCAGGGGCGGCCCCGCGCCGCCGATGCTGGCGCGGATCCGCACCCCGTCCGCGTCGATGTCGCGAAGCTCGAATCCGGCGAGGAAGGGGTCCGCCTTCATGTCCGGCTCCTCACCGCGCGAGCCAGGGACGGTCGGCGTGGTAGCGCCTCTCGAAGGCGCGGATCGCGGCCGCGTGGTCGAGCGTCGTCCCGATCGCGTCGAGGCCGCGGACGAGGGCGTCCTTGCGCGAGGCGGGGATCTCGAACCCGATGCGCACCCCGTCGCCGGCCAGGATGGTCTGCTCCGGCAGATCGATCGTGAAGCGGTTGCATCCGGGCTCGGCGGCGAGAGCCGCCAGGGTCTCGACCCGCTCCGGGTCGAGACCGACGAGGAGGAGCCCGTTATTGGCGGCGTTGTCCGCGAAGATGCCGGCGAAGGTGGTGCCGACGAGCGCGCGGATGCCGAGCTGCAGGAGCCCCCAGACCGCGTGCTCGCGGGAGGAGCCGCAGCCGAAATTCGGTCCGACCACGAGGA
>NZ_SMNT01000040.1 GCF_004348265.1 Methylobacterium segetis
AGCCCGGCGGCTTCGGAGGCAAGCCCGGCGGCTTCGGAGGCAAGCCGGGAGGCCGGTTCGGCGACAAGCCCGGCGGCGGCTTCCGCGGCAAGGCGGAGGGCCGGTCCGACGCGGCGTCCGGCGGGCCGCGGTCCGGTTCCCGTTCCGGCCCCCGGGGCGAGGGCAAGCCCGGCGGCTTCGGAGCCAAGCCCGGCGGCGGGTCGGGCCCGCGGGCCGGCGGCGGCAAGCCGGGTGGAGGCAAGCCCGGCGGCTTCGGGGGCAAGCCCGGCGGCTTCGGAGGCAAGCCCGGCGGCTTCGGAGGCAAGCCGGGAGGCCGGTTCGGCGACAAGCCCGGCGGCGGCTTCCGCGGCAAGGCGGAGGGCCGGTCCGACGCGGCGTCCGGCGGGCCGCGGTCCGGTTCCCGTTCCGGCCCCCGGGGCGAGGGCAAGCCCGGCGGCTTCGGAGCCAAGCCCGGCGGCGGGTCGGGCCCGCGGGCCGGCGGCGGCAAGCCGGGTGGAGGCAAGCCCGGCGGCTTCGGGGGCAAGCCCGGCGGCTTCGGAGGCAAGCCCGGCGGCTTCGGAGGCAAGCCGGGAGGCCGGTTCGGCGACAAGCCCGGCGGCGGCTTCCGCGGCAAGGCGGAGGGCCGGTCCGACGCGGCGTCCGGCGGGCCGCGGTCCGGTTCCCGTTCCGGCCCCCGGGGCGAGGGCAAGCCCGGCGGCTTCGGAGCCAAGCCCGGCGGCGGGTCGGGCCCGCGGGCCGGCGGCGGCAAGCCGGGTGGAGGCAAGCCCGGCGGCTTCGGGGGCAAGCCCGGCGGCTTCGGAGGCAAGCCCGGCGGCTTCGGAGGCAAGCCGGGAGGCCGGTTCGGCGACAAGCCCGGCGGCGGCTTCCGCGGCAAGGCGGAGGGCCGGTCCGACGCGGCGTCCGGCGGGCCGCGGTCCGGTTCCCGTTCCGGCCCCCGGGGCGAGGGCAAGCCCGGCGGCTTCGGAGCCAAGCCCGGCGGCGGGTCGGGCCCGCGGGCCGGCGGCGGCAAGCCGGGTGGAGGCAAGCCCGGCGGCTTCGGGGGCAAGCCCGGCGGCTTCGGAGGCAAGCCCGGCGGCTTCGGAGGCAAGCCGGGAGGCCGGTTCGGCGACAAGCCCGGCGGCGGCTTCCGCGGCAAGGCGGAGGGCCGGTCCGACGCGGCGTCCGGCGGGCCGCGGTCCGGTTCCCGTTCCGGCCCCCGGGGCGAGGGCAAGCCCGGCGGCTTCGGAGCCAAGCCCGGCGGCGGGTCGGGCCCGCGGGCCGGCGGCGGCAAGCCGGGTGGAGGCAAGCCCGGCGGCTTCGGGGGCAAGCCCGGCGGCTTCGGAGGCAAGCCCGGCGGCTTCGGAGGCAAGCCGGGAGGCCGGTTCGGCGACAAGCCCGGCGGCGGCTTCCGCGGCAAGGCGGAGGGCCGGTCCGACGCGGCGTCCGGCGGGCCGCGGTCCGGTTCCCGTTCCGGCCCCCGGGGCGAGGGCAAGCCCGGCGGCTTCGGAGCCAAGCCCGGCGGCGGGTCGGGCCCGCGGGCCGGCGGCGGCAAGCCGGGTGGAGGCAAGCCCGGCGGCTTCGGGGGCAAGCCCGGCGGCTTCGGAGGCAAGCCCGGCGGCAGGCCCGGCGGCAAGCCCCGCGGCGGCCGGTGAGGATCGTCGGCGGCGCGCTCCGCGGCCGACGCCTCGCCTCCCCCCGCACCGAGGCCATCCGGCCGACCTCGGACCGCCTGCGCGAGGCCCTGTTCAACGTCCTCGCCCACGCCTACGCGGACGCGGTCTCGGGGGCGCGGGTGCTCGACCTCTTCGCCGGCACCGGCGCGCTCGGCTTCGAGGCGCTCTCGCGCGGGGCGTCCTACGCGCTCCTCGTCGACGAGGGCGCGGAGGCGCGCTCCCTCATCCGCCAGAACATCGAGGCGCTGGGGCTCGAGGGCGTCACCCGCCTGTTCCGCCGCGACGCGACGAAGCTCGGCCCGGCCGGTCCGGCCGGGCGCTTCGGCCTCGTCTTCTGCGACCCGCCCTACGGCCGCGATCTCGCCCCGAGGGCCCTCGCCTCGGCGGCGCAAGGGGGGTGGCTGGAGCCCGGCGCACTCGCCGTCATCGAGGAGGCGGCGGAGGCCGCGCTCACCCTGCCGCCGGCCTTCGAGAGCCTGGAACGGCGGGTCTACGGGGACACGGCGGTGATGATCGCGATCTACGCGGGAGGCCGCGAAACGTGATCGCTTGGGGCCTGCTCAACGGCGCCCGAACAGCTTCTCGATGTCGGCGAGGCTCAGCGTCACGAAGGTCGGGCGGCCGTGGTTGCACGAGCCCGAGAGCGGCGTCGCCTCCATCTCGCGCAGGAGGGCGTTCATCTCCTCCGGCCGCAGGCGCCGGCCCGCCCGGATCGAGCCGTGGCAGCTCATCCGCGAGAGCACGGCGTCGAGCCGCCGCCCCAGCGGGCCGCCGCCTTCCGTGCCCGCCGCGCCCCCCTCCTCCAGCCCGCTCTCGGCCAGCGCGTCGAGGATGTCCGTGACGAGGGCGCGGATCGAGGTCCGGCCCAGGGCGGCGGGCACCTCCCGCACCAGCACGGCGCCGGGGCCGAAGGCCTCGATCGCGAGGCCGAGCCGATCGAGGTCGGCCGCGGCCGCGACGAGGCGCTCCGCGTCGTGGGGCGCCATCTCCACCACCTCCGGGATCAGCATGCCCTGCCGGGCGATGCCGCCCTCGGCCCGCTCCCGCTTCAGCCGCTCGTAGACGAGGCGCTCGTGGGCGGCGTGCTGGTCGACGAGGACGACGCCCTCGCGGGTCTGGGCCACGATGTAGGTCTCGTGGAGCTGCGCCCGCGCCGCCCCGAGCGGATGGTCGAGGGGCTCGCTCTCGGAGGGCGCCGCGCGCCAATCGGCCGCCGGCGGGGCCAGGGGCGGATCGGACGGGCCGGGTTCGAGGAGGGCCTGCGCCGCCTCGCCGAAACCCTCCGCCTCCGGTCCGGCCTCGGCCGTCTCGCGGCGGAACTCGGCCGGCGCCCCGAAGGAGGGCGCGCGGCCGGGAAAGAAGCTCGGCCGGGCCGGGCGGAACAGGCTCGGGGCACTCGCGCCCGTATGGGTGCGCAGCGGCGCAAGACCCCCCTCCGGCAGGGCCGCCCCCACCGGCCGCAGGGCCTCGAGCGCGCGGGCGGCGCCCGTCGTGGCGGAGCGGGCGCCGCCCCGGCGCAGGGCCTCGTGGATCGCGCTGACGATAAGGGCGCGCACGAGGCCGGGGTCGCGGAAGCGCACCTCGGTCTTGGCCGGATGCACGTTCACGTCGACGAAGCCCGCGTCGCAGGTGAGATGGAGCGCCAGGACCGGGTGCCGGTCCGAGGCCATGGTGTCGGCGTAGGCGCCGCGCACGGCCCCGAGGAGCAGCCGGTCGCGCACCGGCCGCCCGTTCACCGTGAAGTGGATGTGGGTGGCCGACCCCCGGTGGAAGGTCGGCAGGCCGACATGGCCCTCGAGCGCGAGGCCCTCCCGCGCCATCGAGAGCGGCAGCGCGTTCGGCCCGAAATCGGGCCCGAGCACCGCCACGAGCCGACGCAGCATCGCGGCCGGTCCCCCCTCCGTCTCGGCGGGGAAGACGATCGGCTGGCCGGATTCGGTGCGGAGGGTGAAGCGGATCCCGGGCTCGGCCACCGCGAGGCGGCGCAGCATGTCGGCGATGGCCGCCGTCTCCGCCCGGTCGGATTTCAGGAATTTGAGGCGGGCGGGCGTCGCCGAGAACAGGTCCGCGACCTCGATGCGGGTGCCGCGGGCGGCCGATGCCGGCCGCACCTCGCCCTTGAGGCCCGCATCGACGGTGAGGCTCGCGCCGGAGGAGGCCTGCGCCGTACGGGTGGTGATGGTGAGCCGCGCCACGGCGGCGATCGAGGGCAGCGCCTCGCCGCGACAGCCCAGGGAGGCGATGCGGGTGAGGTCCCCGTCCGGCAGCTTCGATGTGGCGTGGCGCTCCACAGCCAGCGCCAGATCCTCCGGATCCATGCCGATCCCGTCGTCGACGACCCGGATCAGGCGGCGCCCTCCCCCCTCGATCGTGACCTCGACCGAGCGGGCGCCCGCGTCGATCGCGTTCTCGACGAGTTCCTTCACCGCCGAGGCCGGGCGCTCCACCACCTCGCCCGCGGCGATGCGGTCGACGAGGATCGGGTCGAGGCGGCGGACCGGGCGGGCGGGGCTGGGCATGGCCGCGCCAATATAGGGGCCGGCTCGCTCCCGCGCGAGCCGGCCCGCAATCGCGTGCCTCAGCGCGTGTAGGTGAAGGTGCTGATCTGGCAGACGTTGACGTTGTTGCGCACCAGCGAAGCGCCGTTCTCGAACACCGCCTTGAAGTCGTAGCGGCAGGCGCCGGAGCCGTCGTCGATGTTGATGTCGAAGGTCTCGCCGTCATCGATCACGTCGCGGCCGAGGATGTCCTCCTCCCACTCGTTCGTGCCGGTCGTCGAGGCGTAGAAGTGCTTCATCGCCATGCCGGTCCTGTTGACGATGTCGACGTGCCGGTTGGCCGCCGTCGCGGCCTCACCGGCGAGAAGCAGCAGCCCGGCCGCGCCGAGCAGAGACGAAATGCGCATGGTCCAATCCCCCGAATCGACCGTCGTTGCGGCCGAGCTCGGGCGTAGCGCAGTTCAATTGCCGTTCCAAGTATAGGGCGCCGAACGAATTCTGTTCAGATCGGATCGGCCCGAGGAGAAACTGCTCAGGCGACGCCGGAGCGAAGCAGATCGTGGTAATGGACGAGGCCGACCGGGCGGCCGTCCTCCACGACGATCAGCGCCGTGATCTTCATGGATTCCTGGATCTCCAGCGCCTTGGCGAGGAGGGTCTCGGGGTTCACCGTCCGGGGATTCACGCTCATCACCGCCTCGACGGAGACGCTGTCGAGGTCGGCGCGGAACACGTTGCGGCGCAGGTCGCCGTCGGTGACGATGCCGGCGAGCCGCCCGTCGGCCTCGACGACGATCACCGAGCCGAAGCCCTTGGCGTCGATCTCGGCGATGGCCGCCCGCATCGGCGTGCCGCGGGTGACGCGGGGCAGCTGCGCATCCGTGTGCATCACCTCGCGCACCTGCCGCAGCGAGGCGCCGAGGCGTCCGCCCGGATGGTAGATCGAGAACTCGCGGGCCGAGAAGCCGCGCGCCTCCAGGAGCGCCACGGCGAGCGCGTCGCCGAGCGCCAGCTGCATGGCGGTGGAGGTGGTCGGCGCGAGCCCGTTGGGGCACGCTTCCCGCGCCTTCGGCAGGGTGAGACAGACGTCGGCCTCGCGCCCGAGCGTCGAGGCGGCGTTCGACGTGATCGCGACGAGCCCGACGCGGTAGCGCTTGGCGTAGCCGATGATGTCGGCGAGCTCCGTCGTCTCGCCGGACCAAGAGAGGGCCACGACCACGTCGTCGGGCTGCACCATGCCGAGATCGCCGTGGCTCGCCTCGGCCGGGTGGACGTAGAGGGCTGGCGTGCCGGTGGAGGCGAGCGTCGCGGCGATCTTGCGCCCGATATGGCCCGACTTGCCCATGCCGGTGAGGATGACCCGGCCGCGCGCCCGGCCGATCCGCTCGACCGCGGCGGTGAAGGGCGCGCCGAGCCCGTCCGCCACCGCCTCCATCAGGCAGGCGAGGCCCTCGCGCTCGGTGCCGATGGTGCGCAGGGCCGAGGCGACCGCCGCCCCGTGCGTGCCCGTCGCCGCGTCGCGCTCGCCGATCCGCTGTGCCAGGGCCATGTCCGGGACGCTCCCCTCGATCCGCCGTCGCGGGTCCCGCGGACCCGGATCCGGCGGATCCATGGCCGGCGAATGTGGTCGCAGCGGGGCCGGGCCGGCCGTGCCCCGAGGGTGCCGCAGGAGCCGTTAAGGTGCCGCTAACCCTGTTCGTTTACCGACGATCAAGATGCGGCCCGCCCGGCACCCGACGGTGCGCGCGGACCGAAGGACATCACGCGACGGCCCCACCCGTGACGGGCGGACCGCCCGCGGGTCACGGGCGGGGGATCAGGGGCCGGTGAAGCGGGGCAGGCCGATCGCGAGGGGAAGCCGGGCGTCGGGCCTCGCGCTGCTGGCTGCCCTCGGCGGCCCCGCGGCTGCCCAGAGCCCGAATTTCACGGCCGCGAGCCCCGTCACGGGCCAGCCCGACAACCCCGGTGCCGGCCTGGTTCCCGGGCAGGACGGCCTGCCGACGCTGCGCCCGAACCGCGACCCCGGCGCGCCCGGGTCCGGCCTCGCCGGTTCCTCCGCCGAGGGCGAAGATTCCTCGGGCAGCGCCACGGGCCGGTCGGCCCCGAGCGCCGGGACCCAGGCCCGGCTCACGGGCCGGAGCAACGCCGTCACCGGGCTCGAGGCGAGCAATCGCGCCCTCTCGACGCTGCTGCGCCAGCGCGCGGCCCCGCCCCGGCGCATCGGCACGGCGACGCGCCGGATCACGCAGCAGGCGACGCAGATCCCGCCGCCGGCGCTCCGCCTCAGTCCCGTCGTGCAGAACGCCGTCGTCGGCGTGCCGCTGCCGACCCTGTCGGCGGCCTTCGTTCCGACCCTCGGGCTGCAGACCCCGGGCGCGCTCCTGGCCAATGCCCTGCGCCGGCCGATCGCCACCGACGATGCCTACGCGCCCCTCGGGATCAAGCTCGGCACCTTCACGCTCTTCCCGTCCTTCACGCAGAGCCTCGGCTACGACACCAACCCGGACCAGACCACGAAGCAGCTGGCGCGCGGCTCGGTGGCCCTGAGGAGCGAGGGCGAGCTCAATTTCCGCAGCGATTGGTCGGCGAGCGAGCTCGCGGGCGAGTTACGCGGCGGGTACTCGAACTTCCCCGAGAACGATGCGGCGAGCCGGCCGAACGGGGCCGGCGCCGTCCGCCTGCGCCTCGACGCCAACCGGGATCTGCGCTTCGACGTGGAGGGCCGCTTCCTCGTCGACACGCAGCGCACGAGCAGCCCCGACCTGCAGGCGGCCGCCGTCTCGCGGCCGATCGTGGCGACCTACGGCACCTCGCTCGGTGCGACCCAGACCTTCAACCGGCTGCAGGTCTCGCTGCGCGGCTCGGTGGACCGCTCGGAATTCGAGGATGCCCGGCTCTCGAACGGCACGGTGCTGCCCCAGTCCGATCGCAACCTGAACCAGTACGGCCTGCGCCTGCGTACGGCCTACGAGATATCGCCGGTCATCACGCCCTTCGTGGATCTCCTGGCGGATACCCGGGTCTACGACCTGCGGCGCGACTCGACGGGCCTGCGGCGCGACTCGGACGGTGTCGGGATCACGGCGGGCGCCACCTTTGCCCTCGGACGCACCGTCACGGGCGAGGTCTCGGCGGGCTTCCAGCACCGCACCTACGTCGACCCGGCCCTGCGCGACATCAACGCGCCGCTCCTCAACGCGGCCCTCGTCTGGAGCGCCAGCCCGCTCACCACCGTGCGCTTCGGCGCCGTGACGGGCGTGACCGAGACGGCGGTGGCGGGCTCCAGCGGCATCCTGACGGAGGCGACGACGCTGGAGGTTCAGCACGACCTCCTGCGCAACCTCTCGATCACGCTGGGCGGCGCGCTCCTCAACAACACCTACGAGGGGACGAGCATCCGCGAGACGGGCTTCTCGGCGACCGCCCGCCTCGATTATCGCTTCAACCGCTGGCTGACGTTCCGCGGAAGCTACATCTACCAGCAGATTGACAGCACGGTCGCCGGCGCGAGCTTCAAGGACAACACCCTGCTGTTCGGCATGCGGGTGAACCCCTGACGGCGCGGGCCGCCGGTGCCCGGCTCAGCGCACGAGGGCCAGCGAGGCGCCGGACTTGGTCAACGCCCCGTCGAGGGCGCCCCCGCCCTGGCGCAGCCGCGCCGCCACGGTGCCGCCGGCCTGGTAGAGGTAGACCTCCCCGTCCCGGTAGTCCCAGGCCGTCACCTTGGCGAGATCCTTGTTGGCGCAAGCTGCGGCCGAGGCCTTGTAGAGGTCGAGGGCCGGCGCGCTCGACAGCGAGACCTTGCAACTCGCGCCCGACGCGTCGCGCGCGGTCCAGCTGCCGACGACGGCCGAGCGGCCGCTCGCCACGACCGGGGGCGGCGGCGGCGGGGGCGCGACGGGCTCCGCGATCACGTTTGAGCCTGGCGCCACGGCCGCGACCTCGCCGCCGACCGGCGGGGGCAGCCCGTCGGGTGCCGCCGTCGCGCCGGGCGGGGGCGCGAGCGGGGCCGCCGTCACGGCACCGGATGGCACGGCCGGCACCGTCGATTCCAGCGCGGCCTGCGGCCCGACGCTCGCCCGCGCGCGCGGCCCGTCGAAACGGGAGGTGCCGCAGGCCGCGAGGCTCACGGTGAGGGCGGCGACGGCGAGAGACGACAGCAACTGGCGCGGCATCGATCCACTTCCCTTCGGCGCCTTCCCGGCGCGTTTGCCCGCCTGCCTCACCGGCAAATGCGCTGCCCGCAAGGCGAGGACGGTGGCACCCCTTGGGGATTGCCGGGGTGCCGCCGGTTTTCGGGGAAGTGTGGCGGGCGCGCCTCACCGGGCGCCCGCTGGCCGCCTCAGACCTCGCGGGCGATCATCATCTTCTTGATCTCGGCGATCGCCTTGGCCGGGTTCAGGTTCTTCGGGCAGGTGTTGGCGCAGTTCATGATCGTGTGGCAGCGGTAGAGGCGGAACGGGTCGTGCAGCCCGTCGAGGCGCTCGCCCGTGTTCTCGTCGCGCGAGTCGATCAGCCAGCGATAGGCCTGGAGCAGCGCCGCCGGCCCCAGGAAGCGGTCGCCGTTCCACCAGTAGCTCGGGCAGCTCGTGGTGCAGCAGGCGCACAGGATGCACTCGTAGAGCCCGTCGAGGCGGGCGCGGTCCTCTGGCGTCTGCTTCCACTCCGCCTCGGGCGCGGGCGTCTCGGTCTGCAGCCAGGGCTCGATCGCGGCGTGCTGGGCGAAGAAGTTCGTCAGGTCCGGCACGAGGTCCTTCAGGACCGGCATGTGCGGCAGGGGGTAGATCCTCACGGCAGCGGACTTCTTGCCCGCCGCGTGCTCCTTGCAGGCGTCGATCCCCATCGTGCAGGCGAGCGAATTCTGCCCCTCGATGTTCATGGCGCAGGAGCCGCAGATCCCCTCGCGGCAGGAGCGCCGGAAGACCAGCGTCGAGTCGACCTTGTTCTTGATCCACAGGAGGGCGTCGAGGACCATCGGCCCGCAATCGTCGCGGTCGACCTGATAGGTGTCGATCCGCGGGTTGGCGCCGTCGTCCGGGTTCCAGCGATAGACCCGGAACTCGGTGAGGGTCTTCGCCCCCGCCGGTGCCGGCCAGGACTTGCCCTCGCGGAGCTGGGAGTTCTTGGGAAGGGTGAACTGAGCCATGGACTTCTCGCTCTCACGAGCCGGAGACGCAGCGGCGACCCCGGGACGGCGTCTCGCCTCCGCCCATCTCGGATCGCCGCATTCGGGAATGGTTCGTCAGTACACCCGCGCCTTCGGCTCGATGTACTGGATCTCGTTCGACATCGTGTAGGTGTGGACCGGTCGGTAATCGATCGCGACGGTGTGGCTCGACTCGTCGAGCCAGGAGAGGGTGTGCTTCATCCACTCCCGGTCGTCGCGGTCGGGGAAGTCCTCGCGGGCATGCGCGCCGCGGGATTCCTTGCGGTTGGCCGCCGATTCCATCGTGACGACCGCCTGGCCGATCAGGTTGTCGAATTCGAGCGTCTCGAGAAGGTCGGTGTTCCAGATCAGCGAGCGATCCGTGATGCGGATGTCCGCGGCCGCGTTCCAGACCTTGTGGATCAGGCCCCTGCCCTCCTCCAGCACCTCGCCGGTGCGGAAGACCGCGCAATTGTTCTGCATGGTCTTCTGCATCTCGAGGCGGAGTTCCGCGGTCGGCGTGCCGCCGTCGGCGTAGCGGAAGCGGTCGAGGCGGCCGAGCGCCTTGTCGGCCGAGCCCTTGGGCAGTTCCGGCTGGCGGCCGTTCGGCTCGACGATCTCGGCGCAGCGCAGGCCCGAGGCGCGGCCGAACACGACGAGGTCGATCAGCGAGTTCGAGCCGAGGCGGTTCGCCCCGTGCACCGAGACGCAGGCCGCCTCGCCGATCGCCATCAGCCCGGGCACCACCGTATCGGGGTTGCCGTCCCGCAGGGTCAGCACCTCGCCGTGATAGTTCGTGGGGATGCCGCCCATGTTGTAGTGCACGGTCGGCAGCACGGGGATCGGCTCCTTCGTCACGTCGACGCCCGCGAAGATCTTGGCGCTCTCCGAGATGCCGGGCAGGCGCTCGTGCAGGATCTTCGGGTCGAGATGGTCGAGGTGCAGGAAGATGTGGTCCCCGCCCTTGCCGACGCCGCGGCCGGCGCGGATCTCCATGGTCATCGAGCGCGAGACCACGTCGCGGGAGGCGAGGTCCTTGGCCGAGGGCGCATAGCGCTCCATGAAGCGCTCGCCCTCCGAATTCGTCAGGTAGCCGCCCTCGCCCCTGGCCCCTTCGGTGATCAGGCAGCCCGCGCCGTAGATGCCGGTCGGATGGAACTGCACGAACTCCATGTCCTGCAGCGGCAGGCCGGCGCGCAGCACCATCGCGTTCCCGTCGCCCGTGCAGGTGTGGGCCGACGTCGCCGAGAAGTAGGAGCGGCCATAGCCCCCCGTGGCCAACACCGTCATCTGGGCGCGGAAGCGGTGGATCTCGCCCGAGGCCTGGTCGATCGCGATGACGCCGCGGCAGCGCCCGTCCTCGTCCATGATCAGGTCGAGGGCGAAGTACTCGATGAAGAAGTTGGTGTGGTTCTTCACCGCCTGCCCGTAGAGGGTGTGGAGCATGGCGTGCCCCGTGCGGTCGGCCGCCGCGCAGGTGCGCTGCGCGGTGCCCTTGCCGTAATCGGTCGTCATGCCGCCGAAGGGCCGCTGGTAGATCTTGCCCTCTTCCGTGCGGGAGAAGGGCACGCCCCAATGCTCCAGCTCGTAGACCGCCGCCGGGGCGTTGCGCACGAGGTACTCGATCGCGTCCTGGTCGCCGAGCCAGTCCGAGCCCTTCACGGTGTCGTACATGTGCCAGCGCCAATCGTCCGGCCCCATATTGCCGAGCGAGGCCGAGATGCCGCCCTGCGCCGCCACGGTGTGCGAGCGGGTCGGGAAGACCTTGGTGATGCAGGCGGTGCGCAGGCCGGCCTGAGAGCAGCCGACCGTGGCGCGCAGGCCCGCGCCGCCGGCGCCGACCACCACCACGTCGAAGCTGTGGTCGTGGATCGTGTAGGCGGGCCGGCTCCCGCTCGTTCCGTTTGCCATCGGCGGCTCCTTGATCTCTCGGGGGCTCAGGTCAGGCGAGGCGGGCGAGGCCCACGCGCAGGATCGCGTAGAGGCAGGCCACCGCGACGACGACCGCGTAGAAGTTGTTGGCGAAGAGCGCCGCGATGCGCAGCGCCTTGTCGTGCACGTAATCCTCGATGATCACCTGCATCCCGAGCCGCATGTGGAGCGTCACGGAAATCACCGCGAGGATCAGGATCAGCGCGACGATCGGGTGGCCCATCAGCGCCACCGCCTCGGGGTAGGGCCGGCCGACCATCAGCGCGACGATCACCACGAAGGCGAGCATCAGGGGCGCGTTCGAGGCCGCGGTCAGCCGCTGCAGCCACCAGTGGCTGGCGCCGTGGCCGGAGGGGCCGAGGCCGCGGACGCGCGCGCGGGGCGTGCGGATCGAGAGGTTCGTGTTCTGGCGGTTGTCGGCCATCGGGGAGCCTCCCTCAGCGCAGGGTCAGGGCGAGCGCCCAGATGACGACGGTCAGCGCCACCGAACCGATCAGCGTGCCGCGGGACAGCCACAGGCGCTCGCCGCGCTCCAGGCCGACGCCGAAATCCCACACGAAGTGGCGCAGGCCGCCCAGCATGTGGTGCATCAGCACCCAGGTGTAGGCGAACAGGACGAGGATCCCGATCCACGAGCCGAAGAACCACGCGACCCAGGCATAGGCGCCCGGCCCGGAGGCCAGAGCCACGAGCCAGATCGCGACGAGGGCCGAGCCGCCGTAGAGCGCCGTTCCGGTGATGCGGTGGAACACCGACATCGCCATGGTCCAGGTCCAGCGATAGATCTGGAGGTGGGGCGAGAGCGGCTGGGCGACCGTAGGTCTGGCGGTGGGGGCCATGCGGATCCTCGGGTGCTCTTCGAAACTGGACTGTCTCTAAACTCACGTATCGCTAGTGCGGTGCAGCGCAAGCCGCAATGCGACAAGGGGCGGAGGCGCTTCGGCGTGAGACCGGCTGTGATCTGTCACGGGGCTCACGGCATCTGCCCCACGATACGCCACCACAAGTAGTCGAGTGGGGCGATCACAATCAGGGACACGAGGCCGAGCGCCAGGGTCAGGCGGGTCGCGTCGGAGAGGTCCACCCGGCCGAGGTCACTCGCGAAGACGATCGGGGGCGCCTGATAGGGCAGGAACAGTGCGGAGTAGCCCACCACCTGCACCATCACGACGCTCATCAGGTCGAGGCCCGTCGCCCGCGACATCTCCGAGGCGAGCGCGGTGTAGAGCGCGGGCGCCCCGTTCGCCGTGACGACGAGAGCGAGGGCGCTCGCGATCAGGGTCAGCACGCCGAAATTCCGGGCCGGTGCGCCCGGCTCCAGCGGCGCGACGGCCAGCAGCGCGTGGCCGAGGCGCGCTCCGAGACCGGTTTCGTTGACGAGCGCGACGAGGCCGAGCAGGGCCGCGATGTAGAAGCAGGTCCTCAAATTCACGGCGCCGAAGGCCTCGGGCCGCAGGACCCCGATGCGAGGCAGGAGGCAGATCACCGCCGCCGAGAGGCCGACCCAGGCCGGGGCGATGTGATGCAGGCTGTCGGTGACCCAGAGCGCCAGGGTGCCGACGAGGATCAGCGCGAGGCGCCGCTCCTCCCCCGAGAGGGGGGGCAGCGGCGGCAGGCTGCCGGCCTGCGCCTCCAGCCGGTCGGGGAAGATCTTCAACGTCAGCCAGACGAGGAATCCGCCCTTCACGAGGGCGAGCACGGGCGCGTGAAGCCAGAGGTAGGGCAGGTAGGCGAGGTGCAGCCCGTGCTGCACCTCCGCGGTGCCGGCCATCACGAGGTTCGGCACGTTGGCGGGCAGGATCGCCGCCGACAGGATCGGCGTCGCGACCCCGACGGCGAGCACCGCGCCCGTGCGCCCCTTGCGGCCCGCCGCGAGGCCGAAGGCGTCGCAGAGCGCCAGAACCACGGGCACGAGGAGCGCGATGCGCCCGAGATTCGAGGGCATCACGAAGGCGAGGGCGAAGGAGAAGGCCGTCAGCCCGGCGATGAGGCGCGGGTAGGAGCCGCCGAGATGGCCGCTGAGCGAGCGGGCGAGCCGGGCCCCGAGGCCCGTGCGGGTCATGGCAAGGCCCACCACCATGCCGCTGAGGACCAGCCAGAAGGCCGAGGAGGCGAAGCCGGAGAACACGGTCGAGGGCGCACCGAGCCGGAACAGCATGGCGGCGGCGAAGAACAGCATCGCCGTCACCACCTCGGCGACGCTCGCCGTGGCCCAGAGCCCCATGCAGAGCACGAGGAGCCCGGCCGTGATGAGGAGGGCGGTGTCCCCGCCCGTCAGGCCCGCGAGCCAGCCGTGCAGGAAGCCGTCCAGGGGAGCCTGAGCCTGCATCGGCTGTGGAGGATCCTGAGACAGGGGATTGCGGGCACCTGTGCCGGCGCCTCGCGAGCCCGGACTCTTCCCTGGAATGGGACCCGTTCGCAATTCGGGATCGCGCGATGGAGCCTTCGCCGCTGACGAAGGGTCGCCGCTGTAACTCTCCGGCGGCCTCGGTGGTATACCAGGGGAGCGCGGGGCTTTCGCGGTCGGCCGCCGGGTTGCAGGATGTCCCAGCCTTCGCCGCTCGCGCAAGCCCGCACGGCCGGCGCCCCCGGAGAGGAGCGATGCTGCGCTTCGATATCGTCGATCTGGGCCTGTTCCGCCACGTGGTCGAGGCGGGCTCGATCACACACGGAGCGGAGCGGGCGAATCTCGCCCTCGCCGCCGCCTCGGCGCGGATCCGGGCGATGGAGGACAGCCTCGGCGCGGCCCTCCTCGTGCGCAACCGGCAGGGGGTCACGCCGACGCCGGCCGGGCGGACGCTCCTCGCCCATGCCCGCACGCTCCTCGCCGACATCGAGCGCATGCGCGAGGAGATGTCGGCCTATTCGGGCGGCACGGCGGGCCAGATCCGCATCCTCTCGAACACCAACGCGCTGACCGAGTTCCTGCCGGAGGTGCTCTCGGCCTACCTCGCGCGCCATCCCGGCGTCAGCGTCGACATCGACGAGCGCACCTCGGACGAGATCGTCGGGCTCGTCGCCGAGGGCACGGCCGATCTCGGCATCGTCTCCGGCACGGTGGATACCGGCGCCCTGCAGACCTTCCCGTTCCGGCAGGACCGCTTCGTCCTCGTGGCGGCCCCGGACCATCCGCTCGCGGCGCGGGACTCGGCGGCCTTCGCGGAGGTTCTCGCCCACGATCTCGTCGGCCTAGACCGGATGAGCGCGATCACCCGCTTCCTCGCCGACAAGGCGGCCCGGATCGGCCGGCCGATGCGGCTCCGCGTGCAATTGCGCAGCTTCGATGCGGTCTGCCGCCTCGTCGAGTGCCGGGTCGGGCTCGGCATCGTGCCCGAGACCACGGCGCAGCGCGCCGCCCGCGGCATGGCGATCCGGATCGTACCCCTCGCCGACGGCTGGGCGAGCCGCGACCTCACCCTGTGCCTGCGCAGCCTGGAGGCGATGCCCGCCTTCGCGCAGGATTTCGTGGCGCATCTGCGGGCGTGAGACGCGTCCGGCACATCCGTTGCCTCGCAGGCCCGAAGGCGTAGCCTGTCCTCCGGCGTACAGGCATGAGGAGACAGGCCCGATGAGCATCGCGACCGTCGAGGGCCTCGGGCGCCGCCGCGGCGCCGCCGTGCTCGTCGAGGTGCTGCGCAGCGAGGGCGTGCGCTACATCTTCGGCAATCCGGGCACCACCGAACTGCCCCTGATCGATGCCCTGACCGATGCGGCCGACATCGCCTACGTGCTGGCGCTCCAGGAGGCGAGCGCGGTGGCGATGGCGGACGGCTACGCGCAGGCGGCGCGGCGGCCCGGCTTCCTCAACCTGCACACGGCGGGCGGACTCGGGCACGGCTTCGGCAACCTGCTCAACGCGCAGATCGCCGGCACGCCGCTTGTGGTGACGGCGGGCCAGCAGGATTCGCGGCACGCCATCACCGACCCGCTGCTGTTCGGCGACCTCGTCACCATCGCGGCACCGACCGTGAAATGGGCCCGCGAGGTCACCCACGCCGACCAGCTGCCGATCCTGCTCCGCCGCGCCTTCCACGACAGCAGCGCGGCACCCTCCGGCCCCGTCTTCCTGTCGCTGCCGATGGACGTGATGGAGGAGATGACGGACGCCTCCCCGGGCGAGATCTCGACCATCGACCGCTGCGCGGTGGCCGGCTCCCTCGACCGGCTCGCCGATCATCTGGCCGGCCTTACACCGGGCCGCCTCGCCATCATCGCGGGCGACGAGATCGAGGCGAGCGACGCCTCGGCCGAGGCCGTGCGCCTCGCCGACGCGCTCGCCGCGCCCGTCTACGGCTCCTCCTGGCCGGCCCACATCCCCTTCCCGACCGCGCACCCGCTCTGGGCGGGCAATCTGCCGACGAAGGCGACAGAAATCGCCGAGATCCTCGGGGCTTACGACGCGGTCTTCGCCCTCGGCGGCAAGTCGCTGATCACGGTGCTCTACACGGAAGGGCCGGCGGTGCCCGCCGGCACGCAGGTGTTCCAGCTCTCGGCGGACGTGCGCGACCTCGGCCGCACCTACTCGACGGCCCTCTCCATGGTCGGCGACATCCGCGCCTCCCTGAGAGCGCTGCAGCCCCTTCTCGAGGCGCGCATCGCGGATGGCGCGGAGACCTACGCGGCGCTGCGCGCGCGGGCGGTGACGCGCTACGAGGAGCGGCGCACCCGGCTCTCGGCGGCGGCGGACGCGGCCTTCGCAGACCCCGTCATCCAGCCCCTCGTCGCCGCCCGCGAGATCGCCCGGGCGGTCGGGGCCGACACCGCGATCGTCGACGAGGCGCCAGCGACGCTCGGCCACCTGCGCACCTTCCTGCACAGCGCCTGGACGCGGCAATATTCCTCGATCCGCGGCGGTGTGCTCGGCTGGGGCATGCCCGCCTCGGTCGGCTTCTCCCTGGGACTCGACCGGGCGCCCGTGGTCTGCGTCGTCGGCGACGGGGCGGCGATGTACTCGCCGCAGGCCCTCTGGAGCGCGGCCCACGAGCGGCTGCCCGTGACCTTCGTCGTCATCAACAACGCCGAGTACAACATCCTGAAGCGCTTCATGCGGGGGCAGGCGCACTACGCCTCGGCGCGGGCGAATCGCTACATCGCCATGGACCTCGTCGACCCCCGCATCGACTTCCCCGCGCTCGCCGCCTCGATGGGCGTGCCGGCCCGCCGCGTGGAGCGGGCCGTCGACGTCGCGCCGGCGGTCGAGGCCGGCATCCGGTCCGGCGTGCCGAACCTCGTGGAGATCGTCGTCAGCCCGACGTGATCCTCAATCCCCCGCGAGCCCCGGCACCGGCACCCCGAAGGCCTGGGCGAGCAGCACGACATTGAGCGCGAGCACGATGGTGGCGCCGGCGACGGAAGCGATCTGCGTCAGGCGCCCGTTGGCGAAGGCCCCCATCAGGTCCGGCCGGCGGGTGAACAGGACGAGCGCGATCATCGGCACGGGGAGAGCCAGCGAGAGCACGACCTGGCTCAGCACGAGGGCCCGGGTCGGGTCGACGCCGATCGCGATCACCGCGAAGGCCGGCAGCATGGTCACGAGGCGGCGCAGCCAGAGCGGGATGCGCCAGCCGACGAAGCCCTGCATCACCAGTTGCCCGGCCATCGTCCCGACGACCGAGGAGGAGAGCCCCGACGCGATCAGCGAGACGAGGAACACGCCCGCCGCCGCCGGACCGAGGAGCGGGGTCAGGGTGTGATAGGCCTGCGAGATCTCCGCCACGTCGCTGTGCCCGAGGTGGAAGGCGGAGGCCGCCATGATCACCATCGACATGTTGACGAGGCCCGCGATGGCGAGCGCGATCACCACCTCGCGGTTCGAGTAACGCACGAGCCGCCGCCGGTCGGCATCGTCGCGGGCGACCGTGCGGCTCTGGGTCAGGCCCGAATGCAGGAACAGGGCGTGGGGCATCACGGTGGCGCCGATGATGCCGACCGCGATGGTGAGCGCCTCCGCGTCCGGAATGCGCGGCGTGGTGAGCCCCTGCGCCGCCGCGCCCCAGGCGATCGGCGCGATGAACAGCTCGACCGCGTAGCAGAGGCCGATCGTCACGACCATGGTCCCGATCACGATCTCCATCCAGCGGAAGCCGCCCCGCTCCAGGAGGAGGATCCCGTAGGTGACGATCGCGGTCACCACCATGCCGGCGAAGAGCGGCATGCCGGTCAGCAGCGCGAGGCCGATCGCGCCGCCGAGGAACTCCGCGAGGTCGGTCGCCATCGCGGCGAGCTCGCTCACCACCCACCTCGTCAGGCGCACGGGTTTCGGGAACTCGTCCCGGCAGACCTCGGCGAGGTTCCGGTTCGTCACGATGCCGAGCTTGGCCGAGAGCGCCTGGAACAGCATGGCCACGAGATTCGCGACCAGCACGACCCAGAGCAGGGTGTAGCCGTACTTGGCGCCGGCCTGGATGTTCGTCGCGAAATTGCCCGGGTCCATGTAGGCGATCGAGGCCATCACGGCGGGGCCGGTGAACAGGAGGAAGCGCCCGCGCCCGCGGTGCCGCCCGTCGAGGACGTCGCGGATCTCGCGCTCGGTGCGGCGGCTCAGCCCCTCTTGGGCCGGCGCCGGAAGCGCCTCTCTGGTCAGGATCTGTGCCGGCATGATTCGCTTGAGCGTCGCGGTTTGTATAGCATCAGCTATAATGATGTGCCCCGGCTCAAGATCAAGGGTCTTGTTCGAACGGGACTCCCCCTCCCCCGCACGGATTTGCTAGAAGGTGGCCAGCGGTCAACGAGGCTCGCGCCGAAGCGGGCTCGGCCAAGCGGGAGACAGCCGGCACCATGCAGGACACCTCACGGCCGGTCCCTGAACCCGCGCTTCTCGACCCGGAGGTCCATGTCGAGAGCTTCCGCCAGGCCCGCGAGGCGCGCCGCCTGGAACTCGTGGAGGATTACGTCGAGCTGATCGCCGACCTGATCGGCGATGGCGGCGAGGCGCGGCAGGTCGATATCGCCGCCCGCCTCGGCGTGGCGCAGCCGACGGTGGCCAAGATGCTGAAGCGGCTGGCCGAGGAGGGCTTCGTTCAGCAGAGGCCCTATCGGGGCGTGTTCCTGACGGAGGCCGGTCAGGCGCTCGCCGAGCAGAGCCGCGAGCGCCATCGCATCGTGGAGCGCTTCCTGTGCGCGCTCGGCGTCAGCGCCGAGACCGCGCGCCGCGACGCCGAGGGCATCGAGCACCACGTCAGCGGCGAGACCCTGGAGGCGTTCCGGCGCTTCGCGGAGACGCGCTCGGACGCGTGAGGCCCTAGCCCGCCCGCGGCCGGATCACCTTCGCCCTCCCGCCATCGACCAGCACCTCGCTCGGGCTCGGATGGCTGAGGAAGCCGGTCGGGCTCGCCGTGAGGGCGTAGGCGCCCGATTGCAGCACCGCCACGAGGTCGCCCGCCGCGAGGTCCGGCATCGGCGCGGCCCGGGCCAGCATGTCGAGGGGCGTGCAGAGGGGGCCGACGACCGCCGCCGGCGCCCGCTCCGCGCCCGCCTCCTCCACAACCGCGACGACGGGGTAGTCCCGCTTCACGATCTGGCCGAGATTGCCCGAGGCGGCGAGGTGATGGTGCATACCCCCATCCGTGATCACGAACCGGCTGCCGCGGGACACCTTCACGGCGCGCACCCGGGCGACGTAGAGGCCCGCCGGCCCGGCGAGGAAGCGGCCGGGTTCCAGCACGATGCGGGCGGGGGCGAGGAGCGGGTCGGCGGCGACGCGCGCCCGAAGGGGGGCGAGCCCGTCCCGCAGGCCCGCGAGGTCGAGGGCGGAATCGCCCGCGAAATAGGGGATGCCGAGCCCGCCGCCGAGATCGATCGTCTCGAGCGGCCGCTTCGTGCGGGCGCCGAGGCGGGCGGCGAGGTCGAGGCCATAGGCCCATTGCGCGAGGAGCGTGACTGCGCTCAACCCCTGCGTACCCGCGAAGAGATGGAGGCCGCACAGGTGCAGCCGCGGCTCGGCCTCGATCCGGTCGACGATTAACTCCAGTTCCTCCTCGTCGAAGCCGAAGGGCGAGGGCTTGCCGCCCATCCGCATCGCCCCGCCCTGCGCGCCCGCGCCCGGGTTGACCCGGATCGCCACCCGCACGGGCCGGCCCGCCGGGGCGGCGTTCGCCACGCGGGTGATCTCCTCCGCGTTCTCGAGGTGGATCTCGCCGATGCCCCCCGCGACCACGCGGGCAATGTCGGAATCGGACTTTCCCGGCCCCGCGAACAGGATCCTCTCCGGGGGGACGCCCGCCGCGAGCGCCGCCGCGAATTCGGCGCCCGATGCGATCTCGGCGCCGGCCCCCTCCTCCCGGAAGATCCGGATCACGGCGGGGTTGGGATTCGCCTTTACCGAGTAATCGACCCCGGCGAAGCCCTCGACGGCCTTCGCCAGCGCCCGGTAGGACCGGCGCAGGGTCGCGGCGTCGTAGACGAAGAGCGGCGTGCCGTGGGCCTCGGCGAGCGCCCGCAGATCGAGCCCCCCCACCTGCAGAGCACCGTTCGTGCGCGAAAAATTCTCCGCGATCAGGCGTGCGGCGAGATCGGGGCCTTCCGTCTCCGGCATCGTCATCGGCGCTCCGCGACGAGGCGCTTGTAATCGACCTTGCCGTTCGGCGTCACGGGCAGCGACGCCACCGTCTCGACGGCGCGGGGCACCATGTGGGGGGCGAGCTTGGCGCGGGCGATCCGCAGCACCTCCGCCTCCGGCAGGGGCGCGCCGGCCGCCACCGCCACCGCGTGCACGCGCTCGCCGATGCTCGGATCCGGCAGGCCGATCACCGCCACCTGCCGGAAGGCGCCCGTCTCCATCAGGGCGGCCTCCACCTCCGTCGGGCTCACGCGGAAGCCCTGCGTCTTGATCATCGCGTCCTCGCGGCCGAGGAAGGTGAAGAAGCCGGCCTCGTCCTCCACGACGATGTCGCCGGAGCGGCAGACGAGCCCGCCCCTGCCGAGCGGGTCGGGCACCAGCACGCGGGCCGTGTCCTCAGGCCGGTTCCAATAGCCCATCGAGACGGTCGGTCCCCGATGCATCAGGATGCCGGGCTCTCCCGGCCGCGTGCGCTTGCCCGTCGCATTCACCGCGAAGATCTCGGTCTCGGGGATGGCGCGGCCGATCGAGCCCGGCCGCGCCTCGATCTCCTCGGGCGGCAGGTAGGTGGAGCGGAAGGCTTCCGTCAGCCCGTACATCAGGACGATGCGCGTCTGCGGCAGGGCGGCGCGCAGGCGGGCCACGGTCTCGACGGGCACGGCGCCGCCGGAATTCGTGATGTAGCGGAGCGAGGACAGGTCGGCCCGGGCGAGGCTCGGCGCCGCGCGGGTGAGAAGCGCCCACAGGGTGGGGACCCCGGCGAGCCCGGTGATGCGATGGCGCTCGACGGCGCGCACCACCTCGTCGCCGAAGCGGAAGCTGAGGAGCACGCAGGTCGCTCCCTGCTCGACCGCGGTGAGGAGCTGATTCAGCCCGTAATCGAACGAGAGCGGCAGCACCGACAGGATGCGCTCCTGCGGCCCGATGCCGAGATAGGTCCGCACGATGCGCGTCCCGGCGATCAGGTTGGCGTGGCTCAGCATCACGCCCTTGGGCAGGCCGGTCGAGCCCGAGGTGTAGAGGATCGCCGCGAGATCACGCGGCTCCGCGCGGGGGATCTCCGGCGCCGCGCCATCGACGGGAACGTCGAGGTCGGGGATGATCCGCAGCCCCGGCAGGTCGTCGAGGGCGCCTTCGAGCCCGGCCCGGAGGGCGTCGTCCGTCAGGAGTGCCGCCGCGCTGCAATCGGCGAGGATGTGGCGCACCTGCGCCGGGCGAAGGCTCGGATGGATCGGCACGAACACGGCGCCGGCCCGGGCGATGGCGAAGATCGCGACGCACTCGGAGATCGATTTCGGCAGCAGGAAGCCGACCCGGTCGCCCGGGTTGATCCCGGAGGCGGCGAGGTGGCCCGCGAGCGCGGCGGCCCGTGCGCGGAAGGCTCCGTAGGTCAGACGACGATCGCCGTCGACGATCGCGACGCGCTCGGGCGCGCAGGCCGCGCCGTCGAGGAGGTCGTGCAGGAGGACGGGCGGTATCATCCCTGCCAGCCCCGAGCCTGAACGGGCCGCGGGAGCGGCCCGCGCCGCGTCAGGGCAGAATTCGGAGCGGCGCGACCCGGTCGTCCGGCCCAATCATGCGGCCGCATGCTCGGGCTGCGCGCGCCCGGCGTCGATCTTGCCGGCGATGTAGCGGGCGAGCGCGTCGACGCTCTCGAAATTCTGGAGGCCGAACGCCTCCTCCTCGATCTCCACGCCGAAGCGCTCGCCGAGATCGAGCACGAGGTCGAGCACGCCGATGGAGTCGAGGGCGTCGCTCGTCACGAGGGACGTCTGCCCCGTCACGGCTCCCGGCGCGAGGCCGGGATTGCGGCCGGCGATGAAGTCGAGGATCGCCTCCCGCACCGCATTCGTCTGAACCAGCACCTGACTGTCTCCCCCGCGTTCCGGACCGGGACCGCGCGCCATATCGATCCGGCATCGAAAAGTCCATGGCACCTGAATGGCGGCCGAATGCGGGCGCAATCAGGCGACGAAGGCTTCCCGCGCCTCGTGACCAGTGTCCGCCGCCTCCTGCGGCATCGGCTCGTCCTCGGGCACCACGTCGACCTCGACCTTGAGCTTCTGCGAGCCGGAGGCCGAGACGACGCCGTCGATGGGCGAGACGTCGCCGTAGTCGCGACCGCGCGCGACGACGATATGGTGATCGCGCACGCCGACGCCATTGGTCGGGTCGAGGCCGTGCCATCGGCCGCCGCACCAGAGCGCGACCCAGGCGTGGCTCGCATCCGCCCCGCGCAGGCGCGGCCGCCCGGGCGGGGGCGTCGTGCGCAGGTACCCGCCGACATAGGCGGCCGGCAGGCCGAGGCCGCGCAAGGCGGCGATCATGATATGGGCGAAGTCCTGGCAGACGCCGGCCCGCAGGGCGAAGGATTCGGCGAGCGGCGTCGCGACCGTGGTGGCCTTGGAATCGAAGCGGAAATCGCCTCCGATCCGGTGCATCAGCTCGACGGCGCCGCCATAGGCGCTGCGCCCCGGCGGGAAGCTCGCCCGGGCATAGTCCGTCACCGCGGAGACCAGCGGCACCCGTGCGCTCGGGAACAGGAAGTGGGCCGGAGCGTCGGGCCCGAGGCTCGGCTCGGCGAGGGCTGCCGCGCGGACCGTCTCCCAGGAGGGGCCGGATTCCGGCTCCGGCAGGGGCGGCCGCTCCACCCGCACGCGGGAGAACGCCTCGACCCTGAACTCGGTATGGGGCGCGTCGAGGATGAACGAGACCGTCTCGCTGCCGAAATAGTCCCGGCGCAGGGTGCGGCCGCGCGGCTCCGGGGTGATCGCCACCGCGCTCTCCAGCACGGTCTGCCCCTCCCCGTCCTGCGGGCGCAGGCGCAGCGAGCAGCGGGCGAAGCGGACCGGTCTGCGGTAGCGGTAGGCGGTGAGATGGCGCAGCGTGTAGATCACGCGAGCCCCGCGAGCTTCTCCGGGCGCAGGCCCTGAGGCCCGTTCGGGAAGTAGCGCCCCGCGACCGCGTCGGCCAAGCGTTCCAGTTCGCTCTCGAGCCGGGCCATGGCCACGCCGTCGAGATCGGCCGCCTCGCAGCCCGCGAACTCGGCGCGGATCCGCGCGGCGAGCCGCCGGTGCGGCTCCGGGATGCCGTCGGCCGACAGCGCCGGCAGATCGTCGAGGTGGCGCAGGATCGCCTCCACTTGGAAGGCGACCGAGCGCGGGTTGAAGGGGTCGAGGAGCACCATGTCGCGCACCGGCTCGAGGGCCACGCCCTGCATGTAGCGCGCCCCGTAGGTCACTTGCGAGTCGCACAGGGCGAGCATCACCCCGAGATCGTCCGCGCTCGCCTCGTCGCCCGCGAAGCTCATCGCGAAGGAGCAGGTGTTGATCGCCCGCTCGATCCGGCGCCCGAGATCCACGAAGTGCCAGCCCGCGGCGCGGCTCATGTTCTCCTGGGTCAGGCCCGAGAGCGCGGCGATGTGGCTCAGCGCCCGCTCGGCCCGGCCGAGGAGTTGCGCCTCGGCGAAGTCGCGGCCCTCGTCGAGGGCGAGGAGGTCGGTGAGGTCGGCGAGGACCCGCCACGCCTCGCCGGAGAGGCGGGTGCGCAGGGTCGCGGCGTTGCGGCGCGCCCGCGCGACATGGGCCCGGGCCGAGCCGTGGATCTCGCGCCCGATCAGCGCCTCCTGCGCGAGCGCGGCGGTCGGCAGGTCGGGGGCGCTCACCGCGCCCCACTCGGCCAGGATCGCGCGCAGGCGCAGGGCGGCGGGAGCGCGGACGCTGCCCGTGATGTCGGTGACGACGGCCTCGCCGACGCTGACGAGGTGGGCAAGGACGAGGCGGGTCACCGCCTCGGCGCGCTCGGCGTAGCGGCCGAACCAGAACAGGCCGTCGGCCGCGCGCGACGGCAGATGGCCGGCGATGCGCCGCACCCGGGGGGCGCCCTGCATGGACAGCGTCGGCGCGTCGACGGGGCGGTCCGACAGGACCCAGACGTCGGCGGCGCGGATCCCGAGCCGCATCTCGGTCGGGTCGACGTCGGGCCGCTCCGAGAGGCGGCAGAAGCCGCCGGGCAAGACGCGCCAGCCCTCGGGCGTCGCCGCCGCGAAGACGCGCAGCGCGAAGGGCCGCGGCACGAAGCGCAGGCCCCTGTCCGCGCGCTCCCAGCCCGGCATGGTCGAGAGGGGGGCGGGTTCCTGCCCCACATAGTCGAAGGGCCGGTCGCGCAGGGCCTCCAGCACCCGCGCGCGCTCGGCCGCGATCGTGGAGGGAGCGAGGATCGCGTCGCGCCCCGCCCCGCGGGTCGGGGTGGCGGCGGGCCGAAGGGTCAGGTCGTCGAGATGGTCTCGGACATGGGCGAGCCCGTCCGGATCGCCGCACCACCACGTGCGCGGGCTGTCGAGCTGGAGTTCCTGGCCGAGCAGCGCCCGGGCGATCCCGGGGAGGTAGGCGGCGAGCGCGCCCGACTCGACCATGCCGGAGCCCGGCATGTTGCCCATCACGAGGCTGCCGTTGCGCAGCGCGTCGAGCACGCCCGGGATGCCGAGGCGGGAGACCGGGTTCAGTTCGAGCGGGTCGAGATAGTCGGCGTCGATGCGCCGCCAGAGCACGTCGGCGCGCTTGAGCCCGGAGACGGTGCGCACGTGAAGGCAGCCGTCCTGCATCACGAGATCGTCGCCCTCGACGAGCATCAGGCCGAGATAGCGGGCGAGCGCCGCCTGCTCGACGTAGGTCGAGGAGAAGGGGCCGGAGGTCAGCAGGCAGATGCGTGGCTCGGCCCGTTCGGCGCCGGCCGCGAGCGCCTGCCGGAAGGCCTGGAAGAAGGCGGGCAATCGCTCGACGTGGAGGTCCTGGTAGAGATCGGGGAAGGCGCGGGTCAGCACCATCCGGTTCTCCAGGGCGTAGCCGAGGCCGGAGGGAGCCTGGGTACGGTCGGCGAGCACCCGCCAGCGCCCGTCGGGGCCGCGCCCGATATCGGCGGCGTAGAGCTTCAGGTAGCGCCCGCCGGGGGGCGCCACGCCGTGGAGCGGGCGCAGGAACTCGGGGCTGCTCGCCACCACCGCGGCCGGCAGCAGGCCCTCCGCCACGAGCCGGCCCGGCCCGTACACGTCGGCGAGGATCGCCTCCATCAGCTCGGCCCGCTGGACGAGCCCCGCGCTCAGGGCCCGCCATTCGGCCGCCTCGATCACGAGCGGCAGGGAGCCGAGGGGCCAGGCATGCTCGCGCTGGTCGCCGTAGATCCGGTAGGAGATGCCGGCGTCCCGGATGTGCCGCTCCGCCGAGACGAAGCGGGCCATGATCTCGTGTTCGGCCAAGCGCCCGAGCCGTTCGAGGAGCCGGGTCCAGGCGCCGCGGGGGTGCCCATCCGGCCCGAGGACCTCGTCGGGAAGTCCGGCTTGCGGACGATAGGCGCCGGTCCAGCGGGCGAGCCGCTCGGACACGCCCTCCCCGTCCGCTGGCCCGGCCGGGCTCATCGGGGCGCCGGCACGCGCAGGTCGAGCGTCAGGGGGAATTCGGGGTTCGCCTCCTCGCGCGGCATCGCGACCCCGCCCGGCGTGTGGCCCTGGGCCTGGAAGCGGGCGAGGCGCCGCCCCTCCGCCTCGTAGGTGTTGACCGGGTAGGTCTCGTAGTTGCGCCCGCCCGGATGCGCGACGTGGTAGCGGCAGCCGCCCAGCGAGCGACCGCTCCAGGCGTCGAGGACGTCGAGGGTCAGCGGCGCGTGGGGTGCGATCGTCGGGTGCATCGACGAGGCTGGCTGCCACGCCTTGAAGCGCAGGCCGGCCACCGCCTCGCCCGCCGTACCGGTGCCGGTCATGGGCAGGCGCCGCCCGTTGCAGGCGATGACATGGCGGCCCGGCACGAAGCCGTTGACCTTGACCTGCAGGCGCTCGACCGAGCTGTCGACGTAGCGCACCGTGCCACCGATCGCCCCCTCCTCGCCCAGCACGTGCCAGGGCTCCAGCGCCTGCCGCAGCTCCATCGTGACGCCACCGTGCTCGACCCGGCCGAAGACGGGGAAGCGGAACTCGCGCTGCGCCTCGAAGGCCGTCGGGTCGAACTCGTAGCCGGCCCGGCCAAGGTCCTCCAGCACGCCGAGGAAGTCCGCCCAGAGGAAATGCGGCAGCATGAAGCGATCGTGGAGCGCCGTGCCCCAGCGGACACAGCCGCCCTCCTGCGGCTCGCGCCACAGCCACGCCACGAGCGCCCGCAGCAGGAGCTGCTGGGCGAGGCTCATGCGTGGGTCCGGCGGCATCTCGAAGCCGCGGAACTCGAGGAGGCCGAGGCGGCCGGTCGGCCCGTCCGGCGAGTAGAGCTTGTCGATGCAGATCTCGGCCCGGTGGGTGTTGCCGGTGACGTCGACGAGGATGTTGCGGAAGATCCGGTCGACGAGCCAGCGGGGGATGTTCGGGTCGTCCGGTGCGGGCACCTGCGCGAGGGCGATCTCCAGCTCGTAGAGGCCGTCGTGGCGGGCCTCGTCCATGCGCGGCGCCTGGCTCGTCGGACCGATGTAGAGGCCCGAGAACAGGTAGGACAGGGACGGGTGGCGCTGCCAGTAGAGGACGAGGCTCTTGAGGAGATCCGGCCGGCGCAGGAAGGGAGAATCATCCGGGCTCGCGGCGCCCATCACCACGTGGTTGCCGCCGCCGGTGCCGGTGTGGCGCCCGTCGATCATGAACTTCTGGGCGCCGAGGCGGGTCTCGCGGGCATCCGTGTAGAGGTCGGTCGTGATGCGCACGGCCTCGCGCCAGGTCGCGGCCGGGTGCACGTTGACCTCGATCACGCCGGGGTCGGGCGTGACCTTGATGACGTTGAGGCGCGGATCGTAGGGCGGCTCGTAGCCCTCGATATGGACCGGCTGGCCAATCTCGGCCGCGGCCGCTTCGAGCAGGGCGAGGAGTTCGAGGTACTCGTCGGCCCGCTGCACGGGCGGCATGAAGACGTGCAGGATGCCGCCCCGCGGCTCGACGGCGAGCGCCGTGCGCACGGCGACGCCCGTGATGCCGGCGCCGTTCCGGGTCGCGCTGCCCGGATGGCCGGCGGGCAGGTTGCCGCGCGGCTCCAGCGGGTCCTGGGGCTGGTAGTAGGGGTAGTGCTCGGGCGGCACGTGGGGCAGCGAGCCCAGCGGCAGGCGGAAGCCGAGGGGCGAATCGCCGGGCGTCAGGAAGGCTTGGCCCCGGCGGAAGTCCCAGGTTTCCGAGATCCAGAGCCTGTCCGCCCCGCCGTCCTTGCCGGTCGGCAGGCTCGCCAGCGGCAGCACGTAGCCCGCCGGTTCGCCGAGACCCCGCTCGAACACGCGGCGCATGCGGGCCTCGTCCTCGGCGTTCGGCAGCTTCGGCTGGTCGGCCGTGACGTTCGCGGGCAATTCCGCTTCCCGCTCGGACCAGTAGGTCGGGTCCTCATAGGCCGGGATCACGTAATCGGGCAGTTCGAGCCGTCGGGCGACCGCATCGATGAGGGCCTTCGCCTGCGGCCCCTTCGCATCTCGCGGGCCGTCCTCGGCGGCGATCAGGGCATCGTCGCGCCAGACCGGCTCCCCGTCCCGCCGCCAGTAGAGGGCGAAGGCCCAGCGGGGCAGGCTCTCGCCGGGGTACCACTTGCCCTGGCCGTAATGGAGCATGCCGCCCGGCGCGAAGCGGGCGCGCAGGCGCCGGATCAGCTTGTCGGCGAGCGCCCGCTTCGTCGGGCCGACGGCGGCGGCGTTCCATTCCGGGCTCTCGAAATCATCGATCGAGACGAAGGTCGGCTCGCCGCCCATGGTCAGGCGCACATCCTGCGCGGAGAGGTCCGCGTCGATCCGGTCGCCGAGCCGGTCCATCGCGGCCCAGACCGCGTCCGAGAAGGGCTTGGTGATGCGCGGCGCCTCGGCCACGCGCGTCACCGTCATCTCGAAGCCGAACTCGACGCCGGCAGGCTCCGCGAGCCCCGAGATCGGAGCGGCGGAGCTGTAATGCGGCGTGGCGGCGAGCGGGATGTGGCCCTCGCCACAGAGGAGGCCCGAGGTGGCATCGAGCCCGACCCAGCCGGCGCCCGGCAGGTAGACCTCGGCCCAGGCATGGAGATCCGTGAAGTCGGTCTTGGTGCCCTCCGGCCCGTCCACCGCCGTCGTGTCCGGCACGAGCTGGATCAGGTAGCCGGAGACGAAGCGGGCAGCGAGACCGATCCGGCGCAGGACCTGAACGAGGAGCCAGGCCGAATCCCGGCAGGACCCCCTCTTGAGCGTCAGCGTCTCGGCCGGCCTCTGCACGCCCGGTTCCATGCGCACGCCGTACACGACCTCCGAGCGCACGAGATCGTTCAGGGCGACGAGGAACGAGACGGTCGCGTTCTCCTTGGGCAGCCGCTTCAGGAGCGCCTCGATCTCCGGGCCGTCCGCATCTTCGGGCTGGAGATAGGGCGCGAGCTCGGTGGCGAGCTCTTCGGGGTAGGAGAAGGGCCAAGCCTGGGCGTACTCCTCCAGGAAGAAGTCGAACGGATTGATCACCGAGAGGTCGGCCGTCAGATCGACCTCGATCTTCAACTCGGTGGTCTTCTCCGGGAAGACGAGCCGGGCAAGCCAGTTGCCGTTCGGGTCCTGCTGCCAGTTCACGAAGTGGTTCGCCGGCGTCACCTTCAGGGCGTAGGACGGGATCTTGGTTCGCGTGTGCGGCGCCGGACGCAGGCGCACCACCTGCGGCCCGAGGGCGATCGGCCGGTCGTAGCGGTAATGGGTGACGTGGTGCAGGGCGGCTTTGATCGACACGGGCACTCCGGTCTTCGGGACGATGGCTTCGGGTCGGCCTTGAGCCTGACGGGACTGGATCCCGCCGGGATGCATCCCGCGAGGATAGCACGGGCGGACCCGCCGGGCCGGTCCCGTGCCAGCGGCGGGCCGAGGCCGGGACCATCAAGCAAGTTCCGTGCAGCCGAGCACCCTCGCCGCAATCCGCTCCTTGCCGGGGTAACGGGCCGGGAGCAAGGGCGCACCGGCGGCCGGGGACCTTTGACGGGGGAGCCGCCTTGTCGCTCGATAGGGCGGCCCGCGCTCGCTGCAGGCTCCCGGATTGCGTCATGAAGATCTTTCAGTGCCAAGCCTGCGACCAGCCGGTCTCCTTCGAGAGCACGGCCTGCGAGAGTTGCGAGCGCCGGCTCGGCTACGTCTGCGAGGTGCACGAGGTCTCTGCGCTGGAGCCGTCCGAGCCGTCGGCCTACGGCATGCAGACCTTCCATGCCTACGCCCACCCGGCCCGCAAGGTCCGGTTCTGCGCGAACGCAGCCTACGGGGCCTGCAACTGGCTCGTGGCCGAGGATTCTCCCGAGATCTACTGCACCGCCTGCCGCCACAACCGGGTGGTGCCCGACCTCACGGTGCCCTGGAACGTGGCGCGCTGGCGCCAGATCGAGGCCGCCAAGCACCGGCTGTTCTACTCGCTGCTGCGCCTCGAACTGCCGCTGCCGACCCGCGCCGAGGACCCGGCCGGCCTTGCCTTCGACTTCCTGGTCGATCCCGCCGAGACCTTCCTGATCGGGCCGCCGATCCTCACCGGCCACCTCGAGGGGCTGATCACGCTCAACATCGCCGAGGCCGACGACGTCGAGCGGGAGCGGCGGCGCCTCCTGTTCGGCGAGTATTACCGGACGCTGCTCGGCCACTTCCGCCACGAGGTCGGTCACTATTTCTGGAACGTGCTCGTGCGCGACGATCCGAGCCTGTGGACCTTCCGGTCCCTGTTCGGGGACGAGAGCCAGGATTACGGCGCGGCGCTTCAGCGCCACTATGCCAACGGCGCCCCGGCGGATTGGGAGGAATCCTACGTCTCGGCCTACGCGACGAGCCACCCGTGGGAGGATTTCGCCGAGACCTGGGCGCACTACCTCCACATGGTCGACACGATCGAGACCGCCTCGACCTTCGAACTGCATGTGCGCCCACGCCTGCGCGCCGGGCCGGCGGAGCCCGTGGTGATCGACTTCGACCCGCACCGCACGCCGGACCTCGGCCGGCTGATCGAGGCGTGGCTGCCGCTCACCTACGCGGTGAACTCGCTGAGCCGCAGCATGGGGCAGGCGTCCCTCTACCCCTTCAAGCTGACGCCCGCCGTGATCGCGAAGCTCGCCTTCATCCACGAGCGGATCTACGCCGTGCGGTGGCAGGATCCGGCGCTGCCCGGCGAGGCGGCCGGCGCCGACATCCTGAAGGCGGTGATCGCAGGACTTCGCAACCCGGTCGCGGCGCCGAACGTGTGAGGCGGCTCGGGCGTTGAAGAGCGCCCCCCTTTTCGGCCCGTCGAGCCGCTTGCCCCGTCGCCGCCCATGTCGAGCCTATCCTCAGACCCCGCCCTGTCCGCCTACAACGCGAAGCGCGATTTCGCCCAAACCGCGGAGCCGCCGGGCCGACGCGCAGCGGGCGAGGGCCACCGCTTCCTCGTGCAGAAGCACGCGGCCCGCCGCCTCCACTACGATTTCCGGCTGGAACTCGACGGCGTCCTGCTGAGCTGGGCCGTGACGCGCGGCCCGAGCCTCGATCCTGCAGAGAAACGCCTCGCCGTCCGCACGGAGGACCACCCCGTCTCCTACGCCGATTTCGAGGGCACGATCCCGGCGGGCCAGTACGGGGGCGGCACCGTGATGCTGTGGGACCGGGGCTGTTGGCAGCCCGAGGGGGACCCGCGGGCGGGTCTGCGGGACGGGCGCCTGCGCTTCCGTCTCGATGGGGCGCGCCTGCGCGGGGACTGGATGCTCATCCGGATGCGGGGCACGGCGGAGGCCCGCGAGAACTGGCTCCTGCGCAAGCTCGACGACGCGGAGGCCCGCACGGATTTCGACCTGACCGAGGCGCATGCCGCGAGCGTCCTGAGCGGCCGCACGATGGAGGAGATCGCCGGGACGGCGGGGCGGGCGGATACAGCCGCACCGCGGGCAAGGGCTTCCCGCGCAAAGCCTCCGACGCGTGAAGCCCCGAAAGCCCCACGGGCAGTCCGGGAGGCGTCCGGGAGCGTGCTCCTGCGCCACGGCGTGCGCATAACGAGCCCCGATCGCGAACCCTATCCGGACGCGCACGTCTCGAAGCGCGACCTCGTTGCCTATTACGAGCGCGTCGCGGCGCTGATGCTGCCCGAGATCCGGGGGCGGCCCCTCACGCTGATCCGCTGCCCCCGCGGCATCGGCGAGCGCTGCTTCGTCCAGCAGCATGCGGGGGCCGGGCTGCCCGGAACGGTGCGCCGGGTTCGGCTACGGGAGGCCACCGGCACCGTGCGGGAGCATGTGGCGGTGGACGATCTGCCCGGCCTCCTCGGTCTCGTCCAGATGGGCGTCCTTGAATTCCACGGCTGGGGCTCGCGGGCGGGATCGGTCGCCTCGCCGGATCGGCTCGTCCTCGACCTCGATCCGGATCCGGCTCTGCCCTTCTCTGCCGTGGTGGAGGCTGCCCGGACGATCCGTGAGCGCCTCGCCGCCGACGGACTCGCCGCCTGGCCAATGCTGTCCGGAGGCAAGGGCATCCACGTCGTCGTGCCCCTCGTGGCGCTCAAGCGCTCGGGCTGGTCGCGTCTCGGCGGCTATGCCGAGGCCGTGGCCCAGGCTCTGGCGCGCGAGGAGCCCGCACGGTTCACGGCGAACGTTGCGAAGGGGGAGCGCGCCGGCCGAATCTACGTCGACTACCTGCGCAACGAGCGGGGCGCGACGGCGGTGATGCCGTTCTCGACGCGCGCCAAGCCCGCGGCGAGCCTCGCGATGCCGTTGTCCTGGGAAGCGCTCACCGACATCGGCTCGCCGCAGGCCTTCACCCTGCGCCGCGTGCTCGACGGGGGGCTGCCGGATCTGGCGGGCTGGGCGGCCGCGCCGCAGACGCTGCCGCGCGGCACCTCCGGGACGAGGGCGCGGTGAGGCGCGGGGCCGGGAACACTCGCGCGATCCCCGAGGTTTTTCGAGGGCCGGGTGGCATCGGCGTTGCCCCCGGCGGGCCCTCCACGGGCGTTTCCTCCCTAGACTCGGGCCGCTCCTCGGAGCGGCCATTTTCTTGACCGGGCGAGGTCGACGCCTTTCCGGCTGCCATGCGCGGAGTCAGGCCGGGTAATGCGGCATGCCCCCCGCGCGCCGCGCGGCGTCCCGCGCCTTGGCATCGGCGCGCTGCTCGGCCGCCTGGGCCGCCTCGACCGTCTCGCAGGGCTCGGTCGTCGCACGGGACGCGCAGCGGCTGCGCAAGGCGTCGAGTTCCTCCTCGGTCAGGCTCTCGATGCCGATGTAGCGGTTCTGGGCCGCGCTCACCCGGATCAACTCATCGAGCTTGGCCTGAATCGCGGCGCCATCGCGGTTCTGGGTGTTCTGGATCAGGAACACCATCAGGAAGGTCACGATCGTCGTGCCCGTATTGATGATGAGCTGCCATGTATCCGAGTAGTGAAACAGGGGACCCGTCACCGCCCAGGCGAAGATCACCAGGATGCTCAAGGCGAAGGTGATCGGTTTTCCCGCGCCGCGCGCCACGTGCGACGCGAATTCGGTGAAATGTCTACCGGGAGTCATGGGACTGGTCTCGGGCCGCGCACGGAGACGCTTACCGCCTTCTAACGGAATGCGGCTCCCGACGGTTCACCGACGACCGACCGCCGCATCGGGCGCTCACCCGGCGAAGGAGGCTCGTCGCGCGAGGCCCGCGACTGCGCGTCCGCTCAGGAGGCTCGCAGGGCGGCGGGGCCGCGCGAAGCCTTCACCTCGAAAATCTGGTCCCATCGCATGCGAATCAAGATTTCTCGTAAGCGCTGAACGTCGTTGCGGCTGGGATGTGAAGCTTTCGTCTTGATTTCTGCAAGGAACGCACGGTCTTTATCTGTCATCACGACACCGTCTTACGCGAAGGATCGTCAGGGTATCTGCATCGGCGCGGCTGACAAGCCTCCGGCCCCTGACAGCGGTTGGCGCCTGTAAGCGCGCACGGCCAAGCCGTTGTGCGGCCTCGCACACCGCATCTCGGCGAGCCGGCTCACACTTCGCCCTCCCGCCGAGCGCGCGGCCTCAGGGCCTCGACGCTTGCGTTCCACACGTCCGGAGCGGTCGCATTGCCAAGGATGATCGCGGTCGCGCGCGTCTTGAGCGTTCTCCTGCTCGCGGCCCTCGTCGCCGTGACGGTGGCGCCGATCGGATATCGCCCGATCTCGGGGGCACCGGTCTCCGTCGAACGGTGCGGAGCCTTCGCGCTGCTCGGGTTCCTTCTCGCGGTCGGTTACCCGCGTCGGCGCTGGCAGGTCTTCGTCTTCACGCTCGCCGCGGCGGGCCTGCTCGAGATCCTGCAGATGCTGCAGCCGAGCCGCCACGGCCGCCTCGCGGACTTCGCGGTGAAGGCTGCAGGCTGCGGCTTGGGTGGGCTCTTGGCCCTGGCGCTGACCTCCTGGCCCCGTCCCTCGACATCGCGGGACGGGCGGAACTGAGCGCGCCTCAGGAGCCCGCCTGCGCCATGGGCCGGCTGCCTGACATCACGGGCTCTGCCAGCATGGTCCGGCTGCTGCCGCAGCGCGGGCAATGCTCGAACCGCGAGGATGTCTGGGTGCTCCAGCCGCGCGCCCTGAGACGTTCGACGAGTTCCGGCGGCCATTCGGCGGGCTGCCACGCGTGAATACCGAACCAGCAGCGAGGATCATGAGTCATGACTGCCTCCCGATCTTCACCAGAGTCTAATATTTCGACAGCGCAGTAAATTCGCTTTCGCTAATTTCCACCTCGTTCGTCAGCGGACGCTCGTCACAGAACGAAGACAACATTCCACACCATCGATACGGCAGGCGGCGAAGAGCTCGCCGGCTGGACACATTCTCCTTTCGCATCGGCGTCGCGGCTTATTTTCTTCTGCGCGGCGGATCCGGGCGGACGGGCCGATACGGCTTGCGCCGTGTGCGCCATGTCACGACGAAATAAACGTGGCCGTGGCACGAAACATCCGCGCAATCGCACGACGCTACGAGAGGCGCCGCAGGCTTGACGGCAGCTCCGGGCTGACGGGGCAGCCGCAGGAGAAGCATCGATGGTCACCGATCTCCAGTTCCGCCGCATGTGCATCGTCGTCTTCGCGATGGGTCTCGTCACGGCGCCGCTTCTCAACGCCCTTCTGCCCTGACAGCGTGGCCGTTCTCCCCGAACGCCTTAAGTAGACCCGGCGCCCTGCCGGAGGAGCGGCAGGCACCCGGGGGACACCCATGCCGAAGCCTGACGATCGTTACGCGCCGCGCCCGCCGGAACTCCTCTCGCCGTGGCGGACGGAGGCGCGGCTGCGCCTGCAACAGGAAGCCCGCGCGTTCGCCCACGACGTGGTCCTGCCCATGGCCGACGAGCTCGACCGGCAGAAGGCCGAGATGCCGCGCTCGCTCATCGACGCGATGGCGGAGAGGGGTTGGTTCGGCATCACGATACCCGCCGAGCATGGCGGCCTCGGCCTCGGCGTCTTCGAATACTGCCTCGTCTCGGAAGAACTCGCCCGGGCCTGGCTGTCGGTGGGCAGCATCCTCGCCCGCGGCCAGGGCCTCGGCACCCAGACCCTCGACGACGCGCGGCGCCTCGACCTGCTTCGGAAATCCGCTCGCGGCGCGTGGATCGGCAGCATCTCGCTGTCCGAGCCGACCGCTGGCTCCGATCTTGCCGGCGTGCAGACCCGCGCCGTCCGCGAGGGCGATGAATGGGTGCTCACCGGGACGAAGCGCTGGGCCGGCTTCGCCCGTGCGGCAGACTTCATCGAGGTGCTGGCGCGGACCCGCGACCCGGAGCCCGGCGAGCCGCGATCGGCAGGCCTCGAACCGTTCCTCGTCGTCAAGGAGCCCGGCACCTTCCCGAAGGGTGTGACGGGCCGCGTCATCGACAAGATCGGCTATCACGGTTTCCTCACCTTCGAACTCGAACTCGACGGCGTGCGGGTGCCCGAGAGCGACCGGCTGACCGGCCTCTACGGGGACGAGGGGGCGGACGCCGATTCCGGCGGGTTCGCGGCCGTGCAGCGGGGCCTCAACATCGCCCGCGTCCACACCGCGGCCCGTGCGGTCGGCGTCGCACGCGCCGCCGTGGAGGACACGCAGGCCTACCTGCAGGAGCGCGAGCAGTTCGGCCACCCGATCGGCGACTTCCAGGCGCTCCGCTTCGCGCTCGCCGATATGGCCGCGGAGGTGGCGCAGGCCCGTGCCTTCTGGTGCCAGGTCGCCCATCTCCTCGACCAGGGCGAGCCCGCCGAGAGCGAGTCGGCGATGGTCAAGCTCCTCGCGACCGAGATGGCGGTGCGGGTGACGAACCAGGCGATGCAGCTCCACGGCGGCAACGGCTACACCACGGAGCGGCGCGTCGAGCGCTACTGGCGCGACGCGCGGCTGACCACGATCTTCGAGGGCACCAGCGAGATCCAGCGGCGCATCATCAGCGACCGGATGCTGCCGCGGCCCTGACGAGCGAGCCTCGCAGCGCACCTCCCGCGTTCCTAGATCCTGCGGGACGATCCGACGCGAGGAATCCATGTACGACAACGCCGAGCGGGGCCGGTTCGAACTCGATATCGAGGGGCAGACCGTCTACGCCGATTACCAGCGCCGGGAGGGCATCCTCGTGATCCGCCACGTCTATGCGCCGCCCCCGCTGCGGGGCACCGGTGCGGCGGACCGGCTCATGCACGCCGTCGCGCGCTCCGCTCGCGCGGAAGGACGCAGGATCGCGGCGCTGTGCGGCTATGCGGGGGCTTGGCTGCGCGCGCAGCCCGAGCACCGCGATCTGCTCGTCTGATCCCGGGAGGCGGATGATGCGAGCGGCGGGAGCCCGCGGCCGGGCCTCCTGCAAGCGGCAGCGCTAGAAATTGTAGCCGACCCGGAGCCGCATCTGGTGCCGGTCGAAGTTCGTGAGGTCGAGGTCTCTCGGGCCGCCCTGCTCCCGCCCCGCAACCTGGAGGCTCCAGGTTGCGGAAACCCAGGCCTTCGGCGAGAGGCTGGCGTAGAGGGTCGGGCCGATATAGGCCGCCTGGCCGCCCAGCCGACCGAGGACGAGGCCCTGATAGGCCCGGGCGTAGCGCGCCTCACCCCCCAGGAAGAGCCCGGGCCTGACCTGATAGGCGAGCGCGCCGGCGATCTCCACGCCGGAGCCTTGAGCGGGCGGCGCGGCGTCGCTCAGGGTCGAGGCGAACCCGAAGCTCGCATTGAGCGCGGCCACGAGCCGGCCCGGCACGATCTCCCGGTCGGCGAGCAGGGCCACGTCGGTCCCGAAGCTGCGGGCCGGAAGACCCGAGGCGGAATCGACGCTGCCGTATCCCGGCACGACGCTCAGCGTCAGGCCGAAGGTGGCCGTCCGCCGATCGAGGAGGCGCAGCCGCGTTTCGAGGAAGCCGCCGTTGAGGCCGCCGCTGGTGCGGCCCGGCGTTCCGACGTCGTAGGCGTTGAAGGTCAGGCCGGGAGCGAGGCGGAAGTCGGGCGTGATCGGCATCTTGAGAGCGAGGCTCGAATCCACGGCCCGGAAGCCTCCGCTCCGGCGCCCGAAGCGGCCCGTGGTCTCCCATTCCAACTCCGTTTCCCCGGGAACGCCGAGGTCGCTGCCCTCCGCGAAGCCGAACAGGTGCTCGCTGTCGATGTCGCCGGGACTGAGATTCTCGGCGGCGCTCGGAGCGGACTGGCCCCGCGCGATGCCACCCGAGAGGGCAACGGCCAGCACGACGGCGAGAGAGGCGGTTCCCCCCGGCCGGAACGGCGCTGCCCGCATTGTCTGACCTCATCTTTATAGCTGATGCTATATCTGATAGGTGAGGCTGTGCGGGGACGTCAAGGCATGTTCGGGGTCGCGGCGACGGGGAGAAAGGCGCTCAACCCGGCAGCAACCAATCCAGGGAGCGCGCGAGGCGGGCCGTTCCATCGCGTTCGAACCAACGTCCGTGGCTGAAGACCACCCGTTCGGGTGCGAAGGCGGCGAGGCGGCGGGCCGCCTCCGCCGCGGGGGCGCCCTTCAGCCTCACGACGGCACGCAGATAGATGGGCGCCCGGCCGTGGGGTGCGCACACGCCCACGAGGCGCGCCAGGGGGCGGATCGGGCCCGGCAGCCGTTCGGGCTCCAGGTTCAGGACGAGGTCCGTCAGCACCAGCGTCCGCGAAGCCGCATGATGGAAGGCGACTTCTCGAAATCCGGCGCGGCCCGGCACGACCACTTGGTCGAGGTCGGCGCTCCATGCGGCCGGGGCGGCCTCGGGCAGGTCCTTATCGACGCGAAGCCCGGATCGGCGGACCTGACCGCGGTCGCGCAGCCCCGGCGCTGCCCAGACCGTTGCCTCGGGACATTGCGTCTGCCAGGCCGCGACGAAGGTCCAGTGGGCGCTGTTCGGCGCGACGAGATGACGGATGGGGCCGAGCCGGCTCAGGGCGTCGTGCAAGGCGGGGTCGTAGCGAGTCGGTGAATGCAACCAAATGCTGCCGTCCGCGAGGCGCACCACCGTCATCCGGACCGGCAGCGGCATGCCGAGGACGTGCAGGGGACCGCTGTCGACGATCCAGACGCGCTCGGCGACAGGTTTGGGAACATCGAGGGGCGGGTAGGTCGGCTCGACACGCTGCGGCATCGATTCCTCCTCCGCACGGCGAAGCGGCCGGGGCGGGGCGCGGCGGTTCCGCCCCGCCCCGGCGAGCGGTCAGTAGCGCTCGTATCGCTCGTAGCGGCGCACGTAGCCGCGGTCGCCGCCGTCGTAGAAGCGCCGGGGGCCGACGTCGCGGGAGGATCCGCAATAATTGAGGCCCTCCTCGTAGCAGACGCTCGGCGGCCCGGGGATGTAACGGCCGCCGCGGCGGCACGAATAGCCGCACATCGCGACCGGAATCGCATCGCCCTGCGAGAGCCCGTGCCCGGCCTGCGGCAGCCCCGGCGCGGCCCCGGCGGCGCCGAGGCCCGCGACGAGCAGGCCGGCTGCCACGAGCGTGGTTCTGAGTGAGATGATCATAGGCTTCCTCCTTCGGCTCACCCGGGAGAGGGTGGGACGTGTCGACGCCCGGCATCCTGCAAATGGCCGCGTGAATGGCTCCGGAACGGCCCTGCGAGGGAGAGGGTTCCGACGTCCCCGGCCGGGTCGGATCGCTGCCTGGATCAGGGCGTTTCGCAGGCCATGACCTCTGCGGCCTGGACCACGCTCAGCGCGCGGCGGCGCACTTCCAGGGCGATGCCCGGCCTCTCGGACACGGCGGCCGCCTCGCGCTTGAGGACCGCGTTGCAGGCGCAGGAGCGATGGGCGGCGGCATCGAAGCACGCGTCGTGGCGCTGACAGGCCGCATCGAGATCGTCGATCGGCGGGAGGCCCTCACCCCTTTGCCCGGCTCCGCAATAATTGCCGTGAAAGAGTTCGGCCCCGGTCAGGACGTTGGCGAGATTGCCGCGCGGACTCGCCGGCCCCTCGCGCTGTCCGCTCGGGTTGAGGTCGTTGGCGGGGCCGCCGGCCTGCGTGCCTGAGCTCCTCAGGGATTTCGGGATGGTCGAGCGCAGGCCGGGCTCGTCCAGGCTCTCGGCGGAGCGTGAGTTCGGCTCGGTCAAGTCGGGCAGGGACGGTGGCGGCCCGGGTACGGGCTCCTCGACCTCGAGGGGGGCGGGCGGCGCGCCCTGGGCCGACGCGGCAGGCGCGAGCGCGATGGTGGCCAGGACGAGGAGGATGCGGACGAGAGAGGTCAAGGGAGCGGTTTCCGATGGTCGTGCGATCAGAAAGTCCGAGCTTGGCCTTCTCGTTCCACCAGCCCCGGAGGCGTGCCCGTGCTTGGGCCGCCGCGGGGGGCTCACCCTTTCGGCTTGATCTTGAGCTGGTCGATCACCCAGCGCCAGCCTCCGTCCGACTGCTCGCGGGCGACCTCCGCGGAGATCGTGCCGTTCGGCAGGCGCGCGAAGGTCATCGCAAGCGCGCCGTTGCGGATCGGGGGCAGAACCTCGGCCGCCGGGAAGTCCGAACGCCGCGACAGGAGATCGGTGTAGAAGGCGCGGATCTCGGCGTGCCCCCGGGCGACGACGTCGCCGGCAGCCAGAACCGCGTCGGGCTCGTAGAGCGCCACAAGACCCTCGACGTCGCCGGCATTGGCGCGGGCGTTGAAGAGCCCGGCGAGGTCCTGAGGCTCGCGAGCCGGCTCATGATCGGGACTGGACATGGGGTTCCTCTCCGCTCTGATCTCACTCGGCCCGGGTTCCGGGCGCTCGCGACGGCCGAGCCTCAGCGCAAGCGCTCGCCCGCGGCGTCCCGGACGGCGACGCTCACCGGAATGCCGGCCTTCACGCTCTCCGAGACCGTGCAGAACCGCTCGAACTGGGCGAGCACCCGGTCGATCCGCGGCAGGTCGGCAGCCCGGTGGCCGAGCGCGATCGCGACGTCGATTCCATAGATCCGCAGACGCCCTTCCGGGTTCCGCTCGACGCTGCAGGTCGCCTCGGCCCGGATGCCGCTCGCGTCCTGGCGGTACTTGCCGAGCGCGAAGACCATGCTGGCGCAGAGGCAGTTCGTCACGCTCGCGATCAGCAACTGCTCGGGAAACGGCCCCTCCCCCGCGCTGATCGGCACCGACTCGTCGACGAGGAGGTGTGGGATCAGCGCGCCGAAATCGACCGTGAATTTGTATCCTTCCACCTGCGTGATCGTGATGCTTGGACCGCTCGCCATCCTGCCTCGCTCTCCCGCACGCTCCGCTCGGCGGAGACAGGCCGCCCGGAGAACGCTCGCCGACCCTGCCCCGCTCCCGTCCCGCGGAAAATTCCCGCCCCTCGGCGTCGGGACGGGCCTCATTCGCATCGTCCCTTGACATCAGCTGATATGTGGCATACCAAATGCCAATCACCTAACAAGAGCCCGACAGGGCGCAAGCAGTCAGCAACCACGTCGTACCCGCAGCAAGTAACGCGGCGCATTCGTCGGGACATTCATGTCGCAGACCTTCGACTTGGCGCAGATCATTACCGCGGCGGGCGATGCGATCGTCGTATCGGATGTCGAGGGTGCGATCACCGTCTGGAATCCGGCCGCCGAGCGGATCTTCGGGTTCACGCAGGAGGAGGCCCTCGGCCGGTCGCTCGACCTGATCACGCCGGAGCGCCAGCGCCAGCGCCACTGGGACGGGTACCACAAGACCATGGAGACCGGCGTGACCCGCTACGGCACGCAGGTGCTGCGGGTCCCGGCCCTGCACAAGGATGGGCGACCGCTGTCGATCGCCTTCACGGTGGCCCTTCTCCGCGGCGCGGACGACGCGGTCATCGGCATCGCGGCGATTATCCGCGACGAGACGAGCCGGTGGAACGACGAGCGCGAGATGCGCCGTCGCCTCGCCGACCTCGAGGCTCGGGTGTCTTGAGAAATTTGCGAGCCAATCCAGAGGAATAACTGGATAGCTCGGCAAGTGTTTCCCGGTCCGGTGCGGACTGGGCTTGGACGAAGTTTAAGCGCGAACCGTCGAAAGGGAGAATGCCGAGATGAGCAAGCCGCTCGAGGGAATCAAGATCATCGACTTCACGCACGTCCAGGCGGGTCCCGCCTGCACGCAGCTGCTCGCCTGGTTCGGTGCGGACGTGATCAAGGTCGAGCGTCCGGGCGCCGGCGACGTGACCCGGACCCAGCTCCGCCACGTCGAGGATGCGGACGCGCTCTACTTCACCATGCTGAACTCGAACAAGCGCTCGCTCACGCTCGACACCAAGACTCCGCAGGGCAAGGAAGTCCTGACGAAGCTCATCAAAGAGTCCGACGTCATGGTCGAGAATTTCGGCCCCGGCGCCCTCGACCGGATGGGCTTCTCCTGGGCCAAGATCCAGGAACTCAACCCGGGCATGATCCTCGCCTCGGTGAAGGGCTTCTCGGACGGTCACCACTACGAGGACCTGAAGGTCTACGAGAACGTGGCGCAGTGCGCGGGCGGTGCGGCCTCCACCACCGGCTTCTGGGACGGCCCCCCCACCGTGTCGGCCGCGGCGCTCGGCGACTCGAACACCGGCATGCATCTGGCCATCGGCATCCTCACGGCGCTGCACCAGAAGAACAAGTCCGGCAAGGGCCAGAAGGTCGCCGTCTCGATGCAGGATTCGGTGCTCAACCTCTGCCGCGTCAAGCTGCGCGACCAACAGCGCCTCGACGCGCTCGGTTACCTCGAGGAGTACCCGCAATACCCGCACGGCCAGTTCTCGGACGTGGTGCCGCGCGGCGGCAACGCGGGCGGTGGCGGCCAGCCGGGCTGGGTGCTGAAGTGCAAGGGCTGGCAGACCGACCCGAACGCCTACATCTACTTCACGATCCAGGGCCATGCCTGGGCCCCGATCTGCAAGGCGCTCGGCAAGGAGGAGTGGATCGACGATCCGGCCTACAACACGGCCCGCGCCCGTCAGGACAAGATCTTCGAGATCTTCGCCCTGATCGAGGACTGGCTCGCCGACAAGACGAAGTTCGAGGCCGTCGACATCCTGCGCAAGTTCGACATCCCCTGCTCGCCGGTGCTGTCGATGAAGGAGATCGCCAACGACCCGTCGCTGCGCGCCAGCGGCACGGTGGTGGAGGTCCCCCACCCGAAGCTCGGCTCGTACCTGACCGTCGGAAGCCCGATCAAGTTCTCCGACATGGCGGTCGAGGTGAAGCCCTCGCCGCTGCTCGGCGAGCACACGGACGAGGTGCTGAAGGACCTCGGCTACTCGGCCGAGCAGATCGCCGCCCTCCACGAGGCCCGCGCCGTCTGATCTCCTCAAGCCCAGACGCTTGAAAATCCTGGGGCGGCGTGCCGGCGGCACGCCGCCCCTTCTCGTATCAGGGATCGGCCGGCATCCCGCCCGCGCCGCGGGCCGCCCCCGGCCGAGCGGCCTGTGCCCGAGATCCGGTACCCGAGGCTCGACGGAAGATGCGGCTGCGCCGCTTCAACCCGGTTGGCGCCGCTCAGCCCGTGGGAGCGCCTGCGCTCGGCCCCTGGAGCTTCCGCCTGCATCCTCGCAAAAGGGTTCGTCAGCCACGTCGCCCTGCCGGACGGATCAGCCCTTCCCCGCCCTGATGGCTCCGATGGGCACCTCGGCCGCGCGCCTCTTCGCGCGGTCCCGGCCAGCCCGCTCGCGCAGCCGCGGTCGATCCTCAGGCGGCGACCTCGTCGCGAGCCTCGCAGGCATCCCAGTGGCGGCGGCAATCCCAGACCCGTTTCTCGCCCGACGCGGTCGCGATCTCGCTCGCCATCGCGGCCATGATGGCGCTGCACCGCCTTACGACCACGCGCGTGCTGATCGGGCGGCCTGAAGCCCCGATTGCCGACGTGGTGATGCGGATATCGGAACTCGGGCTGCTTCACCGTCCGGTGATCGGGCCGGACGAGCGTCATGTCGACATTCGCTCCCGGACGGACGCGACTGCCGCCTTCGGCGATGCGGCCGGGACGCAGGATCACGCCGTCCCGGCGAGGCTGGCGCTCCCCGCCTGAGGGGGGATGCGCGGGGCAGCCTCGGCCTCGCTGCAATCCCTCCCCGGCGGCGCGGTCTCCTAGCCCGCCTCGTTGTCGACGAGGAAGAAGTCGATCGCCATCGCGGCGACCGCCGGCCGGTAGGCGTGGGGGCCGTCATATTCGACCGCGGTCACGTCGTAGCCGGCCTCCCGCAGGCGGGCGACGTGCATCCGCGCGCTGCGATCGATCGGGATCTGCTCGTCCTTGACGCCGTGCGAGATGAAGACCTTCGGCGCGCCCGTCTGCACCTGCACCGACATGAAGCCCGCCGAGGAGACGATGACGTGGGTCACCACATCCCCGTTCGTCAGGCCGACGGAGAGGGCGTAGCTTCCGCCGTCCGAGTGGCCCGCGAAGGCGAGGCGGCCGGGATCGAGCAGGAAACGGGAGGAGACTTCGGTCAGCGCCGCGTCGAGGCGCAGGCGGTCGGGGCCGTTGCCGGCGATCACGATGTCCCAGGTCGGGTACTGCGATTGCGGGGCGAGCAGCAGGAAACCGCGCGCCTCGGCATGCCGCTCCAGCATCGGAAGGATCTTCTCCGCGCTGCCGCCGCCGCCGTGGAACAGAACGACCAGGGGCGTCGGCCTGCGCGGCTCGATCGTCGGCGGGACCACGAGCACCGCGTCGCGCTCGTCGAACAGACCGAGCGTGTGGCGTCCGGGACCGAGGGGCGGCTTGACCGGCAGGCGGTGGTGGAAGCCGAGGCGGCCGGCGAGGTGGGGATCGATCATGCGGGCGGTCCTGGAAGGCCGGCTCCGGTCTCGCGAGCACCGGCTCGAGGAAGCTTTGACGGGGCGATCCGGCAAGAGCCCCCGGCCAGGGGCTCCGGCTCCGAACCGGCTCCGAAGCGGAAAAGGGCTGCGGCGGGCTCGTCCGAGCCTGCCGCAGCCCTTGCATCCTGCCGGATCGCCGGCGATGTCGGATCGGTGAAGAGCTTACTTCTTCTTCTTCACCGTGCTCTGCGGGTTGAGGCTGCCGATGTTGCCGCTCTCGGTCCCGGCATTCGGGTCGATCACGGCGTTGATGAGGGTCGGCTTGCCCGAATCCATCGCCTCGTTGACGGCGCGGGCGAGCTCGTCCGGCGTCGTCGCGTTGACGCCGATGCCGCCGAAGGCTTCCATCATCTTGTCGTAGCGGGAATCCTTCACGAACACCGTCGTGCCGGGATCGCGGCCGGTCGGGTCGGTGTCGGTGCCGCGATAGATGCCGTTGTTGTTGAAGATCACGATGCAGACCGGAAGGTTGTACCGGCAGATCGTCTCGACCTCCATGCCCGAGAAGCCGAAGGCGCTGTCACCCTCGACCGCGAGAACCGGCTTGCCGGTCTCGACGGCGGCGGCGATGGCGAAGCCCATGCCGATGCCCATCACGCCCCAGGTGCCGACGTCCAGGCGCTTGCGCGGCTGGTACATGTCGATGACGCTCCGGGCGAGATCGAGGGTGTTGGCGCCCTCGTTGACGAGGATCGCGTCCGGCCGCTCCTTGATGATCGTGCGCAGCGCTCCGAGCGCGCCGTGGAAATCCATCGGCGTCGAGTTCTTGAGGAGCTTGGCCGACATCTTGGACAGGTTCGCGTCCTTGCGAGCCTTGATGCCGTCCGTCCACTCGGCGGGCGGAGCCTTCCAGTCGTCACCCATGCCCTCGAGCAGCGCCGAGACGCAGGAGCCGATGTCGCCGACGAGCGGGGCGACGATCTCGACGTTCGAGTCCATCTCCTTCGGCTCGATGTCGATCTGGATGAACTTCTTCGAGCCCGGCTCGCCCCAGGTCTTGCCCTTGCCGTGCGACAGAAGCCAGTTGAGGCGGGCGCCGACCAGAACGACGACGTCGGCATCCTTGAGCACCATCGAGCGGGCGGCGCCGGCCGACTGCTCGTGCGTGTCGGGCAGGAGACCCTTGGCCATGCTCATCGGCACGTAAGGGATGCCGCTCCGCTCGACGAGGGCGCGGACCTCCTCGTCGGCCTGCGCGTAGGCCGCGCCCTTGCCGAGCACGAGGAGGGGGCGCTTGGCGCCCTTGAGCACGTCGAGGGCGCGCTTGACGGCGGCGGGAGCGGGAAGCTGGGCCGGGGCCGGATCGATCACCTTGACGAGGGACTTGGCGCCGGTCTCGGCGTCGATCACCTGCGAGAAGAGCTTGGCCGGGAGATCGAGGTAGACGCCGCCCGGACGGCCCGAGCAGGCCGCGCGGATGGCGCGGGCCACGCCGATGCCGATGTCGGCGGCGTGGAGCACACGGAACGCCGCCTTGCAGAGGGGCTTGGCGATGGCGAGCTGGTCCATCTCCTCGTAGTCGCCCTGCTGAAGGTCGACGATCTCACGCTCGGAGGAGCCCGAGATGAGGATCATCGGGAAGCAGTTCGTGGTGGCGTTGGCGAGCGCGGTCAGGCCGTTGAGGAAGCCCGGCGCCGACACGGTGAGGCAGATGCCGGGCTTCTTGGTGAGAAAGCCCGCGATCGCGGCCGCATTGCCCGCGTTCTGCTCGTGACGGAACGAGATCACGCGCATGCCCTCGGCCTGGGCCATGCGGCCGAGATCGGTGATCGGGATGCCGGGGACGCCGTAGATCGTATCGATACCGTTGAGCTTCAGCGCGTCGATGACGAGGTGAAAGCCGTCGGTTTGCTCCGGCCCGGTATCCTCAGCATTGGTCACGCTCTCGGCGTTGAACTCCGACTCGGTGAACGACTGGTCCGTGGTGTTCCTGTCCATGACCGCTTCCTCCGACTTCCCTAGGCTTTGTTTCAGTTTCGGTTCGCGGCTGCCCTTTGGGGCCGTTGCCGCCATCTCGCCGAGCGCGCCCGCACGTGGCGTTCGGCCCGTCGGGCCCGATGGCGGCCGGCCTTGCCGGAAATCCGCCCCAGTCCCGGATCAATCCTGCCCGTATCAGCCACGCTGAACCGGGTTCTTCTCGTTCGTTACGGCAGGGCTGGCATACCAAATACCAAATTGGCTGTCAAACACGGATCGACTGCCCCCGGCCCTCTTCGGGAAACGCGGTCAGAGGCTTTCGGGCACCGGTTATCGGCCGGTCCGGGCGAGCGTGGAGCAGGGCGGGTCGAATCGATTGCCCGCAATTCGTGCAGGTTCAACCAATATCTGGGCAGTAACGGCGGGAACGTTCGCGCGTCCGGATGTTTAAGGGCTTAACATGAATTGATGAAGCAACGATCATGCGCATCCGCACTGGCTACACCATCGCCTTTGACACATTCGGCCCGACGCCGATGCTGCTCCTTCTCAACGTGCGGCCCGAGCGTCGCCGGGACCTCATGACGCCGGAGCGGATCACGTTCGACCCGCCGGTCGAAGCGCGCCAGCACCTCGATGAGTTCGGCAACGTGCGCACGCGCATTCTCGCCCCCGCCGGGCGCATCACGATGTCGGCCGATTTTCTCATCGACGATTGCGGCGAGCCCGACATCGTCGCCGCCGATGCGAGGCAGATCCCGGTGCAGGACCTGCCGGACGACGTGCTGGTGTACCTGCTCGGCTCCCGCTACTGTGATACGGACAAGCTGTCGAACACGGCTTGGCAACTCTTCGGGAACGCGCCCGAGGGCTGGGGCCGGGTCCAGGCCATCGTCGATTACGCGCACGAGCGCATCCGGTTCGACTATCAGCAGGCCGACTCGACCCGCTCGGCCCATGATGGCCACAGCCAACAGGTCGGCGTCTGCCGCGACTTCGCGCATCTCGCGATCACGCTCTGCCGCTGCATGAACATCCCGGCGCGCTACGCGACGGGCTATCTCGGCGACATCGGCATTCCGCCCGTGCCGGACCCGATGGATTTCTCCGCGTGGTTCGAGGTCTATCTGAACGGTCCGCAGGGCCCGCGCTGGTACACGTTCGATGCCCGCCACAACACGCCGCGCATCGGGCGCATCGTGATGGCCTACGGACGGGACGCCACGGATTGCGCCATCACCACGAGCTTCGGCCCCGCGCCGCTTGCGACCTTCGAGGTCCATACCGACGAGGTCGATGCGGCGTTCCTTCTCGGGCAGGCTGCCTGAACGCCCGACCGGACCGGGGCGGCTCGACTATCCCGCTGGCCGCCGCCGGACCGGCTTGGCGCTGAAGATGCATTGCCCTGAGGCCCGGCAACGGCTGAAGGGATCATCGTGGACGAGGTGGATCGTTGGGCCGAGCGGCGGCGCATCGCCGAGCAGGGGCGGGGCGAGCGGCCGTGGTGGCTCTGGGGGCCGTATCTCAGCGAGCGCCAATGGGGCACTGTCCGCGAGGATTACAGCGCCGACGGCAATGCGTGGCGCTCCGTCTCCCACGAGGCGGCGCGCTCCCGCGCCTATCGCTGGGGCGAGGACGGAATCGCAGGTCTGAGCGACGACCACGGCCTGATGTGCCTGTCGCTCGCCCTCTGGAACGGGCAGGACCGCATCCTGAAGGAGCGCCTGTTCGGGCTCACGAACGAGGAGGGCAACCACGGCGAGGACGTCAAGGAGATCTATCACTACCTCGACGCGGTCCCGAGCCACGCCTACCTCAAGGTCCTCTATCGCTACCCGCAAACCCCCTTCCCCTATGCGGAGATCGTGGAGGAGAGCTGGCGGCGGGGCCGCCGCGAGCCGGAATACGAGATCGAGGACACCGGCGCCTTCGCGGAGAGCCGATTCTTCGACGTCGTCGTCGAGTACGCCAAGGAGGATGTCGACGACATCCATATGGTGGTCACGGCCCTGAACCGGGGCCCGGAGGCGGCCGACCTCCACCTCGTGCCCCAGATCTGGTTTCGCAACACGTGGTCCTGGCGCGATGGTGAGGATGCGTCCCGCCCGGTTCTGCGGCGCGAGCACGACCATGTCGCCTGCGAGCATCCGCGGCTCGGCTCCTATCGCCTGACCTTCGCCGGTGATCCAGCCCTGCTGTTCTGCGAGAACGAGACGAACCGGCGCCTGCACGGGGGCGATCCCGACGCTGCGGGCCCCTTCAAGGACGGGATCAACGCGCATCTCGTCGAGGGTGCGCGGGACGCCGTCGCGGAGGATTCCGGCACCAAGCTCGGCTTGCACTACGCCGTCCGCCTCCGCCCCGGCGAGACGGCAACGGTGCGGCTACGCCTCGCCTGCGGGCGGCGGCCGCAACCGGTCGATATGGACGATGCCCTGCTCCGACGCCGGATCGCGGAGGCCGACGCCTTCTACGACCTTCTGCAGGACGGGCTCGCCGATGAGGACCGCCGCCGCATCTTCCGGCAGGCCGCCGCAGGGTTGATCTGGTCGAAGCAGCTCTACCGCTACGATGTTCGCCTCTGGCTCAAGGGCGATCCCCGCATGCCCGCCCCTCCCCGGGAGCGCGAGGGCGGCCGCAATGCGGTCTGGGGCCATTTCGCGGCTGCCGACGTCCTCTCGATGCCGGACAAATGGGAATACCCCTGGTTCGCGGCCTGGGACCTCGCCTTCCACTGCCTGCCGCTCGCGGTGCTCGACCCGGATTTCGCCAAGGCCCAGCTGCTGCTCCTGACCCGCGAGTGGTACATGCACCCGAACGGGCAGCTTCCCGCCTACGAGTGGGAGTTCGGTGACACGAACCCGCCGGTCCATGCCTGGGCGACCTTCCGGGTCTTCGAGATCGACCGGGCACGCCGCGGCGGGCGGGGCGACCTCGCCTTCCTTGAGGGCGTGTTCCACAAGCTCCTGATCAACTTCACATGGTGGGTGAACCGCAAGGACGCGACCGGCCGGAACGTCTTCCAGGGCGGCTTCCTCGGCCTCGACAATGTCGGCGTGTTCGACCGCTCGCGGCCCCCGCCCGGCTTCGGCATCGTCCATCAGGCGGACGGCACCGCCTGGATGGCGATGTACGCCCTCAACATGATGCGCATCGCGCTGGAGCTCGCCCTCCACAACGACGTCTACGAGAGCACCGCCTCGAAGTTCTTCGAGCATTTCCTCCTCATCGCCGAGGCGATGACCGACATGGGCGGCGAGGGCTTCGGCCTGTGGGACGAGGAGGACGAGTTCTACTACGACGAGGTCGACATGGCGGACGGCCGGATGATTCCGCTGCGCGTCCGCTCGATGGTCGGCCTCGTGCCCCTCTTCGCCGTCGAGGTGATCGATCCGGGCGTGATGGCCCGCCTGCCCGATTTCGCGCGGCGCCTGCGCTGGGTGCTGGAGAACCGCCCGCACCTCGCCCGCCTCGTCTCACGCTGGAACGAGGGCGGCGTCGGCGACCGCAAGCTCCTGTCGCTGCTGCGCGGGCACCGGATGAAGGCGCTCCTGCGCCGCGTGCTCGACGAGAGCGAGTTTCTGTCGCCCTTCGGCGTGCGCTCCCTCTCGAAGGCGCATCAGGAGCATCCCTTCGCCCTCAACGAGCTCGGCGCCTCCTTCACCGTGGCCTACGACCCTGCCGATTCGACCTCCAACATGTTCGGCGGCAACTCGAATTGGCGCGGGCCGGTCTGGATGCCGATGAACTACCTCATCATCGAGGCCCTGCGCCGCTTCCACGCCTATTACGGCGACGAGTTCGTGATCGAGTACCCGACCGGCTCCGGCACCCTGCTGACCTTGAACGCGATCGCCGACGCGCTGGAGGATCGGTTGATCGCGCTCTTCACCCGGGACGCGGCGGGCGGGCGCCCGTATCGGGGCGGGCGCCCGCCCATCGACGCGGGCGCCGGGGGCGACGACCCGCTCCTGTTCCACGAATTCTTCGACGGCGAGACCGGGCGCGGCCTCGGCGCCTCGCACCAGACCGGATGGACGGCGCTCGTCATGAACCTTCTTCTCTCGCAGGCGGGGCGCAGCTGACGCCCGGGCCGGGTGTGAGTTCCGTCACGGTTCCGAGGCGCGCGTCGGGGGAAGCTCGCTCCAATCGGAGCGCGTCCCATGTCGCGTCGCATCCTCAGCCTGATGGCCCTCCTCCTCGTCACGGACGCGATCGTTGTGCACGGGCGAGGCCCCCGCCCCTCCCAGATCGTCTCGCCCGATGCGGGCGAGACCGCGCGGCTCGGCCGGCAATACGTCCTCCCGCGCACTTGATCTCACCGGGTTAGGCTGAGGGCTGCGACGTGTCCCATGTATCCATGACGATGATGCGAGCGTGATCTCGATCACGGTTCGCGATCGGCAGGAATCCTACAGGTTCGGCGAGATCCGAGAGCGGATTTCTCTTCGCGGCAGCAGCCTCGAAGATCACGAACCTCAGGATTCCGCCATGATGAAGTGTCTCGTCATCGCCGTCGCCCTGCTGGCGACGATGGTCATCGTCCGCGCGAGCATGCTCGCGGCGCCGGCGCGGGTGCCGGTCAGGGCGACCTCCGGCATCGACATCCGCGAGATGACGGTGCGGTCGAACCTCCCGCCCTCCGACCCGTACGACGCGTTCTGACCGGCGCTCAACGGTCGCGGTGGCGCGCCACCCGCGGCCGGCGCCCGTTGCGGGTGACGAGGACCTTGATCGTCTCGGACATCACCGGGGGCACGTGCGGGACGTGGTCGGCATCGGCCAGCACCAGCTGAAGGGTGTGGGTGCCGAGCGGAAGCGTCACCTGCGCCTCCGTCTGCCCGAGACCGAAATGCAGGTGATTGAAATCGTTCGGGATGCGCTCGTCGGGGGAGCGCAGGGGCGCGTCGATCAGCAGGTGGTGATGGCCGGTATTCGCCTTGTCGAACCCGGCCGGGGCGACGCCCAT
>NZ_SMNT01000041.1 GCF_004348265.1 Methylobacterium segetis
GAGGGCGAGATGGCTTCGCCGGAGGCGGCCTGTCTGGTGCTGCCGTTCGGGCCGGCACGCGCGCCTGCGCGGGCCTCGGCGGGGCGGGCGGCGGCGGGGCTGGGTCTCGCCTGCCTGACGCTGGTTCTGACGGGCTTCTGCGGCCTGGCGGGGCGGCAGGCGGCGCGGATCGGCACGCTGGAGGCGGAGATCCGGGCGGTGGACGCGCCGGCGCGGGGCTCGGCGGCGCGGCTGCGGGGGGCGGAGGGCCTCGTGGCGGATGCGGGCCGGCTCACGCAGCTGCGGGCGGCGCCGGGCGTGGTGGCGCTGTGGGAGGAGCTGGCGCGGCTCCTGCCGGCGACGACGTATCTGAGCGAGATCGCGGTGTCGGGCGAGGGCGTGAGCCTGACGGGCTACAGCGAGGGCGCGGCCGAGCTGATCGGCCGGCTGCAGGGCTCGCACCTGCTGCAGGCGCCGGTCCTGGCCGGGCCGATCGTGTTCGACCGCGCCCGCGCCCGCGAGCGCTTCTCCATCCGCGCAACCCTGCGCGAGACCCGTATCCCCGAGGAGCTCCGCCAGCCATGAGACCCGGCCCCGCCCTCCGCTTCGCCGTCTTCCTCGGCTGCAACGCCCTCGCCCTCCTCCTCGTGAGCGGCCTGATCCTGTCGCCGGCGCTCGGCCTGCTCTCGGACCAGCAGGAGGCGATCGCGCGGATGGAGCCGCGCCTGGAGCAGGCGCGCTCGGCCATCGCCCGCGCGGCCGCCCTGTCCGAGCAGGACCCCGCAACCCTGCAGGACCTCGCCCAGCGCTTCGTGCAGGGCGAGACCGAGAGCCTGCTGCAGGCCGACCTGCTCCTGCGCCTGCGCGAGATCGCCGAGAGCCACGGGGTCGCCTTCGCCTCCGTGGCGAGCCTGCCGGAGCGGGAGGCGATGGGCCGCCGGGTCGTGGGCGCGCGGATCGAGTTCCAGGCGAGCGACCACCGGGCCGCCGCCCTGCTGTCGAGCCTGGAGCGGGGCCCGGCCTTCCTGTTCATCCGCAACGCGCAGCTCTCCGCCGCGGGCGCGCAGCTCTCCGCCTCGGGTGCGGAGGAGCCCGGCGAGGACGCGGTCTCGGTCAGCGTCGAGGTCTACGGAGTGGCAGGATGGTCGCGCAGCTGATACCCGCGGCCTCCCGCGGCCTCCCGGCTCCGCCCGGACTGCTCTCTCCGCGGGAGGGCGTAGCCCCGCGCCGCGGGGTCTCGGCCCCGAGCCGGTCCTGGCTCCTGACCCTGGCCTGCGGCGCGCCCGCGCTCGCCGCCTCGCTCTGGGTCGCCTGGGCGGGGCTCCTCGGCCCGGTCGGCCCCGCCGCCGGCGCCGAGGCGGAGCCGCGCGTCGCCCGCCCCGCGCCGGCCCTGCCCCTCCTGCACGCCGCCGCCGAGACGGGCGTCGCCGAGATGCTGATCGAGAAGCCCCTGTTCTCGCCGAGCCGCGCCCGCGCCCCGAAGGCGCCCGTCCTGGCCGCGCAGACGATCGAGGCGCCACCCCCGCCGCCTCCGTCCCGTACCGTACCGAGCTATACGATGGGCGGTGTCCTGATTTCGGCCTCGGGTCGCAAAGTGTTGCTCCGCAGGCACAAGGGCGATCGCGGCTGGTGGATCGGCGAGGGAAAAACAACGTCCGATGGATGGAAAGTATTGACCGTCACCGCTGAAAACGTGAACCTGTCCTGCGACGGTCAGGAAGTGCTCCTCTTCCTACGCCCGCATAGGTGAAGGTGAACGGGGGCGGGCAGTGCGATGTTTCTGCCGGGACACGGGGCGGGCCGTAATTCGCGTCGACTGAGGCCTGCGACCCTCCGTCCGCACATCAGACTTCGGAACATTGGTCGAGTCACGCGGGCCTGCGCGGCTGTTCTGGTCGCGCTCGGCCTCGGCGCGGCCTCGCTGCGCCCCGCTGCCGCCGCGCCGCGCCAGGCGGCCGAGATGCCGGAATGGGCCGGGCGCGATCCCGCCCCGGCCCTGCCCGACGACGGCAAGCGCCGCCTCGGCGCGAGCCCCCGCACCCCGGATCCGGCCGCGCCCGGCGCCCCCGACAAGACCCGCATCGGCATCGGCTCGGGCAAGTTCTACGGCGAGCCGCGGCCGGCGCGCCCGCCCGCGGAGTCGGCCGCCGGGACGCACACGCTCAACCTCGTCGACGCGAGCATCCAAGAGGCCGCCGCCGCCGTGCTCGGCGACATCCTGGGCGTGAACTACACGATCGACCCCAAGCTCGAGGGCAAGCTCACGCTCCAGACGACGCACGCCGTCACGAAGGCGGGCGCGACGGAGCTGTTCGAATCGGCGCTGCGCAACGTCGGCGGCGCCCTCGCCCGCAGCGGCAACGTCGTGCGCGTGGTGCCGGCGGAGCAGGCGACGGCGGGCGGCCGGATCGGGATGGCCGACCGCGGCGGGCCCTCCGGCGTCGGCAATGCCGTGAAGGTCCTGCCGCTCCGCTACGTCGCGGCCGCCGAGATGAAGCGGCTCCTGGAGCCGATCGCCTCCTACGGCGGCGTCGTCCGGATCGATCCCTCGCGCAACGCGCTGCTCCTCTCCGGCACCGACCAGGAGATCGCCGCGATGCGGGAGGCCGCGTCCGTCTTCGACGTGAACTACATGAAGGGCATGTCCTTCGCCCTCGTGCCGGTGCGCTCCCTCGACCCGGAGGAGGTCGTCGAGAACCTGAGCAAGGCCTTCGCGACGAACGGCGAGGGCGCCATGAGCGGGATGGTGCAGTTCATCCCGAACAAGCGCCTGAAATCCGTGCTCGTGATCTCGAAGCAGCCCGAGTACCTGCTCACGGCCAAGTCCTGGATCCGCAATCTCGACGGCGTCGCGGGGGGCCGCCGCAAGGAATTCTTCACCTACGTCCTGCGCAACCGGCAGGCGAAGGACGTGGTCGACGTCCTGAACGCGATGTTCTCGGACGAGACGGCCGCCCGCGAGGTCCGCTCCGCCCGCTCCGCCCGCACCGGGCTCGGCGACGGGCCGGGCAACGGGGCGCCCCTCGGCAACGGCAACGGCAACGGGTTCGGCGGCGATGCCGGGCCGGGCGGCTTCTCGGTGGGCGGGGGGAGCCAGTTCGGCGGGGGCGGCCTCGGTGGCGGCGGCTTCGGCGGTGGCGGCATCGCGGTCGGCGGCGGCTTCGGGGCGGGGGGCACGGGCCTGTCCGGCTCCGAGCGCTTCCTCGACGGGCCCCTCCCCCGGGTCGACGAGAACGGGAGCTACCGCTCGGCCGGGATCGGCGCGGGCGACAACGGCGAGCCCCGCATCAAGATCGTCGCCGACCCGTCCCAGAACGCCCTCCTGATCCTCGCCGCCGAGAGCGATTACCGGCGGGTCGAGCGGGTGCTGGCCAATCTCGACGTGCTGCCGAACCAAGTGCTGATCGAGGCGACCATCGCCGAGGTCCAGCTCAACGACGACCTGCGCCTCGGCGTGCGCTGGTTCTTCCAGAACCGCAACGGCTCGCGCTCGGGCACCTTCTCGGACCTCGTGAGCGGGGCGGTCGGCTCGGCCTTCCCCGGCTTCTCCTTCGTGGCCCGGGCGGCGGGGGGGCAGGTGACGCTGAACGCGCTGAACGACGTCACCCGCGTCGACGTCCTCGCCTCCCCGAGCCTGATGGTCCTCGACCGGCGCACCGCCGTCCTGCAGATCGGCGACCAGGTGCCGATCCAGACCCAGTCGGCCCAGAGCATCCTCACCCCCGGCGCGCCGGTGGTGAACTCGATCGCCTACAAGGACACCGGCGTGATCCTCTCCGTGACGCCGCGGGTGAGCGAGTCCGGCCGCGTGCTCCTCGACATCGAGCAGGAGGTCTCGACGGTCCAGCGCACCACCTCCTCGAACATCGACTCGCCCTCCTTCGGGCGGCGCAAGGTGCGCACCACGGTCGTCGTCAACAACGGCGAGAGCATCACGCTGGGCGGCCTGATCCAGGACCGGACCACGATCGGGGAGACGCGGGTGCCCGTGCTCGGCGACCTGCCGATCATCGGCAACGCCTTCAAGGAGAAGCAGAACCTCGTCGAGAAGACCGAGCTGATCATCATGCTGACGCCCCGCGTCGTGCGCGACCTCAACGAGGCGGCGGCGGTCACCGACGAGTACCGCAACCGCGTCCGCAGCGTCATGCCGACCCGCGACCCGGTCCAGCGCCTGATGACGAACGTCAAGCGCAGCATCGAGTGAGCGGGGCGGCCGGGATGGAACAGGTTCGGTCCTCGCTCCGCGGCCTCGATCCCGCCTCCCCGGCCTTCGCGGAGCGCTTCGGCGCCTTCCTCGCGGAGGAGGGCCTCCTCGACCGGGCCGCCGTCGAGCGGGCGCGCCGCGCCGCCACCCTCTCGGGCGACCGCTTCGACGCGGTGCTGACGAAGCTCGGCATCCTCTCGGAGCCGGCGCTCGCCGCGGGCCTGTCGCGCTTCCTCGGCCTGCCGCTCCACGTGCCCGGCGAGGGCGCGCCCGAGCGCCTGCTGCCCGACGCGCTGCCGGCCCGCTTCGTCACCGAGAACCGGGTCCTGCCGGTGCGCCTGGAGGGCGGCGTGCTGACGCTCGCCGTGGTCGACCCGTTCGACCGGATGCCGCTGGAATCGGTCGGCCTCGTCGTCGAGGAGCCCGTGCGCGTCGAGATCATCGCGCCGGCCGATTTCGAGCGCCTCGCCGCCCAGCTCTACGCCGATCGGAGCGCGGCCGGGGCAGCCGGAACGGGGCTGGAGGCCGACCACAGCGACACCGACCTGCAGCGCCTGCGCGACAGCGCCAGCGAGGCGCCCGTCATCCGCCTCCTCGACCAGATCATCGCGGGCGGCGTCGAGGCCGGCGCCTCCGACATCTACATCGAGCCGACCACCGCCTCCCTGCGGGTGCGCTACCGGGTCGACGGCGTGCTGCGGGTCGTCGAGGAGGCGCCCGCCCGGCTCTCGGCGGCCGTCGCCTCCCGCGTGAAGATCCTCGCCCGTCTCGACATCGCCGAGCGCCGCCTGCCCCAGGACGGGCGCATCAAGATCCCGGTCCGGGGCCACGAGGTCGATTTCCGCGTCGCGACGATCCCGACGATCGACGGCGAGGCCGTGACGATGCGCGTCCTCGACCGCAGCCGCGTCACCCTCGACTTCGCGAGCCTCGGCTTCGAGAGGGGCCAGATCGAGACCCTGACCCAGCTCGCCGCCCAGCCGAACGGGATCATCCTCGTCACCGGCCCGACCGGCAGCGGCAAGACCACCACGCTCTACACGATGCTGCGGCAGGTGAACCGCCCGACCGCCAAGATCTTCACCGTCGAGGACCCGATCGAGTACCAGCTCTCCGGCATCAGCCAGGTCCAGACCCAGGAGGGTATCGGCCTCGACTTCCCCGCGATCCTGCGCTCGATCCTGCGCCACCACCCCGACATGATCATGATCGGCGAGATCCGCGACGAGGAGACGGCGCGCATCGCCGTACAGGCCTCGCTCACGGGCCACCTCGTCTTCTCGACGCTCCACACCAACAGCGCCGCCGAGACCATCACCCGCCTGATCGACATGGGCATCGAGCATTTCCTGCTCGGCTCGACCGTGCGCGGCATCGTCGCCCAGCGGCTCGTGCGGCGCCTCTGCCCGGCCTGCGCCGCGCCCCACCCGGACGCCCCGGTGCTCGCCGCCCACCTGCCGGACCGGGTGCCCGCGCTCCGGGGCGCGGGCGCCCCGGACCTGCGCCGCCCGGTCGGCTGCGAGGCCTGCCAGGGCAGCGGATATGCGGGCCAGCTCTCGATCGCCGAGCTGATGCCGGTGGATTCCCGCCTGCGCGACGCCGTCCTGCGGCGCGCCTCCGGCACCGAGATCGAGGCGCTCGCCCGGGCCGGCGGCGTGCGCTCCCTCTACGAGGACGGGATCGTCAAGGCCTGGCAGGGCCTGACCGCGGTCGAGGAGGTGCTGCGCGTCACGAGCGGGATCGAGGCGCCGCCGGCATGAAGTTCCGCTACGAGGCCTTCGACGGGGCGGGCAACCTCTTGGTCGGGGAGATCGAGGCCGCCAGCGCGGAGGAGGCCCGCGCCCTGGTGCGCGCGAGCGGGCCGACCCCCTTCGCCCTGCGCGCGGCGCGCCCCCTCGACCTCCTCTTCAAGGAGGTCCGGCTGGAGATGCCCGGCGCCAGGGCCGCCGACGCGGCGCTCGCCCGCCTCGCCCGCGACCTCGCCGTGCTGCTCCAGGCGGACGTGCCCCTCGACGCGGCCCTTCGCATCGCCTCGGCCACCGCCGAGGACCGGCGCATGGCCGACCTCGCCCTGCGGATGCGCGAGGGCATCCTGCGCGGCGCCTCCCTCGGCGAGGTGATGGAGGGGATGCCCGAGGCGTTCCGGCCCGATTGCGTGCGGATCGTCCAGGCCGGCGACGTCAGCGCCGATCTCGGCGCCGCCATGCAGGACCTCGCCGACCTCCTCGACCGCCGCGTCGAGATCCGCGCGCGGGTCCGCTCGGCGCTGGCCTACCCCTCGCTCCTCGTCGGGCTCGCCGCCGTCTCCCTCTGGATCGTGCTTGGCCTCCTGGTGCCCGCGGTGACGCCGATCTTCCACGAGAGCGGCATGGAGTTGCCCGCGATCCTGGCGGCCCTCGACGCCCTGCGCGCGCATTCCGGGACGATCCTCGCCCTCGCCGCCGGCCTCCTCTGCGCCCTCGGCCTCGCCCTCATCCTCGGCCGGCGCAGCCCCGCCATCCGGCGGTGGCTCGACCGCCTGCGCCTCGCCCTGCCCGTCACCGGGCCGATCGCGGAGACGCGCGAGGCCGCCCGCTTCACCCGCACCTTCGCGACCCTGATCAAGGCCGGGGTCGCCCCCCTCCAGGCCCTGCAGACCGCCTGCACCCTGGTGCGCAACAGCGTCACCCGCGCCCGGCTCGAGGCGAGCATCGCCGACGTGCGGGCCGGCGCGACGATCGGCGCGGCGATGGAGCGGGCGGGCGCCCTACCCCTCGCCGCCCGCCACATGATCACGGTCGGCGAGGAGAGCGGGCGCCTGCGCGACATGCTCCTGCGCGCGGCCCTCATCCTGGAGCGGCAGGACCAGGCCCGGACCGACCGCCTGCTCGCCATCCTGACGCCGGCCGTCACCGTGCTCGTCTCCGGCATGATCGCGGCGATCATCCTCTCGGTGATGAGCGCGATCCTCTCGATCAACGACCTCGCCCTGCAATGACGGGCCCGCGCCACGGCCGGACGCGCGAGGCGGGCTTCAGCCTCGTCGAGATCCTCGTGGCCGTCGCGATCCTGTCGGGGGTCGTCCTCCTCGCCGCGCCCCTGCTGCGGCGCCCGCCGGCCGAATTGCAGCTGCGGGCCGATCTCGGCCGGCTCGCCGCGGCGCTCCGGATCACGCGGGCGGCCGCGATGATGCGCAACGAGCCCCTCGCCCTCGTCCTCGACGCGGAGCACCGCCGCTTCGCCTCCCCGGCGGTGCCGTCCGTCGCGATCGACCCCCGCACCGAGGTGAGCCTCGACCTGCCCGATCCGGGCGAGCGGGCGGGCGCGGCCGGCCGCATCCGCTTCTTCCCGAGCGGGCGCTCGACGGGCGGCCGGATCCGCCTGCGCCTCGGCGGATCCGAGGGGCGGCTCGATGTCGTCTGGGCGACGGGGCAGGTTCTCGCGCAGCAGGGTCTCTCAGCCCATGCCGCCGGGCGCTGACGCGGGCCGGGCGGCGCAGGGCGGCTTCGCCCTGCTGGAATTCCTGGCGGCCTTCACGATCCTGACGCTGTTCCTCGCCGCGATCCTGGCCGCCCTCGCGGTCGCGATGCGCGGCGACCACCAGGCCGCCTTCCTGACCCTCGGGAGCGCCCTGGCCAAGGGCCGGCTCGCGGCCGCGGGCGTCGACTACCCCCTGCGTCCGGGGGCGACGGGGGGCGTGCTGCCGAACGGCTATCTCTGGCGCGCCGACATCGCCCGCCACGCCCTCGTCCCCCTCGGGCCGGGGAGCGCGGCCGCCGGCTACCGCGTGGCGGTGAGCGTGGCCGAGCCGCCGGAGCGCGGCGGGCGCTCGCTGACCCTGCATTCCTTCGTGCTCGACCGGGCGGGGCGGCGATGATCGCGATCAACGCGCGCATGTCCGGATTCGTGATCGCGGAGGCGCTCGTCGCGCTCCTCCTCCTCGCCCTCACCCTCGGGCTCTCGGCCGGCATGTTCGGCTTCGCCCGGCGGCTCTCGCAGGCCGGTCACGGGCGGGACGTCCTCGCCCAGACGGTGGCGGGCGGGGGCGCGCTCGGGGGCTGGCTCGCCGCCGCCGCCCCGATCCGCCCGGCGACGCCGGCGGGTCCGGGACCGGTCCTGTTCGAGGGGCGGCCCGACCGCCTCACCTTCGTCACGGCGAGCCGGGGCGACGTGCAGCCGGCGGGGCTTCTCGCCGTGACGGTCGGCTTCAACGGACGCGACCGGGGCGGCCCGACGGGCTCGATCCTGTTCGACGTGGCGCCCCTGCCCGTCGGGGCCTCGCTCCTGCCCGACCAGGTGGCGCGCCAGACCCTGATCGCCCGCGTCGCCGGGGCCCGCTTCGGCTATTTCGGCGCGCTCCGGGAGGGGCGGCCGGCCGCCTGGCACGATGCCTGGACCGACGCGACCCGCCTGCCGCAGCTCGTCCGGCTCCGGGCGGAGCTCGATCTCGGCGGCCGCGTCGAGCCCCTCGACCTGTCCTTCCGGGTTCCCGGCTCGTGAGCCCCCTCAGGCGCCGAGCGCCCGGTCGATCAGGTCGAGGACGCTCGTCCCGGTGCCGATCTGCAGGACGGCGACCCCCGCCGTGCCGAGGGCGAGGAAGGGCCCGAACGGGATGCGGCGGCCCGTGTCGAAGCCGGGATCGAGGAGGCGCCGGCCGCCCATGTAGGCGAGGGCCGTCAGGCTCGCGAGGAGGAGCATCGGCGCGAGCCCCTCGAGGCCGGTCCAGGTCCCGGCGGCGGCGACGAACTTCACGTCCCCGAGACCCAGCCCGTGATAGCCCCGCCGGGACCGGAACGCCGTCCGCACCCCGAGGAGCAGCCCGCCGCCGAGGAGCGCCCCGGCGAGCGCCGAGGCCGGCTCGACCGTGCCGAGGAGGAGGCTCGCCCCGAGCCCCGTCGCGAGGATCAGCAGGTTGACCGCGTCGGGGATGATCATCGCCCGGATGTCGCTCGCCGCCGCGGCGCCCGCCAGGAGCAGCAGCACGAGGAGGGCGCCGGATTCGGGGCCGAGGCTCATCGGGAACCGCTCACCGACGGGCCCTCACCGCGGGACGCTCAGCACGGGACCTGCCCGCCGGCGGCCGGGACGAGGGCGCCGGAGGGACCGCCCTCGCGCCAGTCCCGGATGCTGTAGCCCGCGGGCGGGCCCGGGGTGAACTCGACGATCGCCTCCCGGGCGGCGCGGGCGCCGGAGCGGGTCACCGCCTCGCCGCGGATCAGGACGGTCCGCCCCGGCGCCTGGGCGAGGAAGAAGGGCGTGCCGGAGCGCTCGGCCTCGGCGCGGGTCCGCGCTCCGGTGACCGCGAGCAGGGTCGCGGTCGGGGCGGCCCGGGCGTTGAGGCCGGGGCTGCCGGTATGCACCGTGACGAGAGGCACCAGGGCCTCGAACAGGGGGCGGTCGATGCCGGGCACCTGCGCCAGCTCCATCACCGAGCGGAAGAGCGGCGGGGCGGGCTCGGCCGCCCCGCGGCCCGGCTCCCGCTTGGCCGCCTCGCGCAGGCGCAGGAGGCCGAGCGTCGCCGGGCCGGCCTCCGGCGCGACGCCCCGGACGAGGGCGGCCACGAGTTCGGGCGTGCCCGCGTTGAGATCGACCTTGCCGCTCTCGTCGGCGACCGCGACGGCGAGCGTCGTGCCGTCCTCCAGGGCGCAGAGGCGGGGGCCGTGCGGTCTCGGCCGGGCGGCGGCCTCCTGCCCTCGGGGGACGTCTGCGAGGAGTTCGAGGATCGCGAGGTGGACGGCGCCCTCGGCCCCGGCCTCGGCGCGGGCGAGCTGCGCGGTGGCGCGCGCCTCGATCGCCCGGTAGCGGGCCGCCGCGATGTAGGTGGCGATCATCAGCCCGATGAGGCCGATCATCCAGATCACCGCGACGAGGGCGAAGCCCGCCTCGCTCCCGGTCTCGGTCCGGAGCGGCACCGGGCTGGCCGGTCCCGGAGGTCGGGGCGCTGAGGGAGGCGGGATCATCGCGCGCTCGGGGAGGGCTCGCCGCGGCTGGGGCGAGCTTGAGCATAGCACGGGGCCGCGCCTCCGGTCGCGTCCGGGACTTGCCGGCGCGGCGCCCCCGCCCCTACCCTCGCCCGCGCCGGCATCCCGGCGAAGGGCCCGGGCCGACCCGCCGGGCAGACGTGTCGTGGAGGCCTGTCATGGACGATCGCTCGGTCGCGGACGTGGAGGAGATCGCCGACGCGGTCATCGACCTGATCGCCCGCCGCCTGAACGCGGGCGTGCGCGCCACCTCGGTCGCCGCGGGCATCGCGGTGGCGCTGACGCGGCTCGGCGAATCCGGGGCGCGCGGGGCGGAGCTGCGGGACGCGATCCTCGCCGTCCTGCAGCCGAGGCCGCCGGCCTGACGTCGTCGCGCCGGGCCGGCGGCTCCGGAAACCCGGGGCCTCAGCCCGCTCAGATGTGCCAAGCCTGCTCGACGCCCGCGGCGAGGTGGTGGTGGGCCTCGGCGGAATCGGTGATCGCCGCCGCCACCGCGGCGCGCGAGGCGCCGTGCTCCAGCTCGCCCTGCCAGTAGCGCGAGCCCCCGTCATCGGCCCCGCGCCCGAGGGCGTGCTCGTACAGGTCCTCGACATAGGCCGCGTTGCTCAGGCCCGCCGCGCGGCCCTGGTACTCCGCGGAGCCCAGGAAGGTCTGCGCCACGTCGTGCAGCGAGGCGCCGTGCTCGATCGCGTCGCGGAAATGGTGCAGGCCGCCGGCGTCGGGCGCGCGGTTGAGGAGACCGTAATAGAGCCGCGCGACGTCGCCCGCCTCGAACGTTCCCCGAAGATGGGCGAGGTGCTCGTCCGAGAGGACGAAGCCGAGGGCCACGTCCTCCCGCGAGGCGCCGTGGCTCAACTGGCCGGTCCAGTAGGACACGCCGCCGTCGTCGCCCGTGCGATGGAGGTTGTCCTCGTAGAGCTTGTTCACGAAGCCGCGGTCGTCGAGGCCGTCGTGCCGGCCCTTGCCCTCGCCGGACTTCAGGAATTTCTCCACCACGTCGTGGAGCGAGTCGAGGCCGCTGACGTGGCCCATCCAGGACGCGAGGCCCGGCGCGTCGGGCGCCCGCCCGAGCAGGCCGTCGTACAGGGCATAGATCAGGCTGTCGTCCGCGCCGACGAGATCATCGAGGCCCATGGTTCTCTCCCCTCTTCCGCTGTCGGGGCCCGCGGAGACGGTTCGGAACCTGTCGCGGGCGGGCCGGTGCGGACCACCACTCGCATCGGGGCGGCGCGGGTCGATACGGCCGTTCGTCCGAGGTCGTTCCGACCAAGGTCCGAGACGCCGGTCCGTTGACAGGGGGCTGCGGGCGGCGCCGGGGCCGGCCGGGTCAGGAACCGGACGGATCCCTGGGAGCGGGGGTCAGGCGGGGCGGGCGATCCCGGGCAGGCCGCCGAGGGTCGCGAAGCCGATCGCCGTGCGCGCGGTCACGATGGCCTGCAGGGTGTCGTCCGACGCGCCGCAGGTGAGCGCCCGCAATTCCAGCATGAGCAGCCGGAGGAACAGCGCGTCCGCGCCCTCGCCCTCCCGCAGCATCGACAGGAGTTCCCGCATGAAGGCGCAGGGGGGCGATCCCGGGGGTGGCACTGTCGGCATCGGCGCAAGCTCCACGCGCGTGCGAACACGAATCAGTGTTTCGCAGACCGGTGGTGGCGCACCATCACCTGGGTTAACGTGAAGTTGCAAGACTTCCGCCGCGCCCCGCCGGGTCGGTCACGGGAGGGCGATCACCCCGCTGGCGCGCATCACAGAACCGGCTCGACCCATCTCAGCACGGCCGCGAGCCGTTCGGCCTGCGCGCGGGTGAGCCCGGAGCAGAGCGCGGTGCCGTTCTGGTAGACGGCGAAGCTTCCGTCGGCGACCGCACGAACCTTGATCGAGGCCATCAGGCGTCCCGTCCCGACAGGCGCGCGAGCGCGCTGAGGCCGCGCTCGGTGATCTGCCAGGTGGCGAAGGTGTCGCTGAATCCCCTGTCCGGGAGCGGGCGGAGCGAGCGAAGAGCGCCGCGGCTCTCGAGGGCTACGAGCCTGCTGTGGTCGCCCGGCCAAGTTCTGTCCGGTCTTTGCTTGATGGTGATCTGACGGTCGGCCGCCTCTGCAGCCTTTCTGAGGAGGCGTCGCTCGTGGTTGACCAGCATCGTCTCTCCCGGATGCGAGGGGAATCGTAGGCACTACTTACGTAGATCTTGGCCTATATGGTCAAGCTTGGCAACCCGCGCCGGGCCCGCCGGCGCGATTCCGGTGGTGACGAGGCGCCGTGCGCGGCGCGCCGGCGGAAGGCCCGTCAGGTCCGGGCGATGGCGATGCCGCTTCCGTCGACGAGGGAGAAGCCGATGCCCCCGCGCCGCAGGGCCGCGACCACGCGGCGCCGGGCCGAGGACGCCGACGCCTCGGTCTCGCCCTCGAGCTTGCGGATGGTCGCGAAGGACAGCCCGCTCGCCAGGGAGCAATCCATCATCGACCAGCCCAGCATCTTGCGCGCGGCACGCAGGTGCTTGCCCCCGAGCGCGGATTCGAGCTCGTCCCTCAGGAAGCCGTCGACCGGGGCCGACGGGATGCCGCCGACCCGCGAGGCCAGGGTGGCCCAGCTCTCGATGCGGCCGGACGCATCGCGGACGGGCACGTAGACGAACCGGAACGAGCCGGACGCCCCGTCCGCGAGGACGAGGCGCTTGAATGCCTCGAAGGGCCGGCCCGCCCGCATCAGCGAGCCGACATGCTCACGGGTGCGGGAGCGGTCCTCCGCCGCGACGACGCAGGTGCAATCGTCACGGAACGCTTGTTGCGTGACGCCGGTCAGGCTGAGGAGCTCGCGCGAGCCGACGCGCTGCGCCTGTGCGTAGAGCGAGGCATGGGTCCAGGATTGGGCCTCCCGAAACAGGGCCCAGCGGCGGCGCTGCTCCGCCCGGCGGGCGTCCGCCAGGGCCTCCCGGTCCGTCACGTCGAGGATGAAGCCCGACGCCGCGGCCGGGCGCCCCTCGGCGTCGAGGAAGATCTCGCCCCGGCTCTCAAGGGTACGCACGGACCCGTCGGGCCGGACGATCCGAACCGTGTGGGCCCTGAGGAGGCCCGCGCCGAGCACCTCGACCTCCGTCTCGAGGACCTCGCGGTCGGCCGGGTGGGCCAGCGCCCGCAGGGCGCCGTAGCTCGGGCGCACGGCGCTCGCCTCCAGCCCGAGCAGGGCGAAGAGGCCCGGCGACCAGCTCTGCTCGCCGGAGGCGAAAGTCCAGCACCAGCTCCCGGTCAGCCCGCAGGCTTCGAGGAGGCGGAAATAGGCGAGGGAGGAGAAGACGGACCGGGGGTCCGGGGTATCGAGGCGTTCCATCCGACCGTGACGTGCCCACAGGGTATCGGTGGCTTCCGGCCCGCTCCTCGCGGAGCAGGAGCCCTCTCCCGGGCGGGAGAGGGCCGGCGAGGCATACGGGAGATTTAGCCCGGCCGCAGCCCCTTGGCGGGGCCGGGCGGGAGAGGCCTCAGCGGGCGCTGCCGGGCCGGGTCGAGCCCGTCGCCTCCGTTGTCCCGGGCTTGAGGCTCCAGAGCTCCGTCGGCAGGCTGACCGGCGCGCCGGGCTTGTAGTCCGCCGAATCCTGGATGTGCGAGGTCGTGACGTAGATCGTGCCGTCCGGTCCTTCGGAGAACGTGTCGGGCCAGCGAAGCTGCGGGTCCTGCACGAGCGTCGTCAGGCCTGTGCCCTTGCCCGACAGGTCGCGCACCTTCACCGCGTTGTCCTGCGGCGAGGTCACGTACATGCGCCCGTCGTGCCGGGAGATCAGCAGGCCGTCCGCCACTCCGTTCTCGCCGACCGTGACGATCTTGGAGCCGAGCGTCCTGTCGGTGAGCATCTCGGGCACGACCGAAGCCGTGGCCCAGCCGGTGAGCGCGTCGGTCGGCAGGCTGTAGAGCGTCTTGCCCTTGATCGCCTGCCAGTACAGCGTCCCGCCGTCCGGCGAGAGGGCGATGCCATCGGCCGAGAACTCGACGCCGCGCCCGTCGGGCCGGCGCAGCGGCTTGCCGTCGTAGGTCACGGTCACGCTCTTGTCCGGCATCGTCGAGGGATGGCCGGAGAGCACGCGCTTGGCCTTGCCGCTGTCGATATCGACCACGATGAGCGCGCCCTCGGCCCCGGAATCGGTCAGGTAGGCGGTCTTGCCGTCCGGCGAGATCCGCACGTCGTTGATGTAGGAGGCCTGCATCACCGTGTCGGTGTCGAAGGGGATCGTCTTGACGACGCGATTGGTCTTGAGGTCGAGGCCGACGAGCTTCGGCCCGTCCTTGACGACGTGCGCCATCGCGGGGGCGGCGGCGTCGACCACCCAGAGCCGGTCCTGCCCGTCGGCCACGACGCTCTGCACGCAGACGAAATGGTCCTTGGGCGAGATCTCGTCGGCCTTGGCGTTGCGCCAGGAATTCCAGGCCTCGTCCGGATAGGGCACCGGCTTGCCGTCCTTCAACTCGGCGACCGAGACGGGCGCGTCCTCGCTCCAGCGGGGGAAGTTGACGAAGATCCGTCCGTCCCGAGACACGGTCACGCCGGTGACCTGATGCTCGAAGCTGGCGACCTTCGTGAGCTGGGCCTGCCCCGTGGTCGGCGTCTGTGCCTGGGCCGAGGCGGGCGGGATCGCGCCGGCCAGCGGGCCGCCCAGGAGGAGCGCGGCCAGGCCGGCGCGGGGGTTTCTCAACATGCTCGGTGACCTCGTGAGATGGTTCTCGTTCCGGGGAACGCGGGCAGGTCCGCCCAAGCTCCCGCCTGCGACACCTCCCGCCTGCGACACCTCCCGACTGCGACACCTCCCGCCTGCAACGCTTGCCCGCGCGAGCCCCGCCCGATCGCGGGAGCCGGACCGGGCTTCCGGAACCGGCTGCGCCGCCGGGCTCGCGCCGACGCGTTGGAGGAGGGCTGAGGCGGGGCTTGGGCGAGGCGGATTTCGGCGCGCCGCTGTCGCCGCCCGGCGGTGGCGCTCCTGGCGCGGCCGGGCTAGCGTGCGGCCTCCTCCGCGGCCTGCCGCGGCTTCCTGCCCGGCGCTCCCGATGGTCCATACCGGCTACAACCCGGCGCTCGTCGCCCTGTCGATCGCGATCGCGGTGTTCGCCTCCTACACCGCCCTCGATCTCGGTGCGCGGCTGCGCGACGGCGCGGCGGGGCCGCGCTGGGCCTGGGTCGCGGGGGCGGCGGTGGCGATGGGCGGCGGCATCTGGTCGATGCACTTCGTCGGCATGCTCGCCTTCGAGATGGGCCTGCCCGCCGCCTACGACCTCGGCCTGACGGTCCTGTCCCTGCTCATCGCCGTCGGCGTGACGGGAGCGGCCTTCACCGTCGTCAGCCGCCCGGCGGCCGGAATCCGGGCGGTGCTCGTCAGCGGGCCGCTGATGGGCCTCGGCGTGGCGGCGATGCACTATACCGGCATGGCGGCGATGCGCATGCCCGGCAGCCTCGCCTACAGCCCGCCCGTCGTCGCCGTGTCGGTCGCCATCGCGGTGACCGCGGCCACCGCCGCGCTCTGGCTGACCTTCCGCCACAACAGCGTCTGGCAGAAGCTCGCCGCCGCCTGCGTGATGGGCGTGGCGGTGGCGGGCATGCACTATACCGGCATGGCCGCCGCCACGATCACCGCGCAAGGATCGGGCGCCCACGCCGCCCACGCCGCGAGCCTCGGGGCGGACCAGCAGAACCTCGCCCTCGCCGTGGCGGGCGCCACCTTCCTGATCCTGTTCCTGGCCATGCTCGCCTCCTCGCTCGACCAGCAGCGCGTCCAGGCCGAATTGCGCATGAGCGAGGAGCGCTTCCGCGCCGCGGTGCAGGCGGTGCGCGGCGTGCTCTGGACGAACGACGCCGAGGGGCGGATGGTCGGCGAGCAGCCGGGCTGGGCGGCGATCACGGGGCAGAGCCGGGCCGAGTACCAGGGCTACGGCTGGGCGGATGCCGTGCATCCGGACGACGCCCAGCCCAGCATCGACGCCTGGAACGAGACGGTCGCCAAGCGCCGCACCTTCGTCTTCGAGCACCGCCTCCGCTCGGTCGACGGCAGCTGGCGCCATTTCGCGATCCGGGGCGTGCCGGTCTTCGACGGGACGGGCTCGATCCGCGAATGGGTCGGCGTGCACACCGACATCACGGAGCAGCGGGAGGCGGAAGCGGAGCTGCGCGAGTCGAACGAGGAGATCCAGCGCTACGCCTACATCGTCAGCCACGACCTCCGGGCGCCGCTCGTCAACGTGATGGGCTTCACGAGCGAGATCGCGGCCACGCGCGGCGAGGTGCGCGCCGCGCTCGCCGGCCACCCGGAGGCGGAGCGGATCGACGCCGATCTCGGTGAGGCGCTCGGCTTCATCCAGGCGGCCGTCACGCGGATGGAGAGCCTGATCGCGGCGATCCTCAAGCTGTCGCGGGAGGGGCGCCGCACCTTCGTGCCCGAGCCCCTCGACATGGCGGCCCTGGTGCGGGGCCTGCGCGATGCCCAGCGCCATCAGGCCGAGACCCGGGGAGCGAGCGTCACGGTGGCGCCGGACCTGCCCGGCATCACGGCCGACCGGCTCGCGGTCGAGCAGATCTTCGGCAACCTCATCGACAACGCCGTGAAGTATCTCGACCCCGCCCGGCCCGGCCGCATCGCGGTGACCGGCCGGGTCGTCGCGAGCGGCTATGCCCGGTTCGACGTGGCGGATAACGGGCGGGGCATCGCGGAGCAGGACCATGCCCGCGTCTTCGAGCTGTTCCGCCGCGCCGGCCCCCAGGACCAGCCGGGCGAGGGCATCGGGCTCGCCCACGTGAAGGCGCTCGTGCGCGCCCTCGGAGGGCGCATCGACCTGACCTCGCGGCCGGGCTCGGGCACGACCTTCAGCGTGTTCCTGCCCGGCCAGGCCTCCCGCGGCCAGCGGACGGCGGTCGAGGCGCTGCGGCTTGCCGCCGAGTGAGGCCGGCGCCCCGGAAGGGGAGGATCTAGCGGGTCGGGGCCGCGAGCCAGGACGAGACCGGATCGATGACGTAGGCGGCGATCGAGGCGGCCCATGCCCGCGCCCGGGAGACCAGGGTCCGGCCCTCGCGCCGGGCCGCCTCCTCCTCGGCCGCGCGGGCGGCGAGGAGCGCGGCGACGTAGCGGTCCTCGCCGGCCTTGCAGGCCGCGAGCGCCTCCCTCTCCGCGGCGAGCTTGCCGAGGCTCTCGGGCTGACCGGAGAAGGCGTTGCGCACGCATCGGTGCCATGCGTGCCTGAGGCTGTCGAGGTCCTGGGCGTGCCCGGCCGTCGTCTCGTCGGCCCGCGTCGCGGGCACCGGGAGGGATAGGACGACGAGGATGCCGAGAACTGCCTTTCGCATGCGGGGGCTATCGCCGATTCGGCCCGGCCGCGGAAGTCGCGGGTCTCCCTTCGCGCCCGAAACACCTCAGGCCGGTCGAAGTCCGACCCCTCCCCCGATCGGGTCGACGCTGTTCACGCGCGGGCCGCGGATCCGCGGATCCTGCCGCTCCCAGGCATCGAGCACGCCGTTGGCCGCCGCGACGATCTCGCCGGGTGCGGCGGCGTCCACCCGCGGGCGGATCGCCTCCACGAGGCGCGCCAGGATCGTCTGCTCGGTCTGCGGGTGGGTCGCGCCCGAAATCTGCCGGGTGTAGGCCGCGTAGACGTTCTCGGCGATCGTCCGGGCGACGCGATCGGCGGCCGGGGTATCCTGCTCCATGCTCTCGCTCTCCCGTTCGCGTGAGGGCCCCGATCGGCCCGGGGCCGGCCGCGTCGCCGCACGCTCCTCCTCCGGGAAAGGCCCTGCCGCCCGGCCGGTTCCGATCGCCGCCCGGCCGGCTCTGCCGGAGGCGCTCGGCGCGAGGCGAGGTGTCCGGCCGGCGGGCAGGGCTGCGGATCTGTTCCGGAAGGTGATTTTTTATAGTATCAAATAATACTTATCGAATAGAGCCGGTACGATCAAGACATTCTCTTGTTCAGCTTAAATAATACTGGTCAAATACGCCAATTCGACAAGCACATGCCGGAGGGCGCCATGACCTCTTCTGTCGGGCCGCGTACCGAAATGTGCCCCCTTCATCCCGGTTCATTCGAGGCTGCCGCCCGGGATGCTGCCTGTCCCTTCGGCTTCACGGATGTCAGGGTGGCGCAGGGCCTCCGCACGGTGCTGATCGAACGCGACGCGGATCCCGAGGGCCTCGTCCGCGCGGCGGAGCTCGATCCGCGGATCTTCGACGGCCGCAGCCTGAGCGTCCCCTTCGTCGCGCTCGGGCGCCTGTTCGCCCTGGCGGCCGAACGGACGCGCTGCCCCCATCTCGGCCTCCTCGTCGGGCAGCACGCCGACCTGGGGTCGCTCGGTCTGGTCGGGCTGCTGATGCGCCATTGCGCGACGGTCGGGGATGCCCTGCGGGCGCTCGAGGCACATATCGGCGTGCAGGACCGAGGCGCCGTGGTCGGGCTCGGCATCGAGGCGGAGCTGGCGGTCCTCAGCTACGCGCCGCACGAGCCGGTCTCCGAGGGCGCCGCCCTCCAATCGGAGCGGGCGCTGGCGGTGACGACCAATATCCTGCGCGCCCTGTGCGGATCCGACTGGGTCCCGCTGGAGGTGCTTCTGCCGCGCTCGGTCCCCCCCGACACGGGCCCGTACCAGGACTTCTTCTGCGCGCCGGTCCGGTTCGACCAGGAAATGGCCGCCCTGGTCTTTCCCGCCCCCGTCCTGGCGCTGCCCATCGCAGGGGCGGACCCTGCCATCCGCCGGCGGGTGGAGGATCAGGTCCGGTGCCTCGAGGCGGCCCAGCCCCACACCCTGGCGGACGACCTGCGCCAGTATCTCCGGACGGCGGTGACCCGCCGGCGCTGCCGCGCGGAGCGGGTGGCGCGCCTGAAGTTCCTGCACCGGCGCACCCTGAGCCGGCGGCTGCGCGCCGAGGGCACGAGCTTCCGGCGGCTCGCCAACGAGGTGCAGTTCCAGGTGGCCAAGCAACTCCTCACCGACACGACGATGGGCTTGGCGCAGATCTCGGCGGTCCTGGATTTCTCCGAGCCCGCGGCCTTCACCCACGCCTTCCGGCGGTGGTCCGGCACGACGCCGAGCGCTTGGCGCAAGGCCAACCGTCCCGCGGACCTGTCCCGGCGACCGGAGGGCGGTGCGTGAGAGTGACGAACTCCGCCGCTCCGAGGGATCCGCCGGATCTCGGATGAGGCACCGGAGGCCCGACCATGATCCGGGCGCTTCTGATCGGGCTCGCCCTGGCCCTCCCCGCGGGGGCGGCCCCGTCGACCGCCGCCGCCAGCCGCGTCCGCATCGACTATGTCGTTCCGCGGGCTGCGGCGATGCAGGAGATCTACCGCGACATGAAGGGGCGGCGGGTCCTGGAGGGCCTGCGCGACATCCTCAGCGTCGTTCGCCTGCCGCGGCCTCTCACCCTTCGCCTGTCCGAATGCGGGAGCGAGGCCAATGCGTGGTACGCGCCCGAGACCCGCTCCGTGACGGTCTGCTACGAGTACATCCAGGACATGCACGCCCGGGCGCCGCAGGAGACGTCGCCGACGGGCGTGACCCGCCACGAGGCCATCGTCGGCCCGATCGCGCAGGTCTTCCTGCACGAGACCGGGCACGCCCTCTTCCACCTGCTCGACGTGCCCGTCCTCGGACGGGAGGAGGACGCGGCCGACCAGTTCGCCGCGCTGGTGCTGCTGCGCCTGAGGGCTTCCCAGGCCCGGCCGATCATCGACGGCAGCGCCTTCCTGATGGGAAGCTACGCCCGGGAGGAGACGGCCGACAGGGAGGCGCTCGCCGACGACCACGGCCTCGTCCAGCAGCGCCTCTACAATCTCCTGTGCCTCGCCTACGGCTCGGACCGGCGCGCCTTCCGCTATCTCGTGGAGCGCGGCGACCTGCCGGAGGAGCGGGCGCGGGGCTGCGCGGCCGAGCACGACCAGGCGGCCTTCGCCCTGGACCGGCTGTTCCGGCGCCACCTGCAGGGGGGGCGCATCGCACGGGATCGGGTGCGCCGGGGCTTCCGCTGGGCGTATCGATGAGGGGACCCCGCGGCCTCGCCGCGCTTGTCCCGAAGGATCAAGCAGCCGGATCGCACGGGCGTCACTCTGCGTCGCCCGCCTTCCGTTCGGGAACGGGAGGCGCGCGGGCAGAGTGGGAGTGCAGGAGATGACGCCACGCAGATCAGCCGCAGCGACCATCCTGGCGTTCGGCCTCGCGCTCGCCGGCCTCCTGGCGCCCGGCCCGGTCGGCCTGCGATCCGCCGAAGCGGCTCAGGGCTGCGGTCCCGGATTCCATCGCGGGCCCTACGGATCCTGCCGGCCCAATGCCTACGGCGCCTATTACGGTCCGCGCGGGGCCTACGGTTACCGCGGGGGCGCGGTGTATCGCGGCGGCGCGGTGTATCGCGGGGGCGCCGTGTACGGACGCCGGGCCTATGGCGGCCGCGTCTACCGCGGCGGCGGTGGCTATGCCCGGCGGGGCGTCTATGGCGGCCGCGGTGCCGTCGCGGGCAGGGGCTTCCACGGCGGGGGCCGCTTCCGGCGCTGAGCCCGGGTCCCCTCCCCTACGGTCTGCCGCCACGAACCGGGCGATGTCCGGTCCGATCAAGGGCCGGGGCGCCGCGGCGATGGGAGCGGCCGCGGTCAGCTGAGACGGCTCCACCAGAGCCGCCACCAGAACGTGATCCAGTTGCCCGTGCGCAACTCGTCGTCCAGGCGCGACACGATCAGCCGGACGATGCTCTGCAACGCCGCGCAGAGGGCCAGGAACAGGGCGGGCAAGGTGGCGTAGTCGATCGCGAGGGTCCGGGGCATCCAGCCGAGATAGCCGGCCAGGAGCAGGACGGGACTGGCGAGCAGCAGCCAGGCCAGGCAGGCCGCGGCGCAGATCGCCACCGGGACGGTCAGGATGAGGATGAGCGCCCGCCAGATCATGCGGAAGCCCGCCTGCGCGGGGGGACGCGTCGCCCTATCGTCATCGCCGGCTCCCGATCGACCGGATTGCTCGAACGCGGGGTGCCACCCTGCTCCGGCGCAGTTTCCGGTCCGCCACGGACCGCCCATCCTAGCCCGTTCCGGCGCAGCCTCGTCTGCGCGCGCCGCATGCCAAGGGAGGATGCCCTGCGGCGAGGCCCGGGCTGGCCCACCGACCGAGGCGCCCTCACCGCATGGCCTCGATCGTCCGCACGGCCTCCGGAGTGAGGAGATGGCGGCTCCAGCCCCCGCGGGTCCAGGCGGCGGCCCGGCTCGGACGCGCGAGCAGGGATAGGGCCGCCACGACGACGGGTATCGCGCTCGGCGGATCGAGGCCGGCCGGGCTCAGCTCCTCCTCGGCCCGCGCGAAGGCGCCCCGCCGGGCGAGGAGGTCGCGGCCGGTGCGCAGCAGGGCGGCTCGCGATCCGCTGCGCAGAGCTTCGCCGATCAGGGCCTGGAGGGCGAGGCGGGTGCGGATCCCGGGCCGGCTCGTGGCGACGCCCGCGGGCGCCTCGCCGAGCGAGACGCCGATCAGCAGGTCGGTCAGGCAGAGGCCCGACAGGGCCGCTCCCATCGGCTCGACGAGCCGCGGGTTGCCGTCGATGTAGAGAGGGCGCTGGCCCGCATCGAGGAAGTACTCGAGCGAGAGGGCCCCGTGCCACGCCAGGGCCTCTCCGATCCGGGCCATGTCGGCGAGTACCTGAGGGCGGGCGACGCTCTCCTTGAGGGCCGCCCCCCCGCCGCCACCCTCGATGAGGCGGCGCGCGGCGTGGAAGCCGACGAGGCGCCCCCCCTGGAACACCGCCTGCGCCTGTTCGAGCGGCGCATCGATCCAGGCCTGGACGAGCACGGGCAGGCCGGTGCCGGCGGCGGAGAGCTCGGCGGCGGCCCGGTCCCGCTCCGGCGCGTCGCGGACGATCCAGGTGCCGCGGCTCGCGGTGCCCAGCGCGGCCTTCAGCACGAAGGGGTAATCCTCCAGCCGGCGGACCTCCCGCCCGTCCTCCAGGATCGTCGTGCGCGGCTGCGAGAGGCCGAGCGCATCGAGCAACCGGCTGAATCCGAGCTTCGAGTGGAGGCGCGCGTAGCTCTCGAAGGGCGGCACCGCCAGGGCCGCGTGCGGCCTGACCTCGTCGGCGATCCGGGCGAAGAGGTAGCCCTGCTCGTGGATCGGCAGGAGGACGTCGAAGCGGCCGGTCGCGAGGAGGTCGCGCACGAAGACGCGGTAGCTCTCCGGCTCGGACCCGAGGGGAGGACAGCGGTAGCGGCGGGCGACGAGCCGCGAGAACCGCCCGAGGCAGACCCGCTCGGGATCGCAATAGGACACCTCGTGGCCCGCGAGCGCCAGGGCCGTGATGGCTTCCCGGGCGGACGTGCTGCCGCCTTCCGACAGGAGGATGCGCAGCCGGCGCCGAGAGACAGTCCCGTCGACCATCCATGCCTCTACGCCGAAAGGAGTACGGGAAGTCTAGGCGCGTTTTGACAAGACTTCCATGTCATGTACCGCACTGGCAGACCGGTCTTCGCAAATGCGGGTTCGCACGGCCGAGTATGGGTGAACAGATGAAGATGTGCGACATGCAAGGGGGTGTGCGATGGCCCGGGCCCTGGTGACCGGAGGCTGCGGCTTCATCGGCCGTCATCTGGTTGAGTGCTTGCTCTCGCAGGGCTTCGACGTGCGGATCCTCGACGTCGCGGATCCGGACGGGAGGCCGGAGGGTGCCGCGTTCCGGCGCGGCTCGATCCTCGATGGCGGCGACCTTGAGGCCGCGATGCGCGGCGTGGATCGGGTCTTCCACGTCGCGGGCATCTCGCACCTCTGGGTGAGGCGCCGGGCGGATCTCGCCGAGGTGAATGCCCGCGGAACCGAGAGGGTGCTTCGGGCCGCCGCCGCGGCCCGGGTGCGTCGCGTCGTCCACTGCTCGACCGAGGCCGTGCTGCTGGCCGAGCGCCTGCCTCCGCTCTCGGCCATGGCCGGGCCCTACACCCGATCCAAGCACGCGGCCGAGGCGGCCGCGCTCGCGGCGGCTCGCGACGGGCTCGACGTCGTGATCGCGAGCCCGACCGTGCCCATCGGGGCAGAGGACCGCAACCTCACCCCGCCGGCCGCGATGCTCGCCCGCGTCCTCGCCGGCCGGACCCCCGCCTATCTCGATTGCACCCTCAACCTCGTGGGCGTGCGCGACGTGGCGGCCGGCCTCGCCCTCGCGGGCGAGCACGGGCTGCCCGGCGAGCGCTACGTCCTTAGCGGCGAGACCGTCGCCCTGCGCGATCTGCTCGCCGAGGTGGAGCGCGTGTCGGGCCGCAGGATGCCGCGCCTCACCCTTCCCGCGAGCCTCGCCCTTCCGGTCGCCGGACTCGCCGAATGGGTGGCGGACCACGTCACCGGCGCGCCGCCGGCCGCGACGCGCGAGGGCGTCCGCCTCGCCCTGCGCGCCGCGCGCGTCGACGACCGCACCGCCCGCACCGCCCTCGGCTACCGGCCGGCCCCGATCGCCGGCGCCCTGGCGGAGGCCGTGCAGTGGCTCTGTGCGACCGGACGGTCTGTCGCCGCATCGCGGACCGGCGCGCCGGTGCCGCGGGGAGCGACCGAGCGCGGATCGAAGCCCCCTGTCGGACCGACGCTCGGCCGCGGCGCCCGGCTCCGTGCGAGCGCCGCCGCGCCGCCTCGAGAGCCGCTCGGCCGATGATGCGGGGAGCGGTTTCGGCCGAGGCCCCTCCCCGAGGCCCCTCCCTTTGCGAGCCCACGGGCCGGCCCGGCCGGGGGAGCACGCCGTTCCGGTCAGCCGAGCCCGGCGAAGGCCAAGCGGGTGAGGAGGGTGTAGCTCGCCTCGAACGTCATGATCGCGACGAAGACGAGCAGCGCCGCGGGCGGAACGAGGATCGCGTAGACGAGCGCGAGTCGCTCCCAGGCCATGTGCATGAAGACCGCGACGATCAGGCCGGCCTTCACGATCATGAACAGCAGGATCAGGAACCACCGCAGGGATCCCTGGAGGTGAAAGTAATCCACGAGGTACGAGCAGCCGCTCAGCACGAACAGCCACCCCCATACGAGGAGATAGAGGCGGATCGGGTGGGCCTGCTCCGGGCCCCCTGCCGTGCCGGCGGACATCGGACGTCTCCTACCAGAGATAGAACAGGGCGAAGATGAAGACCCAGACCAGATCGACGAAGTGCCAGTAGAGGCCGAGGATCTCGACGTTCTCGTAGCGCCCGCGCTGGCTCGTGAAGAAGCCGCGCCGGCCCGTCTCGAAGTCCCCGCGCCAGACCTTCCGGGCGACGACGGCGAGCAGGATGACGCCGATCGTCACGTGGGTGCCGTGGAAGCCCGTGATCATGAAGAACGACGAGCCGAACTGGTCGGCCCCCCAGGGATTGCCCCAGGGGCGCACGCCCTCGTGGATCAGCTTCGTCCACTCGAAGGCCTGCATGCCGACGAAGGTCGCCCCGAGCAGGGCCGTGACGATCATCAGCAGCGCCGTCCTGACGCGGTCGCGCCGGTAGCCGAAGGCCACCGCCATCGCCATCGTTCCGCTGCTCGAGATCAGCACGAAGGTCATGATCGCGATCAGGATCAGCGGCATCTTCGTGCCGCCGATCTCGAGGGCGAAGACCTCGCTCGGGTTCGGCCAGGGCACGGTCGTCGACATCCGCACCGTCATGTACGACAGCAGGAAGCAGCCGAACACGAAGGTGTCGCTCAGGAGGAAGATCCACATCATGGCCTTCCGCCAGGATGCGCCGCCGAAGGCCTGCCGGTCGGCCGACCATTCGCGCGAGAGCCGGCGCCACTGACTCGGCCGGGTCTCGGCGGGAGCGACGGATCGGAACGCGAAGCCGGTCATGCTCTTCTCGCTGGTCTCACAGGGGGCCGCACAGGGCGAGGATCCAGCCCGACCAGGGCGTCCGGTACAGGACACCGAACAGGACGAGCCAGATCGCCAGGAGGGCGTCGAGATAGACGGCGCAGAGGAACGCCGCCGGGCGCAGGTCGCGCGGGTCGGCCGCCCTGAGCGCGCGCACGGCGATCACCGCGAGGGCGGCGACCCCGCCCGCGACGTGCAGGCCGTGCAGGGCCGTGAGCAGGTAGAAGAAGGCGGCGGCGGCGTCCGAGCCGGGGCCGGCCCCGAGGTCGAGGAGCCGGCGCCAGGCGAGCCACTGCCACGCGAAAAATCCCGCCGTGGCGGTGCCTGCGGCCGCGAGCGCGAGGAGGAGGCCGTCACGCTCGCCCCGGCTCGCCGCGCGCACGGCGCCGTGCAGGGCGACGCTCGCCAGCGCGAGCAGGCCGGTCACCGACCACAGGATGCCCGGATCGGGCAGCGTCTGCCAGGCCTCCCGCGGGACGCGCATGGTGTAGGCGGCGACGAGAAGGGCGAAGAGCAGGCCGATCGCCGCGAGGAGCACCGCGAGGCCGAGCCTCGCCGGCGCGACCGGGTGGGGGCCCGCCGGCACGCCGAGCGTCATCCCGGTCTCGAGCCACGGCTTCGAGGCGAGCCGCTGACGCGACAGCCACCGCGCGGACAGTGCGGCGAGAACGGCGAGATAGAGGAGCACGAGGGTCATCGCGTCCTCATGCCGGTGCGGGCCCGGGAGCGCGGCCCGGCTGGTTCTGGGGGATGAAGTCCTCGGCCGCGCCCGGCACGCTGTAATCGTAGGCCCAGCGGTAGACCACGGGCGGGGTCGCGCCCCAGTTTCCGTGCGGGGGCGGCGTCTCGGGGGTCTGCCACTCCAGGGTGGTGGCCCGCCACGGGTTGGGGCCGGCCGGGGCGCCGTGCGTCAGGCTGCGCACCAGGTTGTACAGGAACACGATCTGGGCGGCGCCGACGAGGAGGGCGACGACGCTGATGAAGGCGTTGAGCGTCGCGACCGAGGGTGTGACGAAGCTCAGGCCCTCGATGTCGAAATAGCGGCGCGGCACGCCCATCAACCCGAGATAGTGCATCGGGAAGAAGATCGCGTAGGCGCCGAGGAACGTGGCCCAGAAGTGCAATTGCCCCAGCCGCTCGTCGAGCATCCGGCCGGTGACCTTCGGGTACCAGTGATAGAGGCCCCCGAAGATGACCAGGATCGGCGCGACGCCCATGACCATGTGGAAATGCGCGACGACGAACATCGTGTCGGAGAGGGGCACGTCGACCACCACGTTGCCGAGGAAGAGACCGGTCAGGCCGCCGTTCAGGAAGGTCACGATGAAGGCGATCGCGAACAGCATCGGCAGCGTGAGGTGGATGTCCCCGCGCCAGAGCGTCAGAACCCAGTTGTAGACCTTGATCGCCGTCGGAATGGCGATCACGAGCGTCGTGGTGGCGAAGAAGAACCCGAAATACGGGTTCATGCCGCTGACATACATGTGGTGCGCCCACACCACGAAGCTCAGGGCTCCGATCGCGACGATCGCCCAGACCATCATCCGGTAGCCGAAGATGTTCTTGCGCGCGTGGGTGCTGATCAGGTCCGAGACGATCCCGAAGGCGGGAAGCGCCACGATGTAGACTTCCGGATGGCCGAAGAACCAGAATAGGTGCTGGAAGAGGATCGGGCTGCCGCCGTTGTAGCGGAGGCGCTGCCCGGCCTCGACGATCGCCGGCATGAAGAAGCTCGTGCCGAGGAGGCGGTCGAGGAGCATCATCACGGCGCCCACGAACAGGGCCGGAAAGGCGAGCAGCGCCAGGATCGTGGCGGTGAAGATGCCCCAGATCGTGAGCGGCATCCGCATCAGGGTCATGCCGGGCGCCCGCGCCTGGAGCACGGTCACGACGTAGTTCACGCCGCCCATCGTGAAGCCGATGATGAACAGGATCAGGGAGAGGAGCATCAGGACGATGCCCCATTCCTGGCCCGGCGTGCCGGAGAGGATCGCCTGCGGCGGGTAGAGGGTCCAGCCGGCGCCGGTCGGGCCGCCCGGCGCGAAGAAGCTCGCCACGAGGACGAGCACGGCCAGCAGATAGATCCAGTAGCTCAGCATGTTGACGTAGGGGAACACCATGTCCCGGGCGCCGAGCATGAGCGGGATGAGGTAATTGCCGAACCCGCCGAGGAAGAGGGCCGTCAGCAGGTAGATCACCATGATCATCCCGTGCATGGTGATGAGCTGGTAATATTCCTTCGGTCCGATGAACGAGATCGCGCCCGGAAAGCCGAGCTGAAGCCGCACCAGCCATGACAGGACCAGCGCAACGAGGCCGATCGCGAGGGCGGTCGACGCGTATTGGATGGCGATGATCTTGGCGTCCTGGCTGAAGACGTACTTCGTCAGCCAGCTGTGAGGATGGTAGAGTTCGACGTCCTCGCTCTCCGCCCCCGGCAGGGGCCCGGCGGTTCCCAGCTGAGCGTCGGCCATCGGCTGCGCCTCCTCATCGGTCCGACGGGGCGGTTTGCTGGGCGGCGACGCGCCGCTGCCCCCTGCCCGCCGGAAGCTGGGCGAATGTCCGCTGGCGCTGGAGCCACGACGCGTAGTCGGGCTCGGCGTCGACGACGACGCGGCCGCGCATCGCGTAGTGGCTGACGCCGCAAACCTCGTTGCAGAGGGCGTCGAAGGTGCCGACCCGGGTCGGCGTCAGCCAGAAATACGTGACCGTGCCCGGGATGATGTCCATCTTCGCCCGGAATTCCGGCACGTAGAAGTTATGGATGACGTCGACGGAGCGCAGCAGGACCTTCACGGGCCTGCCGAGGGGCAGATGAAGGTCGCCGTCGATGACGACATCGTCGCGCCCGGCCGCGTCCTCCGGGTCGAGGCCGAGGGGGTTCTCCTCGCCGACATGGCGGATGTTCGCGGCGCCGAGGCGCCCGTCCGCGCCCGGCAGGCGGAACGCCCACCGCCATTGCTGCGCGACGACCTCGACCTCGGAGGCGCCCGGCGGCACGCTCACGAACCGGTTCCAGACGACGAGGCCCGGCGCGAGGAGGGCCGCCACGCCGAGCCCCGTCACGACGGTGAGCCAGACCTCGAGGCGGCGGCTCTCGGGCTCGTAGGCCGCCCGCGCGCCCGGCCTGTGACGGAAGCGGACGAGGCAGTAGGCGATGAACAGGACGATCGCCGTGAAGGCGATGCCCGTAATCCAGAAGGTGATGATCAGCGTCGCGTCGATGTAGCCCCAATCCGAGGCGATCGGGGTCCACCACCATGGGCTGAGGAGATGGAAGGCGATCGATCCGACGGCGATCAGTACGAGGACGGGCGCCATGTCCGATGCCTTCCCTCCCCTCAGGGGGCGATGGTCCGCCGGTAGAGGTGCCACGTCGCGTGCCCGAGAATGGGCAGCACCACGGCGAGGCCGACGAAGAGCGGAAGCATTCCCGCGACGAGGAGCCCCGCCACGATGAAGCCCCACATCAGGAAGGTGCGTGGGCTGGTCCGCACGGCGTCCAGGGAGGTCTCGATCGCCGCGAGGGCCTCGACGTTGCGATCGACGAGCATGGGAAGGGAGATCACGCTGATCGCGAGAGCGAGCAGCGAGAACGCGAAGCCCACGAGATTGCCGACGACGATCAGCGCCCACCCGCGCGCCGTCGTGAGCACATCCGCCACGAAACCGAGGATCGTCTCGGGCCTGTCGGTGCCGTACAGGGTCCAGTAGAGCCCCATCGCGGCGACGAGCCAGGCCAAGAAAATCGCCGTGAGCAGGAGGCCCACCGCGAGGATGGGCCCGGAGGCGTGGGTGCGCAGCGGCGCGTAGGCGCGCGCCCAGTTCGGATCGAGGCCCTCCGCCCGCCTCCGGCTGAGTTCATAGAGGCCGATCGCCGCGAAGGGGCCGACCAGCGCGAAGCCGGATGCGAGGGGGAACAGGAGCGGGATCAGATCCTGCTCGAACGTCACGGTGGCGATGATCAGGCCCGCGACCGGATAGATCGCGATCACGAAGAGCACGTGCGTCGGCATCGCGAGGAAGTCCTCGACGCCTTTGGCCAGGGCGAACCGGAGATCCTGTGCCGAGACCGTCCGCACCTCCGGACGTGTTCCGACGTGGTGGGCGAAGATCGCACGCAGCGTCGTCATCGCACCGTCCTTCCTCGGGAAGTCGTCTCGCTGCGGCCGGGCCGCCCCTCCGGACGGGCCTCGTGCCCTCGCGAGAATTCAGCGCGGCAGGAAGACGATATAACGTACTGTGCCCTCGCACTTCCAGAACGTTTGATAATTCACTTTGCAAATCCAAGCATTCGTGCCGAGCGGAAAGGTCCGGCGAGCGGCTCGGCAGATTGGCCGGAGGCCCGGCCCAGACCCCGGGGCTAGGCTTCCCCGCTGCCTCGACGGAGAAGGCCGCCGACCTGATCCGGCGTCAGGCCGAAGCGGGACAGGAAGGCTTCGTCGAACGGGAAGCCCGTCCGTCCGACGCGGGCGCTCATGTCGCGCCGCCAGGCGCTGTACGGACCGTGGGTCTCCGAGTGATTGGCGGAGGTATTGATTACATAGGCGCCGGTCGCCCTCAGGCGGACGACCTTCGCTCCGCGCTCATGGGCGGTTTCCGGCCAGCGGTAATGTTCGTGAAGCGCGGCGTGCGGATCGCGCCGCAGCGGATCCGCGGAGTCCGGAATGAGCCGAGCCACGATGCTGGAGCCGCAGAGACGGTGGAACGCGCCGTCGAAGATCTCCGGATCGGGAAGTGGGGTGGCGCGCAGGGACCGGACGTCGGCGGCGAAACCCTCGGCAATGTATCCGCCGAGCGCGTCGGGCGGGATCGTGGCCCGGGCGATCTCGACCAAGTGCCTGTCGATCCAATCGTCGGCATCGAGGAACATCAGCAGGCCGCCGCCCTGGGCGAGGACGTGCCGGGCGATCGCGTGCTTCTTCCTCCCGCTGTCGAGGTTGTCCGCCCGAACGTCGGCGGCGGCCCAGTCGGCGGCAAGGATGGTCGTCCGGTCGGCGAGGCACGGAAGGGGCGGCTCGTCATGGGCGGCGATGACGATGCGGAAGGAGCGGTCCGTCTGCGCGGCGGCGGAGGCCAGGGTCAGGCCGAGAAGCGCCGTCACGAGGGGCCAGTCGGCTGCGGCCTCGCGGGCGATCAGCGGGATGCCGAAGGTGAAGGGCTCGGCCACGGTCGGGGCTCCTCAGGTGCCGGCGGGGGCCTGCGACCCGGGCCGGATCGCGGAAGGGGTCGATGCGGCGACATGCGCCCCGTAGAGACGGCAGCAGCGCGCATGGCAGGCCCGTACGCCGTCATCCGCCAGGAATGCGTCGTAGAGGGTACGGGCGGCCGGCAGCCTGCCCGCGATCGTCGCATCCTCCTCCTCGTTGCGGTCGAAGACCGGCCAGTTCGCATCCCGATCCCAGTCGATGTTCAGGCCTCCGCCCCGGCGATGCTTGACGACGTAATCGTCCCAGGAGCGCGTGTTGTAGTGGTTGACCTGAGCCAGCCTCCAGGAGACCGCGCCCGGTTCCGATTGCAGGAATTCGTTCCGCGATTCGTCGTGGAAGTAGGCGGGCAGCACGTCGCCGGCCCCGTTCACGTAGCGGAGCGTGCCGAGGGCCTCGGGACGTGGGAAGCGAGGCTGATGCGGCAGCAGCTTGCACCCGTACGCCCCGGCCCTGGTGAAGAGCGTCTTGTAGGGCCGGTTCACCCCGTGCCCGCGCGGGGCCGCCCGGGTGAAGCGCTCCGTCACGAAGTCCGGCGACCACGCATGGTGGCCGGAACTGCCGAAGACGCGCCAGTTGACGAGGACGGCCGTGCACCCCGGAACGGCCTCGATGAGGTCCGTGACGCGCCCCTCCCCGACGTGGACGTTGAGGAACTCGTCGGCGTCGAGGACCATGATCCAGGCCGCCTCGGCGAGGACGGGCAGCGCCTCCGCCCGTGCGTAGGCCGCGAGTTGCGGCTTGTCGTCCGGGGCGACGGCGTGCGCCAGATGGGTGACGAGGCCGAGCGCCTGGAGCCGGTCGAGCAGGGCGGGCGATCCGTCGACGCAGTCGTTCGTGCAGACGACGATGTCCGTGAAGCCGATGGCGCGGTGATAGGCCAGCCATTCGAGGATGTAGGGTCCCTCGTTGCGCATGGTGGCCACGAGGAGGATGCGGCAGGGTCTCTGCGCCTCGAACGGCGGGACGAGCGAGGTCATCAAGCTGCGGTCAACCGTCGATGCGCTGCGGCACCCGGACAAGCGGAGGGTCCGGGTGAAGGTTCCGATGCCGTGCCGCTCCTCGCCGCCGCCGCCGAACCGCTCCTCGCCGCCCTCGCGTCCCGCGGGTCAGGTGCCGATGAGCCAGGTCAGGCCGAGGGCGACCGCTCCGTGACCGAACAGCTTGCCGAGCAGGACCAAGGGCAGGAAGAGGCGGAGATCGGCTCTCAGGAGCCCGGCGACGGTCGTGACGGCATCACCGAAGGTCGGAAGCCAGCACAGGGCCAATGCCCAGACCCCGTACCGCTCGAACCAGGCCGCGGCCTTGTCCAGGGTGGCCGGGGACAGGGGAAACCAGCGGCGCCCCGCGAGGCCGGCGAGATTGCGGCCGATCAGGTAGTTGACGGTCGCGCCCGTGACGTTCCCGGCAACGGCGGTCGCCACGAGGGCGACGGGACTTCCGGCCTGGGCAGCCATGAGGCCGGCCATGGCCATCTCGGAAGACCCGGGCAGGAACGGCAGGAACGTGCCGGCGATCAGCGCGGTGACGAACAGCCCGACGAAGGCCGGCAGAGCATCCATCGGATTCCACCCGTCGACGCGCGAGCCCGATCGATCCGGCGTCGCGATACGCCCAGTAAACCCGGCCCGTCGGGGCGAGGCCAGAGCGGCCGGACCCGCGTGTCCGGGGACGGGCTCAGAGGGCGCTGAGGAGTCCGCGGCCGCAAAGGGTCCGGATCTTGCCTTGCGGGCTGCCGACAGGCGTCGTGCAGGCTTCCCGCCCAGCACGCCTGCTGCAAGCCGCGCAACGGAGCGCGGCCGGATGCCGGGATCCTGCCCGGCGACGCCGGCACGCTTTGCAGAAGCTCTCAACCGACAAGGACACGACATGGCCTATCTCGCGCCTGCAGAATTCGCCACCAAGATGGTGGATGCCGGTGAATCCAAGATCCTGATGTCGACCCGCGACACCGTGATCCGCGCCTACATGGCCGGCGCCATCCTGGCCCTCGCCGCGGTCTTCGCCGTCACCATCACGCAGCAGACCGGCATCCCGATCCTCGGTGCCGCCCTGGTCCCGGTCGGCTTCTGCATGCTCTACCTGCTCGGCTTCGACCTGCTCACGGGCGTGTTCGTGCTGGCGCCGCTCGCCCTGCTCGACGGCCGGCCGGGCGTGACCTGGAGCGGCGTGCTGCGCAACTGGGGGCTCGTCTTCCTCGGCAACTTCCTCGGCGCCCTGACCGTGGCCCTGATGATGGGCTTCGTCTTCACCTTCGGCTTCACCTCGCCCCCCGATCAGGTCGGCACCTACATCGCGGGCATCGGCGAGCGCCGCACGGTCGGCTACGCAGCGCACGGGATGGGCGGCTGGTTCACGATCTTCATCCGCGGCATGCTGTGCAACTGGATGGTCTCCACCGGCGTCGTCGGCGCCATGATCTCCACCACCGTCAGCGGCAAGGTGATCGCCATGTGGATGCCGATCATGGTGTTCTTCTACATGACCTTCGAGCACTCGGTGGTGAACATGTTCCTGTTCCCCTTCGGACTGCTGATGGGCGGCCATTTCTCGATCGCCGACTACTTCTTCTGGAACGAGATTCCGACCGTGCTGGGCAACCTCGTCGGCGGCCTCGCCTTCACCGGCCTGACGCTCTACACCACGCACGTCCGCACCGCTCCGAAGCGGACCGCGATCCGCACCGAGCGCCGCCTCGCGGCCTGATCCCGGGCTTGACCGGAAGGACCTCGGGCCGCATGGCCCGGGGCTCGCCCCGCCGAGGCTCGCGATGCCCTCAGACCTGACGCTCTCCCTCGGGCAGCACAGCGAGCGCGGCCGCAAGGCGACCAACCAGGATTTCCACGGCGCCCTGATCCCCGAGCGCCCCACCCTGGCGCTCAAGGGCGCCGCGGTCGCGATCGCGGACGGGATCGGCAGCAGCGCCGTCAGCCACGTCGCCAGCGAGACGGCGGTCAAGAGCTTCCTCACCGACTACTACGACACGCCCGACACCTGGCCGGTGAAGCTGTCGGCGCGCCGCGTCATCGCCGCCGCCAATTCCTGGCTCCACGCCGAGACGCGGCGCAACCGCGACCTGCACGATCCCGAGGGGAGCCGGGACCGGGGCTACGTCACCACCCTCAGTGCGCTCGTGCTGAAATCGCGGACCGCCCACGTCTTCCACGTGGGTGACGCCCGCATCGCGCGCGTGATCGGCCGGTCGCTCGAAATTCTCACGGAGGATCACCGCGTCGTCCTCTCACCGGGCGAATCCTATCTCGGCCGGGCGCTCGGCGCGTCGTCCCACGTGGAGATCGACCACCACCCGGTCGGGATCGAGCGGGGCGACGTCTTCGTCCTGACGACGGATGGCGTGCACGAGCATCTGCGGCCCGAGGCCGTCGTCGCAGCCATCGCCCGCCACGGCGACGATCTTGACCGGGCCGCCCGGACGATCGCCAATCTTGCCTACGAGAACGGCAGTGGCGACAATCTCACCGTCCAGATCGTGCGCGTCGATTCCGTTCCGGACGGGGAGCCGATCGAGCTCTCGGGCAGGGCCGATGAGCTGCCGCCGGCCCCGCTCCTCGATCCGCCGACCCTCTTCGACGGTTACCGGGTACTGCGCACGCTGCATGCGAGCCACCGCAGCCACGTCTATCTCGCGGCCGATCCGGAGACGGGCGCGACGGTCGCCCTCAAGGTACCCTCGACCGAGCTGCGCAGCGATCCCGCGGGCTTGCGCCGCTTGGTGATGGAGGAGTGGATCGCGCGGCGCGTCGACAGCCCGCACGTGCTGAGCGCGCCTCCGCAGACCCGCCGACGGAGCCACCTCTACACGGTGATGGAGTATGTCGAGGGCCAGACCCTCGCGCAGTGGATGCGCGATCATCCGGAACCGGATCTGGAGGAGGTGCGGCGGATCGTCGAGCAGATTGCCCGCGGCCTGCGCGCCCTGCACCGGCGGGAGATGGTCCATCGGGACCTGCGCCCGCAGAACATCCTCATCGACGGGGCCGGGACCGTGCGGATCATCGATTTCGGCTCGACCCGGGTCGCCGGCCTCGCCGAGGAGGGTTCGGTGGACGAGCCGCTGCTCGGAACGGTCCAGTACACCGCGCCGGAATGCCTCGCCGGCCATCCCGCGACGCAGAGCGCCGACCTCTTCTCGGTGGGCGTCATCGCCTACCAGATGCTCACCGGGCGCCTACCCTACGGCGCCGAGGCTTCGCGCGCGTTCAGCGAGGCCCGGGCTCGGCGCCTGCATTACGTCTCCGTCGCCGCCGCGCGCCCGGGCCTGCCGCCCTACGTCGACGCGGCTCTGCGCAAGGCGGTGCATCCGAACCCGTCCCACCGCTACGAGGCCCTCTCCGCCTTCGTGTACGACCTGCGCCACCCGAACCCGTCGCTGCCGGGCGTGCGGCGGGCACCCCTCCTGGAGCGACATCCCGTCCTCTTCTGGAAGCTGCTCTCCGTCCTGCTCGGGCTCGTCGTGCTCTATTTGCTGGCGAGCCGATCACCGTGAACTCGCGGCGCGCTTGAAGCCGACAGTCCGTTCACCGAGGGTCGTGTCCGCATCGCAGCGTTCGAGACCGTGAGGGCTCCGGCGGCATCGTGCACCTCGGGTTCCGTGAGCGCACCCGGGCCGGGTCTTCCTGAGGGCGGACGCAGGCCGGAACGGACCGGGCCGGTCGGTGCGGCAATCCAGGAGGGCTGCGCCCGTGGATCCGCTCGACCTTCGTTGCGGGCGCCCCCGCCCCTCCCCTCGTGCGGGCACCGGGCCATCCAGTCAGGGCATCGGATCGGACCGTCATGAGCCGGCCCTTCGAGGGCCGGGAAACGCCGATCAGCACTTGAAGACGGTTTCGGAAGCGAGGCCGGCTCTCGCGCAGGCATTCCTCGTGTCGACGACAAGTCGTGCGTGCCGGACGATGGTTTCGTATGCGACACCGTCGTGATCCGTCACGATGAGGACGGCCGTCGCGCTGGCGAGGATCTGCGGGCTGATGTCGGTCGAGCGTCGCCCGGCGAGGTGGGGAAACGCCCGGGTCGGCGGGATCACCGGCACGAAAGGATCGTGAAAGGTCACGTCGGCGCCGCGCGCCTCGATCAGGTCCATCAGCTTGAGGGCCGGGCTCTCGCGCACGTCGTCGACGTTGCGCTTGTAGGCCATGCCGACCAGCAAGATGCGCGCGCCGCGCAGGGGCCGGCCGAGCTGCCGTTCGAGAGCGAGCGCCAGGCGCTCGACGACGGAGTGGGGCATGCGCCGGTTGATCTCGCCCGCGAGTTCGATGAACCGCGTGACGACGTCGTGCTCCCGCGCCTTCCAAGTCAGGTAGAACGGGTCGATGGGGATGCAATGGCCGCCGAGGCCAGGCCCCGGCTGGAACGGCATGAAGCCGAAGGGTTTCGTGGCCGCGGCCTCGATCACCTCCCAGACGTCGATGCCGAGTGCGTCGTAGACGACCTTCAGCTCGTTCACGAGGGCGATGTTGACGGCGCGGAAGATGTTCTCGGTGAGCTTCACGGCCTCCGCTGCGGCGGTGGACGAGACGGGGACCGTCCGCGCGACGATGCCGTCGTAGAGCAGGCAGGCGAGATCGCGCGCGATGTTCCCGTCGCCGCCGACGACCTTGGGCATGTCGGCGAGGGCGTAACGGCTGTTGCCGGGGTCCTCGCGCTCGGGCGAGAAGGCGAGGTGGAAGTCGCGCCCGCTCCGGAGCCCGGTGGCTTCGAGGATCGGCTTGAGAACCTCCGTGGTGGTGCCGGGCCACGTGGTCGATTCGAGAACGATCAGCTGACCGGGCCGGAGCGTCGCCGCGATGTCCCGCGCGGTGGCCTCGACGTAGGAGAGATCGGGCTCGCGCTGACGCGTCAGGGGCGTAGGCACGCAGATCAGGATCGCGTCGGGGCGCGACAACCCGGTCATGTCCGCCGTCGCCCGGAGGCGCCCGGTCGCGAGAGCCGCCCGCAACCCGTCCGTGTCCAGATGGGCGATGACCGGCTCGCCCGCGTTGATCCGGGCGACGCGATCCGGATTGATGTCGAACCCCGTGACCCGGAAGCCCGCCCGCACGGCGGCGAGGGCCAGGGGCAGGCCGACATAGCCGAGGCCGATCACGCCGATCTCGGCGTCGCGCTCTGCCAGGCGGTGGACGAGGTCGGACATCGTCGCCTCACTGGTAGGGGTCGGCCGCGTCGCGCAGCCCGTCGCCGAGGAAGTTGAAGGCGAGCACCGTCACGAGTACGGGCACGACCGGCCAGAGCAGCCAGGGGTAGAGCTGGACGGCGGCGAGGTTCTGGGCCTCGTTCAGGAGGACGCCCCAGCTCGTCACCGGAGGGCGCAGGCCGAGGCCGAGGAACGAGAGGGCCGTCTCACCGAGGATCATGGTGGGGATGGCGAGCGTCGCCGAGGCGATCAGGTGGCTCATGAAGTTCGGGATCAGGTGGCGCGCGATCACGCGGGCGGGCGTCGCGCCCATCAGTTCGGCCGCCTGCACGAAATCCTCCTCGCGCAGCGCGAGGAGCTTCGCGCGCACCGCCCGGGCGAGGCCCGGCCAGTCGAGCAGGCCGAGGATGATCGTGATCCCGAAGAACACCCAGAGCGGGCTCCAGGTCGGCGGGAGCGCGGCGGAGAGGGCGAGCCACAGGGGCAGTTCGGGGAGCGAGCGCACGATCTCGATCAGGCGCTGCACGGCCGCGTCGGCCGCGCCGCCGAAATATCCGGCGATCCCGCCGAGGATCAGCCCGAGCGCGAAGGAGATCGAGACGCCGACGAGCCCGATGATCAGCGACACCCGGGCGCCGTAGACGAGGCGCGAGAGCAGGTCGCGCCCGAGCCGGTCGGTGCCGAGCAGGAACAGGGTGCCGCCCTCGGGCGGGCAGACGAGGTGGCGGTCGGCGGGGAAGAGCCCGAGGAACGGGTAGCCGTCGCCGCGGCACAGGAAGCGCAGCGGCTGCGGGCGGCTGCGATCGCTGCGATAGTCGCGCCGGAAGGTCTGCAGGTCGAGCTCGGCGCGATAGGGATACACGAAGGGCCCCACGAATCGTCCGTCGTGGAACAGGTGCAGACCCTGCGGCGGCGCGTGGATGAAGTCCCCGTTCCGCCGGGCCTGCCCGTAGGGTGCGAGCCACTCGACGAACGGCACGCTCGCGTAGAGGGCGGCGAGGACGAGGGCCGAGGCGACGGCGAGCCGGTGGCGCAGGAACCGCCGGAGGAACAGCCTCCACGCGGAGGCGGCTTCCCCGCGGCCCGGATCGCCCGCATCGGGATCGAAGGGGCCGGTGTCGACGAAATGACCGGGACCGCCCACCCTCTCCATCATCGGGCACCGAGGCGGATGCGCGGGTCGAGCCAGACCAGCACGAGGTCCGAGATCAGCATGCCGACCAGGGTGAGCCCGGCGATGAACATCAGGATGAAGCCCGCCATGAACTGATCCTGGCTGCGCAGGGCGTCGAGCAGCAGGGGGCCGACCGTCGGCAGGCTGAGGACGAGGGAGACGAGCACCGAGCCCGAGACCACATGCGGCAGGAGGTTGCCGATGTCGGCGACGAAGGGATTGAGCGACATCCGGAACGGGTATTTCAGGAGGGCGCGCAGCGGCGGCAGGCCCTTGGCGCGGGCGGTGACCGTGTAGGGCTTGGCGAGCTCGTCGAGGAGGTTGGCGCGCATCCGCCGGATCATCGCCGCGGTGCCGCCGAGCCCGATCACCAGGGTCGGCACGACGAGGTGGGCGAGCAGCGAGCGGACCTTCGGCCAATCCCAGGGCTTGCCGGTGAACTCCGCGTCGTAGAGGCCGCCGATCGAGAGACCGAACCATCGATTGGCGTAGAACAGGAGGATCAAGGCGAGCAGGAAGCCCGGCACCGCGAGCCCGACATAGCCCAGCACGGTGACGAGCGCGTCGCCGGCCGAGTGCCGATGGGTCGCCGAGTAGAGCGCGATCGGGATCGCCACCGCGTGGACGAAGATCACCGCCGCGAGGTTGACGACGAGGGTCAGCCAGAGCGCGTCGCCCACCACCTCGGCGACCGGCCGGTCGTACTCGAAGGACCAGCCCCAATCGCCCTGGATGAGGCCGGAAAACCCCGCCGGGCCGGGCCACAGGCCGATCCACATCAGGTATTGCTCGGTGACCGGGCGATCGAGGCCGTATTGCCGGATCAAGAGCTCGGCCTTCGCGACGGAGGCGGCCTCGCCGCTCGCGCGCAATTCGGCGATGCGGTTCGTCAGGAAGTCGCCCGGCGGCAGCTTGATCACCAGGAAGACGAGGGCCGAGATCACGAGGAGCGTGACCGCCATCGTGGCGCAGCGGCGCAGGACGAGGCCGATCACTTGGCCTCGGCCCTTCGGTCGGCGGGGCGATCCCAGAACACCTCGTCGAGGCGCTGCACGCCGATCATCGCGGTCGGCTCCCAGGAAAAGAGCGCGCGCTCGGGGAGATTGGCGAGACGGTCGGCCGCGACGACCGGCTGCAGCGCGCCCGCGACCGTGCCGATCACCCACTGGTTCTCGGCGTGATTGCGCAGCATCTCGCGCCAGATCTCGCCCTGGCGGCCTGCGTCGTCGGTCCCGTTCCACTCTTCATTCAGCGCGATCAGGCGCTGGACCGCCGCCACGTCGCAGGGCTCGCCGCTCCGGCCGCGCGATTCGACATTCAGGCTCCAGCGCGGCCAGGCATAATGGTCGGGCTGGGCCGGGCTCAGGCCCGTCGGCGGCATGATCGCGGTCGCGACCGCGAGGTCGAGCCCCTGCGCGGCCACCATCACCGTCATGCCGGCGAGCGACCGGCGCCTCAGGTTGGTGCGCTCCTGCGGCTTGACCACGAGCCGGATGCCGACCTCGCGCCAGAACTCCGTGATGAGGAGGAGACCGTCGAGGATCATGGCCGCCTCGCCGTCGCTCTCGACCACCACCTCGACCGGGCGCCCGTCCGCCATCAGGCGGATGCCCGCCGCGTCGCGCCGGTCGAGACCCGCCGCGTCGAGCAAGCGGACGGCCTCCTCCGGATCGTAGACCGCGTGGAGCGTCCGCAATTCGGGCGCGAAGAGCGGGCTCTCGGCGACGACCGTGTCGTTGCCCTCGGTGCCGAGGCCGAAGAGCAGCGTGTTGTTGAGGGTGCGCCGGTCGATGGCGAGCGAGAGTGCCCGCCGGTACCGCAGGTCGCGGTTGAGCGCCCGCCAGCCCGCGTCGAGGGTGGTGAGGTTCGGGTAGAGCGCGATCTCGGAGCCGCGGGCGATCGGCCAGAGAAGCGTGCGGTAGCCGTGCGCCCGCTCGCCCTCCTTCAGGCTCGGAATGTCCGACATCGACAGGCCGCGGAACATGAGGTCGGCCTCGCCCGCATTCGTCTTCGGGGTGAGCAGGCCGGACGCGGTCACATCCATCAGGATGCCGTCGAGATAGGGCAGCTGCGTGCCGTCGCGGTCGACGCGGTGATAGGAGGGGTTGCGCTCGAAGACGAAGCGCGTGGCCGGGCTCGGCGTGCGCGGCCGCCAGGCCTGAAGGGTCGGGCAATCGGGGTTGGTGAGTTCGTAATTGTCGTCGAGGCGGTTGTGGAGCGCCGCCCAGCCGCGCAGCTTCTGCGCCTTCGCGGCGGCCTCCGCGGCCTCGCGGCCCGCATGGCGTGGATGATACGGCCTCAGGTAGTGGGCCGGGCGGTAGATCAGCGGGTCGCGCGGTGCGGCGAGCGCCGGCAGGAAGCGGGGGTTCGGCCGCTCCCAGAGATAGCGGATCGTGATGTCGTCGAGGATCTCGACGCGCGGCGGCTTGGCGTCGACGAGGAAAAAGTCCGGAGGACCGCCGGGGCTGAGCTCGGGCTCGTTGGCGACATCCTCCCAGTAGTAGCGGAAATCCTCGGTCGTGAACGGGTGGCCGTCCGACCAGCAATGCCCTTTGCGGAGGCGGAAGGTGAAGCGGCCCCCCTCCTCGTCGCAGCGCTCGAGCACGTCCGGCCGCAGGACGAGATCGGCGTCGTAGCCGACGAGGCGGGTGTAGCCGTAGACGGAGAGATAGCGGACGTCCCGCGCCCTGGCGATCAGCGTGCGGATGCTGCCCCCGGCCGTGCCGCGCCGGCGCCCCCGGGCGGCGAGATCGACGACGAGCGGGGTCTCGGGCAGGCGCGTGGCCGCACCCGCCTCCGGGGCGGCCTGCGGCGCGGCCGGGCGCAGAAGGGCGGCCGCCGTCAGGCCGGTGACAAGGCTGCGCCGGGACAGGCCGCCCTCCGCGGCCGCGCGCTCGCGCCCGGGCGCTTCCTGCGGGAGGCCGGTCCGATCGACGCTCACGGGCTCGCCCCTTCGGGGCCGGCCCCGCGCCGGCGCAGGGTCACGGCGGTCAGCCGCGCCGGCGCGTATCCGGTCGCGCGGTGCAGGTCGTCGAAGGCGTGGGCGCGCGCGATGCAGGCGGCGGCCTCGCGCATCAGCGGGTCGTCGGGACGCTGCTCGAAGGCGCGGCCGTTGTGCAGCCAGCGGATCGGCTCGGGATCGTCGCGCAGGGCCGTGACCATGGCGATGGTCGGGTGGGCCGGGCCTCCGTGGGCATGGATGCGGTGGCCGGCCGCGTCGTCGTCGAACAGGAGCCGCGTGATGCCGCGCGCCCTGGCCTCGACGACGCGACGGGCCTGCGAGACGTGATCGTCGAAGAAGGCGACGGTCGCGTCGGGATCGAGCGCGCTCAGATCCGCCCGCGCCCAATCGACGGTCGCGTAGTGCGCGCGCGCGTCGCGGTACTGGAGGCCGGACAGGTCCGGGTCGTGGCACCGAATCTGCGCCTCGGGGCAGGCCTGCCGGATCACCCAGGTCGTCAGGCCGCGGAACACGCCGGACTCGATAACGAAGCGCGGCGCGAGGGCGCGCATCGCGACGTAGAGCTGCAGGGCGCCGTTGAAGCCGCTGCCCCCACGGCGCTGCCTCACGGGTGCGTGTGGGATGAGAGACCAGAACTCCTCGACCATGGCGCGCACGGAGCCGCGCACCGGGATGCCGGCGGCGGCGAGGTCCGCCTCGAGGATCGCTGCCGCGTTCGCCAGCAGATGCTCGACCTCCCGGCCCGAGAGCGGCCGGTGGATCCAGTCGGGATCGGCCGGCACGAGATCGTAGCCGAGGCGGTCGAAGAACGGCACGAGCATCCGGCGGCGCAGCCGTTCGAGGAGGATCGGCCGCGCCCGCATCAGGCCGCCTCCCGTGCGTGCGCGGCGCCGACGCGAATGCGGTGGCCCGGCTCGATCGCCCGCATCGTTCCCGCCTCGTCCGGGGCGAGGCGGAAGGGCTCCGGCCATCGGTCGGGGTCGGACGCCTCCCCGGTCACGGCGGCGAAATCCAGCGGGTGGTCGAGGCTGGGATCCGGCACGGCCGCGAGCAGCGCGCGGGTATAGGGATGGGCGGGATTGCGGAACAGGGCGGCGCGCGGCGCCTCCTCGACGATCCGGCCTCGGCACATCACGCTGATGTCGTCGGCCATGTAGTCGACCACCGCGAGATTATGGGACACGATCAGGTAGGAGAGGCCGAGGGCTGCCTGCAGGTCTTTGAGAAGGTTGAGGATCTGCGCCTGGACCGAGACGTCGAGGGCCGAGACCGGCTCGTCCAGGACGAGCAGGCGCGGATTCAGCGCGAGCGCGCGGGCGATGCAGATCCGCTGCCGCTGGCCGCCCGAGAAGGCGTGCGGATAGCGCGCGAGCGCGGCCGGATCGAGACCCACCATCGCCATGAGGTCGCGGGCCCGCCTGCTCCGGAGCCGGGGCTCGACCCCGTGGATCTCCATGGGCTCGCCGAGGATCTGGCGCACGCTCATGCGCGGATCGAGCGAGGCGTAGGGATCCTGGAACACGAGCTGGACGAGGCCGCGATAGGCGAACAGCCTTGCCCCTTCGAGGTCGTGCACGTCGGCGAGGCCGGCGCCGGCATCGAACAGGACTCGCCCCGAATCGGGTGCCAGGGCGCGCATCACCATCTTCGAGACGGTGGTCTTGCCCGAGCCGGATTCGCCCACGAGCCCCAGGGTCCGGCCGCCCGCGAGGCGCAGGGACACGTCCGACACCGCCCGCACGATACGGGGCTTCGCGAACAGGCGGCCGGCCCGCAGCACGAAGCTCTTGCCGACGCCCTCGACCCGCAGGATGTCCCCGGCCGGCGCGGCGTGCCGGTCCATCGGCGGGATCTCGGCCCGCGCCGCGCGGATCGGCGCGAGCCGCTCGCCCGGCGCCATGTCGAAGCGCGGCACCGCCCGCATCAGGGCGCGCAGGTAGGGATGGCCGGGCCGGCGCAGGACGGTGTCGCGCGGTCCCGATTCGACGAGCCGGCCGCGATAGAGCACGGCGACGTCGTGGGCGATGTTCGCGACGATGCCGAGATCGTGGGTGATCAGCAGCATCGCCATGCCGGTCTCGTCCTGCAGGCGGCGCAGGAGGGCGAGGATCTGCGCCTGCGTCGTCACGTCGAGGGCGGTGGTCGGCTCGTCGGCGACGAGAAGGGCGGGCTTGAGGATCAGCGCCATGGCGATCATGGCGCGCTGGCGCAGGCCGCCCGACAATTCGAACGGGTAGGTCGTGAGGGCGCGGGCCGGGTCGGGAAAGCCGACGCGGGCGAGCGCCTCGCGCGTCTCGGCATCCGCCTGCCGGCGGCTCGCCCCGGTGTGGACGCGCAGGGCCTCGCCGATCTGGTCGCCGATCGTGTGGAGCGGCGACAGGGATGTCATGGGCTCCTGAAAGATCATCGCGATGCGCTGGCCGCGTAGAGCGCTCATCACCGCTCCATCGGGGATAAGAGCAGCGATGTCAGTCGGTTGGGCCCCCTCCGCGAACAGGATGCGGCCGGTGGTGATCTCTGCGGCAGGGGGCAGGATCCGCAGCACCGCCTGCGCCGTCACCGACTTGCCGGAGCCCGACTCGCCGACGAGCGCGAGCGTCCGGCCGGCCCCGACGTCGAGCGACAGGCCGTGGAGGACCTCGGCCCTCCCGGTATCGGTCCGGAAGGCGACCGACAGGTCGCGGATCGACAGGAGCGGGCTCACGGCAGCCTCGCGCAGGCGGCGCTCCTGGCCCTGGGTCGCGCGGCCGCCAGTGCCGCCCGGAACAGCCGGCGGGGGTCGGCGAAGCGCACGGCCGAATGCCGGGCGAGGAAGTCGAGGAGGCGTTCGAGGAAATCCCAGAGCGCGGCGTCGTGGGCGCCGTGGTGCGTGAGGAGCCCGATCGGCGTCTCCGGCGCCTCCGTCAGGATGGCGAGCAGGCGATCGACGAGGCGGTGCGGGTCGACGAGGCTGCGGGTGCCACGCCAGTCGATCGGATCGATCTGCGGGTCGTGGCGCAGGAGGCCGGGGACCTCCCCGGCCGCACCGGGCGCGGCCGAGAGCGCCTCGTATCCGAGATCCGGCAGGGCCGCGGCGAGATGTCCGTCCAGCCGGTTCCAGGGCGGCACGAAGACCGGCAGCAGCTGGTCGGCCGGAAGCCGCGATCGCGCAAGCCGCAGCGCCTCCTCCGCCTCCGCGATCAGGACGGGCAGGGACCGGTGCGGGCCGAACTCCGCGGGGCGGCTCCTCGGCGGCGCGTGATCGGCGTGGACGAGGCCGTGGACGGCGAGGCAGGCCCCCGGCGCGCGATCGACGCGTCTCGCGAGCGAGGGCTCGACCCGGCCCGGAATGGCCGCGATCAGCACCGGCAGGCCCGCCTGCTCGGAGAGGGCGAGCAGCCGGTCGAAGGCGGGCGTCGCCGCGACCGCGTCGTCGTCCCGCCACCAGACCGGAACCCGCGCGCCCTCGCGGGCCGCGGCATCGAGCCCCGCGCGGAGGCGGGCGAGCGCGGCCGAGACCGGGTCGCCCACGCGCCGCGTGCCGGGCACGTTCGCCGCAGGCGGACCCGCCGTTCGCGCCGCGAACAGGTCCTCCATGATCGCCACCGAGCGCGGACCGCCGTCGAGATCGATGCCGTGCGGGGAGAGGGCCGGGGCCG